>JAUIIP010000119.1 GCA_030431555.1 bacterium
GCTCCCCGCTAATGAGAGAAGCGGGAAAGTCGTCGAGGCGCACGCCGCCTTGGAAGATGCGGTGGCTGCAGCCTTTGCGGCCAGCCAGGAGCGGGATGTGGTTCTTTTTAGTCCGGCCTGTTCGAGCTTCGACGCATTCAAAGGGTTTGCGCAGCGTGGAATTGCATTTCGTCGGGCAATCGAGGCCTGCGAAGCCGACTAGCCTGTCGCTGGAAACACAAATACCCGTTTTCATATGAGCGATTACTTAGTACTCTAGCGCAATGCCGGATTCTATAGCTGTTCGAGGGAAGATGCTGCATGCTCGCGCAGGGCATGGCGCCCGCTTTGTACTCGGTGTGGAGATGCTGCTGCTGATTAGCTGCGTCGCCTTGCTGGGCATCAGCTTGTTGATGGTGCTCTCGACTACCGCCCCACTGGGCGAACAGCAGCATGCGGACGGCTTGATGTTCGCGAAAAAGCATGTGCTGCATATGCTGGTCGGTGTGCTGGCAATGCTGGGAGTTCAAAAGATACCGCCCGGGCAAATGCTGCGCTTGGGGCCTGTCATTCTCTGCGGAAGTTTTTTTCTGCTCGCACTGGTGCTTGTGCCTTCGGTCGGAATAGAAGCCGGCGGCGCGCAGCGCTGGATTGGTGTTGGACCGCTGCGAATTCAACCTGGTGAATTCGTAAAGCTGGGCATCGTTCTCTATATAGCGTCCTATGTCGGTAGACAAGAACAGCGCTTGGGTACTCTGGCAGGAGGCTTGGCGATACCGTTCGGCATCGTCGGCGCTGTTGTGTTGTTGCTGTTGCTGCAGCCTGATTTCGGCACTAGCGCCGTAATCGGATTAATAGTTTTTGCTCAGCTGTTGGTGGCAGGGGCGCGGCTTACTCATTTATTCGGCGCTGCAATTTTAGGGGCAGCTGCGGCTTGGACGATGATTCAATCGTCCGCATATCGGCTGCGACGTATACAAGCATTTCTGGACCCGTTCGACGACCCCTCGAACACCGGTTACCAGCTAATCCAATCTTTAATCGCTGTCGGCTCCGGTGGGATCAGTGGAGCCGGCCTGGGAGCGGGGCAGCAAAAGTTATTTTATCTGCCTGCCGCACACACCGATTTTATCTTTGCCGTAATCGGAGAGGAAATGGGTTTAATCGGCTGCTCAGTAGCTCTGATCACATTCTTTCTCATTGGCGGAGCAGGGATTTCTATTTCGCTCAAACTGCGAGAGTCTTCGGAGCTTTCGACAATGGCGGTCGGCCTTACTTTGCTATTATGCGTTCCCGCTTTTTTGAACATGATGGTGGTGACGGGTTTACTTCCGACAAAAGGTTTGGTCTTGCCTTTAGTCGGATACGGCGGGAGTGCAATGGTTGCCAACCTTATCGCCGTTGGCATTCTCATGCGATTGGCCAAGGTGCCTGTAAAATCATGAACGTAGTCATTGCCGCCGGTGGTACTGGCGGCCACATTGTTCCCGCTCTGGCGGTCGCCGAAGAATTGAGAGAACTGGACTCCAGCGGCAGCATAATCTTTGTCGGCAGCGGCCGACCGCTTGAACAACCTCTGATCGCAGGTGCGGGGTTCGAGCTAAAATCGGTGCCTTCTGCGCCGGTATTGGGCGGCGGCATAAGCGCGTTGATCAAATTATTGATACTTGCTCCTCGGGCTTTGCTTAGGCTCTGGAAATTATATCGGGAGCGAAAGATTGATGTGGTGATCGGTTTCGGGGGCTATCCTTCCTTTTTTCCGGTTCTTGCCGCTTGGCTGATGCGCAAACGAGCGGTGCTCCATGAGCAAAATGTGCAGTCTGGCTTGGCTAATCGCATCCTAGCTCGCTTTGTGAGCCGCGTTTATGCTCCGCCTGGAGTTGAGTCGCTGAAGGGAGCGAAAGTTGTCGAACTGCCGAATCCCGTCCGCGCGCAGTTCTACGAGACTGCTCAGTACAAATCTCCGGGGAGGCAGGAAGAATTCAGAATATTGGTTCTTGGCGGTAGTCAGGGGGCTCAATCTCTCAACGAACTGGTTTTGGAACAAACCGAACTGTTCAACGAATTCAACTTTTCTGTGGTTCACCAGGCTGGTGAGCGCAACGCCGAAGAAGTTAGCGCGGCGTACGCTGAGCAGGGGTTTTCTAGAGTCGAGGTTCTTGGTTTTGCAAACGATTTGAGCAAGCGCTACGAGAGCGCACATTTGATTATTTGCCGCGCAGGCGCGATGACTGTTGCCGAGGTATGTGCTGCTGCCCGACCCGCGATCTATATCCCGCTGGAAATTGCCGGAGGGCATCAACTTGCCAATGTCTCGCGTGCGGCCCAAAATGGCATGGCCCTAGTGCTTAGGCAGGGCGAGAATAGCTCGGCTGAACTAGGGAAGCTATTGCTGGATTTACGCTTTGAACCAAGTCGCTTAAGTAGGATGTCAACAGCGCTGCAGGGTCTGCACCAGGGCGACCTGCAGCGGCCTGCGCGCCGCATCGCTAAAGAGCTTCTGGGCAAGTAGGACTTAGATGTATCGGACAAGTATTCACATCCATTTTGTGGGAATTGGTGGTGTCGGCATGGGCGGCATCGCTGAGATTTTGCTCAATCTGGGCTACCGCGTCAGCGGCACTGACCTTAAGGCAGGCGCTGCGGTGGAGCATCTGCGGTCGCTCGGAGCTAGAGTTGAGATTGGGCATGCGACCCAGAATCTCGCTGACGACGTGTCATACGTTGTGGTCTCTAGCGCGATAGCTCCAGACAACCCGGAAGTGTGCGCGGCAATCGAACGAGGAATACCGGTTATTCCTCGAGCCGAGATGCTGGCCGAACTAATGCGAATGAAATACGGCGTCGCTGTCGCCGGATCTCACGGGAAAACTACAACTACGACCATGGTTGGTGAGGTATTGCAGGCAGGCAGTCTTGACCCAACCGTAATTGTCGGAGGGCGGGTGTTGACGAAGCCGAGCGGCGCATCGCTCGGCAGCGGACAGTTTATGGTGGCGGAAGCAGATGAGAGTGACGGCAGCTTTGGGCTGCTGAGGCCCGCAGTAGCGGTAGTCACCAACATCGATCGCGAGCATATGAGTCATTACGGCTCGTTCGGCGCTCTTGAAGAAGCGTTCTTCAGGTTTATGTCAAGTGTCCCATTTTACGGCACTGTCGTCGCATGCGCAGACGACGCTGTAGTAGAGGGGCTGCTCGCGAAACTTAAACGACGCGTATTGCGCTATGGTGTTCACCCTGAAGCTGATGTCTGTGCTCGCAATATTACATTTGATCGACGGGGCAGCCGTTGCTCTGTCGTCGTCAGCGGCAAGGAGAGAGCGGAGCTTGCGCTGCCCCTGCCTGGACAGCATATGGTCTGCAATGCATTGGCAGCAATTGCAGTGGGGATTGAACTAGGGGTCCCTGTAGAGGCCTCCGTTGAAGGACTTAAGCATTTCCCCGGCGTAGCACGGCGCAGCGAAATTTTGTGTCAGGGGCCGGAGCAGCCGACGGTAATCGACGATTACGGTCATCATCCACAGGAAATAATAGCCACTCTAAAAGCGGTTCGTCAGGCGTGGCTGCCCGACGGCGAGTCAGGTCAACTGAAAGTCGTGTTTCAACCGCATCGTTACTCAAGGACTCAGGAACTATTCGGTGATTTCGTTGGTGCCTTCTCCGAAGCGGATTCACTTCTCGTTAGTCCGATCTATGCGGCGGGTGAAAAAGCGATAGAAGGTGTATCTGCTAAATCTTTAAGCGAGTCGATCAGAGACACTGAATGCGTATACGTCGAAAGCTTGGCAGATGCCGTAGACCAGCTCACTGCTAAATGCAGCGCACAGGATGTCGTCGTCTTCCTGGGAGCGGGTGATGTTAGCAAGTTTGCTCATCAGTTCGCGGAGCTGGCTGCCAAGGGTGTAAGGCGGTGAAAGCAGCCGAAGCGGCGTTAGCGCGCCTTGACGGGGTCGTGCTGCGCCACGGTGTCTCCGCTAAGGAACTTACTACCTTCGGAGTTGGAGCAGCCACTACTTTGCTGGCAGAGTTGAATTCTATTGAGGCGTGCAGGAGTGTTTGCCGTTCACTCGAAGAACTGGCGCAGCCGTGGAAGATGTTAGGCGGCGGTTCGAATGTCGTTCTGCCGGACGCAGCGCTCGATTACCCCGTGTTGCGGCTGGGCAGGGGACTGCAGGGAGCTGCCTTGGAGGACGGAGGCCGCCTGCTGCCTGTCGAGGGGGCGGTCAATCTGCTTAATCAATCAGACGAGGAGCCGCGTCTATACGTTGGAGCGGCGACGAGTCTGATGTCGCTAAGTCGGCTTTTGACCTCAAAAGGCCTTAGCGGTTTTGAGTTTGCGTCCGGAATCCCGGCAACGGTCGGTGGGGCGGTGGCGATGAATGCGGGTGCGCACGGCGGTTGTATTGCCGACGCGCTGGTATCAGTCCACGTCGCCGAGGCGGCAGGGGAAAGTTTTATTGATGCGAGCGAACTCAGCATGGGCTACCGTACTTGCGAGCTGCCCGCGGGAACTATTGTCGTCGGAGCAAGTTTTAGGCTTCGTCGCCGTGGAGTCGAGGACTGTCGTAAGCAGCGGAGGGAGAACTTAATGTATCGAAAGCGAACACAGCCGCTGCATTTGCCTTCGGCCGGTTCCGTTTTCCGCAACCCCAGTCAGGCATCAGCCGGGGAACTTCTTGAGGACTGCGGCTTTAAAGGACGACGCTGCGGAGGGATTGAGTTTTCGCAGATGCATGCGAACTGGCTTGTGCGCTTAAGCGCTGAGGCGAAGAGTGCGGAAGTTGCGCAGTTGCTGGAAGCCGCAATGCAGGAAGTGCGCAGCAGGAAGTCGATAGACTTGCAGCCTGAGATTAGACTGTGGTGAGATGAGAAAATCGATTCTCTTATGCTTTTTACTGCTGGTTGTTACCGGCGTTCTGTCTGTGCTGGACAAAGCCGGGTCGAAGCTTGAACGCAGCTCGCAGACTAAGCATGATGATGTTGAGGCAAGCACTTTGAGTTTGACCGATGAGCCTCCACCGCTTGGAAACGAGCTGTCCGAAGTCCATCAAGTGCTTGCGATAATGGAAGAAGCTTGGCGCAACCTGACGCACGTTGAAATAGAGAAAGTCAGCGGCAATTACTTCCTTGGGGATGATGAAATACTTTCCTTTCTTAGTCGGGCCAAGCTTGACAGTGCTTGGGACGCGGATCCGGGCAGTTGGAGCAGGTTTCTTCGAAGCCATCCTTGGATAAAGGACGCCAGCGTAAGCTTCAGCATTTACCTTCTGCGGGCGCAGATTGAGATAACTGAGATCGAACCTTGGCTAGTGTGGCGTTCGCAGGAAAAGTCCTGGCTGCTGTCACGTAAGATGGAAATAGTTGAGTCCTTGGATGAGGTAAGAGACCCCGAGGTTGTCGTTGAGCTGAGTGCCTTACCTCGGGTGAGTGTGATTGGGGAGGACAAAACATTGCTTCGCCGCGGGTTGGAGATGATCCGCGACCTCGAACTCGCCGGCCGTCTGCCGTTTGATGTTTTTCAGTATCTTGTTCTGCCGGGCGAAATTGCAGTTGAGCCGCTGCACCCGGATACTGCTTCCTTGGTTAGGCTCAGCGTGCATGACCTGGATGAAGCACGAACAAAACTGGAACAACTTCGAACTGTTATTCAAGATTTACATTCAAGGTCGGAAATCGCACGTGAGATTGATTTACGGGTGCGGGGGCAGGTGATAGTACGAAGATTTGATAATGATCAACGACAATCCACACCCAGGATTAAAGGCAATGGAAAAGCTCAGTAGTTCTCAGCTTGGCGACTCCGGCAGCGACGTAGTTCTGCTGCACGGCTGGGGGCGCAGCCGCGCAGATTTTAAACCGCTGTCAGAACTGCTCGCCTGGAAGCACAAAGTGCACCTGATTGACCTGCCGGGCTTCGGTCGCAGTGCGGCTCCGCCTGCCGACTGGGGTACTCATGACTATGCTCAGTGCATTCTCAATTATCTTGATAAACACAATATAAATCGCGCCCACTTCGTAGGACATTCTTTCGGCGGACGCATAAGTTTGCGCCTGGCAGCTAAACACCCCGAGCGGGTGATCAGCCTGTCTCTTATCGGTAGTCATGGACTACAGTTAGCGCAGCCTTTTCTACGCTCGCTGCGATCAAGGTGTATAGCTGCACTGCGTTCAATTATTAAGTGGTCTGACGCTCAATTTGGAACGACTTGGTTCAAGGGTTGGTTTGTGCCCAAGTTTGGCTCACGGGATTATCTTGCAGCGGGGGAACTGCGTGGCACACTCGTAAAAACCGTCACAGAAGATCAGACTGCCAATTGCCGTAAGATACACGCTCCGACTCTGCTGCTTTGGGGTTCGCGTGACACAGAAACTCCCTTAGCTCTCGGGGAGCGATTCAGAGAGTTGATTTCGGGAGCCAAGCTCATCGTCCTCCAAGGGCAGGACCACTACCCGTTTAAGGACGTCGGTTCACATTTGATTGCGCATTATTTGCTCCCGTTCTTGGCCGAGGCAGAGGCGCAGAATCTTGAGGAGGCCGCCTGATATGTCTTCTCTGATCACCTTTGTTTTGGCGTTTGCGGCGACGCTTTTCTTTAGCGCAAAGCGCCTGGCGCGCTACTTGCGGGTCGCCCAGCAGGATGAATACAACTCAAGGCGGATGCTCGACTGGGTCCGCAGTAACTCAGCTTATGACACAAGAGGCACGGTTGTGCTCAGTGTAATTGTGCTCGCCGCTCTGTTTACTGAGCCAGGAATGATCGCGGTGATAATCTCTATTGCGGGTGCTGCAGCCTTGACTGGCCTAGCCAGCTCAGAGCCTGATCCCCGATCAAGCGGAAAGATTAAACTGAACATGACCGAGCGGGCTCTGCGTATTTACCGCAGCGCGTTTTTTATGATAGCCGCCTTGAGCTTCGGCTTCGGCTTCCTTGGCTACTGGGCGCAGCACCCTGCGCTTACGTGGGCAGTGCAGATTCTAGTCGTTCAATCAGTCCCGTGGATTCTGGCGTTTGCCCTGGATGTACTAAAGCCCGGGGAGGAGAGGCGGCAGCTGCGTTACTTAGATCAGGCCGCAGCTAAAGTTCGAAAATACGATCCTTTTATCATTGGCATAACGGGCAGCTACGGGAAGACGTCGGTAAAAAATATGCTCGGCGAACTGCTGCAAACAACTCGCGGAGCTACTTTTTGGCCTAGGCGCGGTGTGAATACTCTGATGGGTAACACACGTTTGATTCGTGAGCAGTTAAAGCCGTCTCACGAGTACGCAGTAATTGAAATGGGCGCGTACCGCCGTGGATCTATCGAGAAAGTTTGCGAACTCACGCCGCCGAAAGCAGCAATTATAACCGCGATCGGCAATATGCACCTTGAGCGCTTCGGATCACGCGAGAACATTTACCGGGCAAAGACTGAACTGGCGCGTGCGGTTGCGGACGATGGAATCCTTGTCTGCAACGGCGACGACCCCGGGGCGCGCAGAGCGGCGGAGGAGTTCGGCAAACGGACTACGATCCTTTACGGCTTTGACAAAGACGCCGGTGGCCTCGGAGTCTGGATGGAGGATTTCAATGTCGATCCGGAGGGAACCAGTTTCAAGATTCATTGGGACGGAAAGCTATATGGGGGACGCACGAAGCTCCTCGGCAAGCCGGCGCTGTCCAATATTATGGCCGCATTTGCGATGGCCTGCGCGCTTGGAGCGGATCCTCAATTTGTGCTTGCGGCTATCAGTAATCTCGCGCCGGTTGACAATAGGCTTTCTGTAGTTAAGACAGACAAGATTGTGCAGCTTAATGATGCTTACAACAGCAATCCAATTGGCTTCGCCGCCGCTTTGGATGTCCTTGCGGCATTTCCGGGGGATCGCAAGATCCTTGTAACTCCGGGGATGATTGAGCTGGGCGAAGAGCAGACGGAAGCTAATGCGGAGGCGGCTTCGCGTGCGGCGGAAGTTTGCGACCTAGTAATGCTTGTCGGCGATACAAACCTAGATGCCTTGCGCTCTGGGCTTGAACGCAAGCGCTTTCCGCAGGAAAAAGTTTTAGTCTTCGAAGATCGTGATACGGCACTGGAAAATCTTCGCAGGCTGCAAAAGTCCGGCGATGTGATTTTGCTTGAGAATGATTTGCCGGATGTATTCGAAGAGTATGTTAGATTTTAGGGCTTAAGACCTCATGAAACACGGCAGCACGAATCGGAGAACTGTAGGTGTCGTTTTCGGCGGGCGTTCGGTTGAACATGAGATTTCCGTAATAACCGGATTGCAGCTGATACGGGCGCTCGATGTTGAGAAATATGACGTTGTGCCGGTTTACATTGCACCGAACGGTCATTGGTATGTAGGGGATGAGCTGCTTGAGCGAAGCTTTTATCGTGGACTTCCCGGCTGCTTGAATGAACTCAGCGAAGTAACGCTATTGCCTGTGCCGGACTCCCAGGGGCTTACGGTCATCGGGCGCAAAGCTACGACCTCGGTTGGCAGCTTTCGCAGCGGCGACGTTATTCCGATCGACGTCTACTTCCTCGCGTTTCACGGGGAATTCGGTGAAGACGGCTGTGTCCAAGGATTAATGGAGTTGGCGGACGCGGCGTATACGGGCGGAGGAGTTCTTTCCTCGGCCGTTGCGATGGATAAGTACATCTGCAAGAGCGTGCTTCAAGACCACGGCATCCCGGTTCTCCCCGGTGTGGTAGTCAGAAAGGAAGACGCACTAAAGGATTTCGATGCGGCGCTTAAGTTAGTATTTGGCGGTGAGGCTCTTAAAGACTATCCGGTATTCGTTAAGCCCTGCCATCTAGGCTCAAGTATCGGAATCGCGAAGGCGGAAAACGAATCCGAACTTCGCTCCGCACTTGCGCTGGTCTTTCGCCACGACAGTTCTGCTATCGTCGAACCATTTCTCGCCGATATGTTCGAAATCAATGTGTCGGTTTTGGAGGAAGAGGAACCGCTCGCTTCAGTAGTTGAAATCCCCGTTTCCTCGAGTGGTGTGCTCTCATACGAGGATAAATATCTGCGCGAGGGCGGCGCAAAGAAGACCGGCGACGAAAGCGGGGGAATGGCGAATTTGACGCGGGACATCGATCCGAAGCACCTCGATTCGGAAATCAAGGAGCGTGTCATCGCATACGCCAAAAAAGCGGTTCGTGTGCTTGACTGCTCAGGCATCGTCCGCTTTGACTTCATGTACGACACGAATACCGACAAGATTTACTTCAACGAGCTGAATCCGATGCCCGGCTCGTTTGCATTCTACCTTTGGGTTAAATCTCACCCTCCACTTCTCTATACTGAAGTGCTTTCTAGGGCGATTGAACGCGCAGTTCAGCGTAAATCAATTAAATCCTCGCTTATAAAAGAACTCGAGTTCAGGGCACTCGCCCAGTAGCTGCAGACTGCTTGCGTCTAATCTAAACCCGGAACTGAGGGCTGCCTTCGGTTAGAGCTTGCCAGTTCTTCATATAAAACTATTCACATAGTGCGTAAAAAATGCACCAATTAAGCTGCAGAATTGTGTGAAGCTTCTGTGGAAGGAAGTTTGATCTAATCGTGTTAAGTACTAAAAACTAATTTAATTACATGTGTTTAGTAAAGAAGATTTTGTGCCGATTACAGACCGGTATAGCAGAGTTTCCTGGCCTGAGTTAGACTTGGAGTTGCGAGTTGAGGCGTTGTGGGCACTAAGTGCTTAAAAAATGCATCTAATTAAAAATGGTAGATCCGCAAAACAATCTTAAGTATCTGCAATGGCTATTATTGCCGCTTGCTAGGTTTTGCGTGCGCAAAGGCTATGCGATTCAGCACTTTTCCCGAGTCGCAAAAATCGTTTTTGTGCAGGCCGCTCGCGAAGAGCTTGAGCGCAACGGTTCTAAGATCAATGCAAGTCGTGTAAGTGCGTTAAGCGGCGTGACTCGGGATGAGGTAAACAGAATTGATAAAGAGAACGAGCCCCTTCCTAGCGGACCGATAACGCTCCTGGGCCGTGTCCTCGCGCGATGGGAGCAGGATGAGGATTTTCAGACTTCTCGTGGACAACCAAAGCAGCTCACAGTTGGAGGCGAGGAAAGCGAGTTTTATCAGCTCGTTTCAAGGGTCAGCAAACATCTGAATCCCGGCACGGTCCTGTT
>JAUIIP010000120.1 GCA_030431555.1 bacterium
AGCCGGTCGGGGTACCCAGAAGCTCACGAACGTGCTCAACCGCCGAGAACACCGCGTGACGGTCACTGGCATCAACCTGCAAGTAGGTGATCCCATCAGGCAGGTCCTCTGGCCGATCAAGGATGTCAAGGACACGACCACGCTCGTGAAAGAGAAGGTGCAAGTCTGGTCCGACAAAATTGAAGGCTCACTTGATGATGTGAAAGCAACGACCGCCAGGGCTCGAGCGCTCGTCGATCAGAACAGCCCGACCGTGACGTCGACATTGGAAAACCTCAAGACAGCAAGCGACGACCTCAAGGAGCTGCTGTTCCGCAACATATCGTCGCGGGCTGCAGGGATGCTTCAGGAAGATCTCGAATCGCTCGGACCCACAAAACTCAAAGACGTCGTCAAAGCGCAGCAAGGCATTGTCGATATCGTGCGCCGACTCGATGCAGAAGGCAAGATTACCGTCGGCGGCGGAGCAGAAGAGGTACTCGTTTAATCGATGGAAGATTCATTTGCCACAGAACAGGAAGAGACTCGCGCCGCTCAAGACGCAGCCGACGAGTTTCGCCTGGTCTCGCAGAGAGACTTTCGCCCGACTCCATATAAGGAGCAAGAGTGGGAAGTTGTCGGCGAGCGCTTGGAGAACCTCAACTTTATTCCGATGGAAATCGAGGTTATTCCATCCGGAGGCACTCGCGTAGACGCAATGTTCGACGACTTCGGGGTTCAAGTCCCACACGAGTCACGTTCAATCTGGCATAACGAATCCTTATCCAAGCCGGCTGACCCGAAGGTGGACGCACCCGCTGCGGTGGTTGATGAGGAGCTGATTAAGCGCAAAGTAGACGAAGCTTACCGCAGGGGGAAGAAGGAAGGCTACGCTGAAGGCGTCGAAGAAGCGAAAGCCGAGGTAGTTGAAAACTACAATCAGTTAGTTGAGCGGATGCAGTCTTTAACAGCCGATTTGAACACCAAAGTAAACATCGTCTACACAGAGGTTGAGCGGCACGCACTTGAGTTTTCACTTCAGGTTGCGCGCAAAATTCTCGAGACAACCGCAGAAGCGAAGCCGGAATACATTTACGACATTATTAAGAAGGGCATTAGCTGCCTAGGTAGCGCCAGTGCGCTGAGAATTCGGGTTTCGCCGCAGGATCTTGAATTTCTGGAAGTTGTCGGACTTCCCGAAGACATGCAGTCAGACGAACTCGGTGTGAACTACGTCGCAGACGAGTCGATAAAATCAGGCTGCGTCATAGAAACAGATTTCGGAGAAACAGACCTCCAACTTGAGTCGATGTGGGAGCAAGTTGCAGCAGAGCTTTACGAGGTCTATCGCAAATGAGTATTTGGGAGCGTGCTAATACTATTCTCGAGCGAGCACAGCCTGTGTCTGCTCGAGGAGTTGTCACCGACGTAACGGGGCTGATTGTCGAAGGCAACGGCCCCGCTGTCGGCGTCGGCTCGACATGCGTCATCCGCCAGGGCGAACAGCAGGTTATGGCGCAAGTCGTGGGCTTCAAAAAGGATCGGATCTTGTTGATGCCGCTCGATCAGCTCCACGGCATCGCTCCAGGCGCGAGCATTATCGCACACGGAGAGGGAGCCGAGTTCCTAGTCAGCGAGAAGCTGCTGGGACGAGTGATTACGCCGCTTGGAGAACCGCTCGACGGAGGTCCGCCGATAATTGACGGCGAAGAAGCTCCGCTGTTTCGCAGCCCGCCTTCGCCTCTACTGCGCGAGCGCATCTCGCAGCCGTACGACACAGGAATTAAAGCAGTAAATACCATGTTGTCGATCGGAGTTGGTCAGCGTGTAGCGATCATGGCCGGCTCCGGCGTCGGTAAATCTACTTTTCTCGGCATGATTGCCAAACACGCACGCAGTTCGATCAACGTCATCGCGCTGGTCGGTGAGCGGGGCAGGGAAGTTCGAGAGTTCGTCGAACGTGACTTGGGTCCTGAAGGGATGGCACGCAGCGTGGTAATTGTCGCGACAAGTGACACTAGTGCACTGCTGAGAATTCGTGCGGCATTCGCCGCAACTGCAATTGCAGAATATTTTCGCGACAAAGGCGAAACTGTTGCCTTAATGCTCGACTCGATTACGAGATTCTGTATGGCTCAGCGCGAAATCGGCCTTGCCGTAGGCGAACCTCCCAGTACCAACGGTTATACTCCTTCGGTATTCGCGATGCTTCCAAAGCTCATGGAGCGAGCGGGCACGACAGCCGGTAACGGTTCGATCACCGGTTTTTATACGGTGCTGGTAGAAGGCGACGATATGAACGAGCCGGTTGCCGACGCAGTGCGTGGTATCCTAGATGGTCACATTATCCTCTCGCGAGATTTAGCCTCGAAGGGACACTATCCCGCAATCGATATTCTTCAGAGTGTATCGCGGCTAATGCCCGAGATTGTAGACGAGGCGGCTATGAACCTTGCTTATAAAGCGCGCACAGTTCTAGCTGACTACAAGGAAGCGGAAGACCTAATTACAATTGGAGCTTACAAGCCGGGCCAGAACCCGCGCGTCGACGCCGCTGTTCAGCATATCGAGCTGCTGAATGATTTCCTGCGGCAAGCTCCAAACGAAAAGTATTCGATGGACGAATGTATGTCGATGCTGAGTTCCGTATTCGATAACAGCAATTCGACATCCTTTGCCAGCCGTCAACAGGTTCAACAGATTGAACGGCCGGTTCAGTAGGGAAAGGTTATTAACCGATGAAGCGATTTAAGTTTCGGCTGCAGAAAGTGCTCGACTTCAAGGAAACGGAGAAGAAGGAACGTGCACAGCAGCTTGCGGAGGAAAATCAGAGACTACTCTCGCTGGAGGAGCGCATGGAAGCAATCCTCGAAGAGCAGGAAGTTTTCGGCGGACTAGGCGATGCCGTTATGACGATCGAAGAATTGTGTCTAACGGGTGACTATAAGCAGCGACTCCAGGATGAGCTTGAGCAGCAGCGCGGTCACATTCTAGACGCGGCTAAGGCCGTCGACGAAGCCCGCGAAGCCTATATCGAGAAGTCCAAAGAAACTGAATCACTTGAAGCAGTGAAGCGGCGAAGAAAGGTTGAGCACGACGAAGAAAGCAAACGTAAGGCCAAGAAACAGGTCGACGAGATGGTTGTTCAGCGGCACAGGTTTACAAAGAACGAAGGAGGTCAATAGGCGCGTATGTCAGAGAAAGATGAAGGTTTAGAAAGACTAAAAAAACGCATGACGCCGCAGCAGCGCAAAGACATGGCGGAGCTGTTGGCAAACGAGCTTCGCTCGCGTGAAGCCGCTAAGCAGCGTAAGCAAAAATCCGAACGCGGCAGCTCAGTACGCAGCTCAAGGCTCAGCACTGGACTCGATCGTGAGCAAGCCCGCGAGATGTATGCTCAGATGCAGCAGCAGCTCAAGTCAGGCAAGAAGGCAAAAAAATCCGGCTTCGGCGCCCTGAGCGAGGCACTGCGCGGCGGGAAGAAGAAGATTCCCGGCGATGTTTCGTTCTCGCTGTCTCCGGAGGCCGCCGCTGCTCAACAAATGCAGATGCAGATGCAGCAAACCGGCGCCTCAAGCAAGTCCAGCCTCACCGGCAAGCACGTAATGCTGATGAGCGGAATTCTGGTAGTCGCGATACTCAAGGTGCTTTCTAGCACAGGTGTCGTAAATGCTTCAGTTGCTTCAAAGTCAGATCTTCGCTCGGAACAAATCGAAAGCATGCTGCCGGCAGCGCGTTTCGAGCAGTCCGAGATCTCTCCCAAGCCGAAAGCCCCGGGGATTGAAAGCATAATTAAGCAAGGCGGTTGGACAGCCGCGGAGCGTAAGGTTCTCCTGGAGCTTGATGAGCGCAGAGTTGAGCTTGAGCAGCGCCGTGAAGCACTTGAGCGCCGTGAAGATGACTTAAACAAGCGAGAAGCGGAAATCTCGGCGCGTGTGGCGGAAATGCGATCATTAACCCGCACGCTAAAAGAGCACCGCCAGACCAAAGACAATCAATATGAATCACGTATGGAACAGCTTGCGAATGTCTACGGCTCTATGCCGCCGCAGGAAGCTGCACCGCTGATTGCAAAACTTGATGAAACTATTGCGCTCGAGTTACTTCAACGCCTCCCCGGTAAACGCATGGGACAGGTTTTGAGCATGATGCATCAAGATCGAGCGATAGAACTCACAAGACTGCTGACCGATAGGAAGCAGATGAAATAAGTCTATTCTTTGAATGACCGCGCCAGGGCGTCCGTTGGCTTTCGAGCCATCGGGCGCCCTTTTTTCTACTCCAATCTAGGCTGCCCTTAGCGAAGAATAGAACTTCGGTGATCGCGATCATACAATGCGGGAGCGAACGTGCTTAATGTTTTCCTTATATGTCTGAGCATAAGAAAGCACCTCCCGAACCGGAAACTCCTCCGAAGAAGAAACCTCCGCGCACACCGGAGCGCCAGCCCCCGGACCAACCGAAAAAGAAGCAGCCTCCGCTTAAGGACCCCAAGCCCAAGCACCCTCCGATCGAGGACCCCGACCCGGCCAATCGGCCTGAGCGCAAACGCGTCAAGTAGACTAACTTCAAACTAGGGGATAAAGCGCGGCCAGCGATTAGTGAACTTGTCGTTGGTGACGCGAATTCGTTCACCGCTCGATAAATCAGCGATAAAGATTTGATAATTCGAATCGTAATGCGAATGCTCTCCCTCTCGGGCGGCTCCGTAAGCGACATACTTGCCATTCTGGGAGGTCATCGGGAAATATTCGTAACCATGTGGGTGAGGGAAGTCGACTAAATCACGCCGCGAGGAATCCTTAACCTTAAACAAGCGAATGCCGGAACCACCTTTGAATTTTCCTCGCTGCACCCATGCCAATTGATCGTTAGCGGCCGCCCAGTTCGGCTGACAGCCGTGGCCGACGTGATAAGCTTCGCCGGACTTTAGATCGACCGCCCAAGCATTCCATCGATCCGGCAGATTAGAGCTAAACGCCAGTTTAGTTCCATCAGGCGACAATTGAGGCTTCACAATAAAGCGCCGCTGAAATTTGGGATGCTGCAGTGGAAAAATCTCCTCGGCCGAGCCGTCATCCAGAGAGACTTTTAGAACCTTTCTTCGCCGACGTTCTACAATCAAATGCTTGCCGTCAGGAGTGAAGCTGGGAAAAGTCGCGTCTTTAACGACGAGTTTTTCACCGCTGCCGTCAGGATGGATAACGAATACTTCCGAATACGCATCGCGATTCGTAAGCTCGGCAGTCCTTGCAAAGGCAATCCACTTCCCATCGGGCGATACCGAGGGATACATCTCGTGCTGGTCCCTATCGACTATTTTAACAGCTTCCGCCTTGGGGCTGGTTTGACGGTAAATCCCGAAACTGCCGGAGCGGTTAGAGTCATAGACGACGTCAAAATTGCTGCCAGGGGAGGCGGCAGCGATGATCAGCAGCGCTGCGGCCACAATAAAGGTAAAGATAGTAAGTTTTCGCATAATCCTCATTTGTTTTACGTCGGACGCCCTGCGAAGCCAAATAATTCACTAACCCCACTATTCCACTAGGGAAAACCTGGTGCTCTCACTGGGACTTCGCACTTACCTTGAAACCAGCACTTGTTAGTGTATCGTTAGGGCTTCCCCGCAATGATCTTTTGAATGCCGAACAGAGTGTAGCTGAGCCAAGCGGCCAAGCTGCGCGGATGCGACCACATCCACGCAGAGACGGCAGCACTAACAAGGTTTTAGCGAAGCTGTGAACAATCTACTTTCCTGCGAGCCGCACGACTTGAGGCTGCCTTTGCTTCAAGCCGTGTGGTTCTACCAATGGAGGGTAGACATGATTCCTGCAAACCGTACCTACTTAACTCCTGAAGAGGGGTGGAGGTTGCTCTACGACCCGGAGGCTGAAGCGCTCCTACTCAGAGGTCACCTCAGCAAATGGAATGAACCCCTGCTGGCGTTGATCACGATCTACGTGGTCCATCGCTTTGAAGGAGGTATCGAGTTCCATGACTTCAAGTTCCGCAAAAACGACGGGAGACGCATCGTTGTCTCCGTCGCTTTCACAGCGGAATGGGCTCAGATCACTCAAGTTGTGGAAGAGGATTCCATCGAGGCAATCTGAGCCTGAAACCGATCGTCTACGAAGAGCCCGCATGGTTCGCCTTGCTGCCGCCTCTTCCAATTCATAATTACAACAATCACCTCGTGGAGAGATCTTCCTCGGTCGAGGCCCGCTCCATGTCTGCCTGCAGAACTTCGCTTGCCGCAGTCCCATTCCTATTCTTTCGCTAACTCACCACGCACAAGTATCCCCCTCACATAAAAAGAGAGCTCACATCCAATGCTAGAATAAAGTTCTACAATCCAAAGAATGAGCGTTTAAGACTTGTCCCTGCGAAATCCTCTTCTAAATCCAGTCGCTCGAAGGGAAGAATTCCGGTTTTTGTCAGCTGTGTTGCAAGCTGCTCTGCAAATCTATGGGCAAAGACTTCTTTGTCATGCGAAGTTTTAGTCTCGTAATTTGCATCTGTCAGCCAATCTTCTAGATGCCCGAGCTCATGCAGGATCGTCCTGTGCAGTAAAGTCGTTCGCATCGAATCCGAACTACAGCGAATCTCTATGTGCCGCTTGAGCACCTCTACCTCGTGCCCATCAGAACGAAGCCGTTCGAGTTCCTCTTCCCTGCGAGGATCTAACGACTTGCCCCACTTAAACACGTCGTCTTCACGCTGAGACTCTATATATATCGTCGTGCCGCAATAGCGGCCAAGATCTGCAGCATAAACCAGCCGACCCCAGACGGACCTCAAATTTCGTTCCGTGTGAGTCGGATGACGGAACACAAACAAATCGAGCATCTCGACATATTCCTTGGGTACCGTATTGAGCAAATGAACTACGTCAGCCACTGTGCAGGGGTAGATAAATGGGGAAGTAGTCGGTTCCAGCAGAATTGGCAGCTCACGCTCATGAACTTTACGATTGAGAATAATGGGAGACTTTAGATTTTCGTAAAAGACTCGATCGCTAGACCAGCGCTCGGGTATCCGCATATCATTATCTTGACCATGGCCCTGTTTGGCGGTTCCAATATTTCGATTACGCCGTCGCGCATCATATCCGGGCCGTTTCATTACCTTCTAACTCCTCCTCGTTTTCCTAATTCTACCACAGCATCTCCACCTCCGCTCCGACACCCTTGAACCCTCCGCTCTACCGTTCCTTTTTGTTTTCCTAATTACAACAATCGCCTCGTCGGGAGGTCTCCCTTACGCTTGCCACAGTCATTCCCCTAGCCCCAGTCCAAGAATCATCGCCTGCAAAATTCACTCACTCTTCACAATGACTTTCAGAAAAGTTCACTTCCGTCCGGTAAAGTGCCTCCGAAAACTAGGAGTTTGCTGTACGAATGGGAATCCGCAATGACACACTGGAATAATAAAATATTGGCTCGTGCAACTACCGTATGGAGTGCAGTGATTGCATTCAGCCGACTACTCTATGTTTGGCTAGCAATCATTGCGTATTTATTAATCTGGATTACTTTCGTGGTTTTCTCTCCTTCTGAGATTACAGAATTGCAAGAGGTTCCACTAATCTTACAAGGCGGGACCGATATGGGCGGATCTAATATTTTCGCCGCTTACGTTGCTGGTTATTTTTTGTTCGGCCTACTCGGATGTCTTCTGCTTACGAACTTACTCCGAGTGAGTGGCCGAAAATCTCCACGTTGCTGGACCAACAGTTGGTCAACATTTACCGGCTTGGTTCTATCCTATCTAGTGATCATCTCGTTACCAATTATAACCGCAATCAGGCTCGCCACATTCCCAACTGTCGACGAAGGGCACCATCATGCGTTTTTTGTATGTGATGACGTCACTGCGGCTGCTGTTTCTTTCATAACTTATATTCTTTCGTCTCTCTGGATTTTCTGGCTAAGCCGCAAAGCTATCAGCGACAACGCCAAATTCCTGTTGTCACCTCTGATTCTTGTGCTGAGCTTTTATCTTGCCTCTGATGGGCTTACTCCAAAGTCCGGCCAGGTTCTCAATGCTTTCGTGATTCCTAAGCGGCAACCCGTAAGCGCCAAACATAATATAATGCTCAATGTTCACGACTGCTGCTTGCTATTCACAGGTTGGACAGAAGCACCCTAAAGCAGAACCGATGATTCTCTCTTTTTGCTTTCCTGACTCTAACAATCACCTCGTGGAGAGATCTTCCTCGGTCGAGGCCCGCTCCAAAAGCCTCTTTCGCGGAAGATCCCCCCCCTTGGCTCTTGCTGACATCTCCCTTGCGCTTGCCGCAATCATTTCCCTAGCTCCAGTCCCAGTCTTACTTTCTTTCCCAGTCTCAGTCCTTTTCCATTTCCTAGTCCCAGTCCTGCCCCAACTCCGACTCCGCTCTTAGGCACAGCCGTCCATCAGGAGACATCCAAAGCTCCTCAAGTCTTCTCAAATTTTTTGATTGTTACCGATGCTGCTTAAGCGGGCGTTTGGCATTGCGCATATCGTTGCGCAATCCTTCTTTAAACCCATCCAGCCCCAGTCCGGCGGGCATTGACCACTTCTGCTTCTTCTCACCCTTGGGCATCAACTTATTCGACTCGAACTCGCTGCTGCCGAAACGCTCTACATCGGGTTCGACCGCGGCACTTGTCCGCTGCGCTTCTTCACGCGCTATTTGTTCTCTTGGTTTGCAGCCGGGACAGGAGAAGCTAAGCAGCAGCACACAGGCCGCCACTGCGACAGGACTCGTCGCGGGCAGGGCGCTATCCTCGTGCGTACTTCTCCTCATATTAGCTGTTATCGCCGAGGTGGTTCTAAATGTGCCTATTTCCGTGATTTTGCGAGTATTTAACAGGGGAAATCTTTGACCTCTAGGCAATAATTTCCGGGCAGTTTCTGCCCCTCAGAATCGAAGCAAGGAGGGCATTCTCAGCTCTCCGCCGTAACATACTGAAATAACTAGCTTAAATATTTATAGCTAATTTGGCTGCGCTGGCCCGTCATTTGCTCTGTATTAAACGATATTGGCAGGACCGTAGTTCGTCGTGGATGGAAGCAGTTGGCTGAGGTGGAGGACGAACCCCCATGAACGCGCAAGAAGTGGTTGAAAGTAGTAGAGCCGTTCGAAAAAGCAGCGCTGAAAGCTCAGCGGTAGAGCCGAGTAAACCGGCTCCCTCTGGCAAAGCATTTTCAGAGCTGGTGCGGGGACTCCTCGGAGCCGGCAGCGGACAAGCGATGGTCAGCCAAGTCGAAGCAGTAGACGCAGTACCTGTTTCAGCGATTGATACGGAAGTTAAAGCTCAAGTTCGCGAACCGGTGGTTAAGGAAAATTCCGAGGAGCCTGAATTGGCGAGGTCTTCAAGGGACACCGGGGAGGAAGTTACGGAAGAGAAAGAGAGCAGCGCAGAAGCAGAGGAGAAAGTTTCTGAGGAAGTAAAGGCAGAAGCAGCTCCGAAAGAAGTACCTGTAGAAGCAGAAACTGAAATCGCCAATAACGAGATCGTGGTAGAAGAGGAATCAATCGAGACAAACACGGAACAACGCACGGAAGCAGAAGTTGAAGCAGTAGTGGTCTCGAGTGATGTCCCGCAGGAAGCAGTAGAAGCTGCGGCGACTGAACAAACAGCACTCGCAGGAAGCGAATTTGCTGCAAGGCAGCAGCAGGAAGTACGGGCAGCAGCGAGCGGTAACGCTGTCAAGGAAGAACTCCCCAAGAGTCTTGGGAAGGATGCCCCGGAGCAAGAAGCGCCTCTTCCGCAGGCTGCTCACGATGTAGGTGAAGCAGCGGATGAGATCGTGGACGCAGTAAAGCAGCAAGCTAAGCTTTCGCAGGCAGTTGCAGCAGAGGGTGAAGCAAGAAGTAGAGTAGACGCAGTTAAGGAAGCTCCCAAGCCGGTAGTTGCAGCAGTTGAAGCGCTTGGAACAGCTGGTCCGCAAAGCCAAAACAGCGGCGCATGGGATCAGCAGGCATATAAACAAGACTCGCTCCCTGAGCATGCATTATTTGGACAGGGACAGCCGGCTCACCAAGGACTAAGTTTCGAGGCAGCCGGAAAAACCAGCGGTTCCTCACTTGAAGGCAGTATTAAACTTCAAGCAAGTGAGATGAGAGTTGCGGATTTGAAG
>JAUIIP010000121.1 GCA_030431555.1 bacterium
GGATTATTTCGTACATCGATTCGGACGTTGGGCGAGTTGCTGTGGTGATGGTTGGTGCAACTAATGTAGGTGCCATCGCTTTGGCTTACGACGACATTGTTTCGAATTCCTCTCCACCACTGCTGATTGATCGGCGGGAGGTGAGAGAGCTGCATCATGAGGGAATAGTAGTTAGGGCAGGCGATAAGCTAGCAGAGTTTCGCCTTGGCTCAACTGTTATTTTATTGTTCGAGCCGAATATGGTCACGCTCAAACAGGATAGCGGCTACGCACGTCTAAAGTTCGGCGAAGTGCTCGCCTCACGTGCGCCATAAGATATCAAGCGGTCTTCTTCTATGCGGGATTAGGTTCTTGCTAAATGCCTTTTCCTACTTCTCCTCGCCAGCTTGGCGGGACCGGACCTTTTCCGCGTGAGTCAATGAAGGCTTTCACTTGGTCTGCATCATCCATGTCCATAGTGATGTCGATATAGATCCACAGTCCTCCGAGTCCGCACAACGTGATAACGGCAAGCCACAGTTTCATTTTATCCACCTCCGAGACGTCTGCTGACGTCCCGAGCATCACAAACAGTAATTTCCCTTACTTACGTTATGATTGCTTGCTCGGCGTACGTTGCACAGAAGCACATCTGTTCGCCTAAGTGCCTGAAATAACTAGGGAAGCGAGGCGTTGGCTTCCAGGTTTTGTCTGAAGCTATCGACCGCCGCAGCGCATGGCATACAACCAGGGATCAGCTCCGAGAGCTTGGAGATCACGTCATCGACTGTTTTATCCGGGCAGCTCGCTCCTGAGGTTATGGCAATTGTCAGAGGATTCGCCAGGCTGGCCTGCGGCAGCCAATCTTGCGACTCAACAACCTCTTTTGCTTCAAGCTCGAAGTGTCGGATGCGATGGGCATCGACTATCTCATGAACGTTTTTAATGTAGTAAGTCGGCATTTCTGCCTCGCACAGCTCCACTAAATGAGAAGTATTGGAACTGTTATAGCCGCCGACCACAATAGCTAGGTCTGCTCCCGTCCTAATCAACTCTTTGGTTGCGTTCTGATTTTCGTTGGTGGCGTAACAAAGAGTGTCTCGAGTGTCGGCGAAGTGGTCGCGGATCAAGTCTTCACCATATTTCTTAAGCATGCCCTGTTTTATTGTTTGTGCGATTGCGTGCGTTTCGCTTGCGAGCATTGTCGTTTGATTTACCACACCTATCCTTTGCAGGTCTGTTTCGGGGTCGAAGCCCTCCGACACGCAGAATTCGAATTTATCCCAGAATTCTTTGATCGTCTTCCTGCCAAGAATGTAATCGACCAAAAACAGCGCGTCATCCATATCCAAGATCACTAAGGTTTGTGCACCGCATTCGCTGTGAGAAAAGGTCGCTCTGGTTTCTTCGTGAGTGCGTTTTCCATGAACGACTACCGTAAAGCCGTCGTTGCCAAGCTCTTCCGCCCGACGCCACACTTTTTCAACGAACGGGCAGGTCGTGTCGTAGTAATATGGATCAATGCCAATTTCGGAAAGCTGCTGCTGCAGCTGAACCGTTGTTCCAAAAGCAGGAACGATCACAACATCTTCCCGGGTCAGCGTGTTTAAGGGAATTTTTACTGTGCCATCCGGATGCATTAGAAACTTTACGCCCCTCTGCTCCAAGTCGGTGTTAACGTCCGGGTTGTGAATCATTTCACTCAACAGAAAGATCCGCTTATCTTGATTCTCTTCGACAGCCCTGTAAGCGATTTCGATCGCATTCTCTACTCCGAAGCAAAAGCCGAAATGTCTTGCAACGCGAAGTTTTAGGGGGCCAAGGTCTAGCTCCGAAGGACTGAAGTCACGCCGTTTTGGGTCATGCAAACGTCTCAGCTGCTTTATCGCAGCTATCGTGTCGGATCGGTAAAACTGAGGAACTTTGAATGTTCGAGCCATGGCGGTTAATAAGAAATAATTTGCCGATAAAAGTAAAGCGCACGCAGCCAGACTCTAGCTGCGTGCGCCTCAGCAAATCAACTTGGGTTAAAGTAGAACTATCTAAATCATTAATGTCCTCTGCGCAGGTTGTTAAAGCGCGAGGCGGTGTCCATGCTGCCGACGTAATGCGCTCTGATATTTCTGACGGGCGCTATGAATTCACAGTATGGAGAGACATTCTTTCGCTGTTGAGCAACCGTTTTCATTACGGAGTAGCTGCGCATCGGAGAACTATGCTTTTGTTCTGGCTTAGCGTGCGGGCTCAGTGTCTTAACAGGCTCTTTAATAGTTAAGTCGACATAGGTTGAGACAGCATTACGAAGAGAATCGAGGAGGGGCTTCATCATAGGTTTAATTGTCTCCACAAATAGAGTTAGCGGTGCGCACTAAGCGCTCAACAAAAAAACCTATAAAAAAGACGGGTAAAAAAAGAAAAGAATAATTAAGTGGTTGAGAATGCCTGTGCAATCGCAATATGCTGAATTACAGTGGCACCTAAGCAAAAAACTGGATGCGTTAAGTGTAGCGACCGCAAAGGACTTAATCAACATAAGCGACAAGAAAAATCGAAAATATAAACGCAGTAAATTCAGATAGTTACGGTGGTCGTTAAGGCTTATGGCAGGCGGAGTCGTCCCTAGTAGACAAAAATACCCTCCAGTCGATGCGGCGCACGCTAAGTCCGTGGGCATTTCAGAAGAAGAATGGGCAAAGATTCTTCAAGGTGTAGGGCGTGAGCCGAATGAATATGAATGTCTAGTTTTTGCGGTTCTTTGGTCGGAAAAATGCTCAAACAAGAGCAGCGCCTTGATGCTGCAGACGGCTTATCGCCAAGGTCATCATGTAGTTCGTATACCCGCAGCCCTAGCGGGAGTTGTTGATATCGGGCTAGATGAAGCAGTCGCTATCAGCTTCGAGCATAATAATCTGTACGTTTTGCATGACCAATACCAAGGTGCGCAGTCTGCGCTCGCCAATGTCACCCAGCGGCTAAACACAGTCGGAGCTAAGCCGGTCGCGTACCTAAACTTTGTTCGCCTTGGACCGATGGAGCGCTCTGAGAATCAATTACAGCTGCGAGAAACCCTCGCGGGATTATCGGATTACGCAAACCGCATCGGTGTGCCAGTCGTTGGAGGTGACCTAGCATTTCACCCACGCTATGAAGGCACGGCGCTACTCGGCTCGGTCGCAGTCGGTTTTGCACCGCGTGAAAGGGTATTTCAGCCAACTGAGACCGAACTAGGTAGTCCGGTTCTGTATGTCGGCGCAAAGACCGAGTATGCCGGCTTGCTGATGGAGCATCAGTTCAAGACCGAGGAAGGGGAGAAAGCTACCGAAAAGAAGTTCCACATTAAGTTCAGTGACCCGTTTTTCTCGCATGAGCTTGGAAGCCTGATTCGAGAGGCGCAGAAACGTGGTCTCGTTAATTTTGTCGGAGTAATTGGTGACGGCGGCTTATGCAAGGCGCCGTTTGATCTAGCGAATGCTTTAAACAGCGGCGTTCGAATCGATCTCGACCGCGTGCCCTGCGTGATGGAGGACCCGACGCCTAACCAGCTCCTGCTAAGCGAGACCGGTGATCGCTACATCATGCTAGCGACAAAGGAACGTTATCGCGAACTGACTGATATGTTTTCGGAGGCCGGATACCGGACCCAGCAAATCGGCGAATTGGTTGATACGGACGATGTAGAATTCCAGTGGAAACACCAGGCAATGGCCGTTGTGCCTTACGCATTTGCCTCGGGCGAGACTATAGAAACTCATTTTGAACTAGTTAAGTTTCCGCCGATGCTCAAAAATCGCTCGTTCGATGACGAAGAGGACGATGAGCCGGAGATGTTGAATAAGCCGCGTCGCGACGAGAAAGACGATTGGGGCAAATTGCTCGGAGCGACTGAGGCGAGAAACAAGAAAATAAAACGCCGCGATCGAAACGTCGAAGGCTCGCTTGAGGATGTGTGGATTGACCTCTTGGCCGACCCCAACCTGTGCTCTAGGGGCGCCATCATCAAGACTTTCGATCAAGGTCTAAGCGGCGATGTTGTTATCCCGAACGGAGGAGACGCTGCGGTTATCCGAATCAAGCGTGATACCGAGCGCACTGCTGATCGCCCCGAACGCGGAATTGCGGTCGCGATAGACTGCGCAGGCTTATACGGACTAAGGGACGCTTATCTCGCCGCGGTTCACTCTGTGGCTGAGGGGATGCGCAACCTAGCTGCAACTGGTGCGTACCCCGTGTGCGCTGCTCAATGTTTTAGCTACGGGAATCCGCATGACCACAAGGACGTCTCCGAATTTTCTGAAGCAACCAGAGGGCTCAGCGATGCTTGTCGAGTCTGGGACATACCGCTGGTTTCCGACAGTATCAGTTTGTACAACAAGTCCGACGCCAACAACTTCCTCGGCGCGCCGGTTGCTGCCGTCGTGGGGATCGTAAGTGATGTTGCTAACGCCTGCTCAATCGAATTTAAGGATAAGGGCGACAAAATCCTGTTGCTCGGCAACACGCGCAACGAAGTCGGATGCACTGAGTACCTTAGCTACTATCATAAGCGAATTGCTGGAATGCTGCCCGATATCAACTTTTCGGTTGAAAAGCTTGCCAGTGAATTGGTTTGCGAACTTATCCAGCGCAGGCTGCTCAAGTCGGCGCACGATTGTTCAATTGGTGGACTGGCCTTGGCACTTACTGAGTGCTGCGTTAGCCGCGGACGATCTATCGGTGCTTCAGTAGCGCTTGAAGCGCTCGAAGACAAGGGACAGCCTTTACCGCACGAGGCTTATCTGTTTGCAGAGACTACAAGCCGCTTTCTAATTTCGTGCAGTCCCGACAAGGAAGCTGAAGTGCGTGAATTGTGCGCCGAATTTGGAGTGCCTATCAGCGGAAGCGGGGAGGTCGGCGGAAAGCAAATCAAAGTCTCAGGTGTTATCAGCGCCGGAGTGCCGGTGAAGACCGCAACAAGAATATGGAGCGACGGGCTCAATTACGTTTTGGGTATTACAGATTAGTAGGGAATTAAAGTGAGTACGGAATCAACTGCCGGCCGCAATTCGGCAAAGTTGTCAAAAATTAGGACTTCTTTGACTCTGCAGCTTAAAGAAGTTGCGGGCGAGCGCGAGCGGCAAGGTCTTGCAGTTTATGACTTTGGTCTTGGAGAGACCAAGGGTGCTTTGGCAGATCACCTGCGAGCTGCGGGAGAGGAGGCCTTCCGAAGCCAAGATACTATGTATGCGGATCCGGCGGGTGTTCCTGAGCTCCGGGATGCTGTGCTGAATTGGCTCGGTCAGTCTGAATATTACCAGCGTGAAAATGTCATTGTCACTGCCGGAGCTAAACCAAGCATCTTCAATGTCTTCTTGGCAGTATGTAATCCTGGAGACGTGATGTTAATGGAGGGTGCACCATGGGTGAGCTATGCACCGCTGGCTTACTGCACTTATACGACACCGATAATGGTGCTTCCGCTCGAAAAGAAAGAGGAGAATTTCTTAAAAGTTACTCCGGAAGATCTACTCAGAAATATAAAGCTGCGTCCGCACGCCCGGCTGTTTCTGCTGAACTCGCCCTGCAATCCGACCGGCCAACTCTATTCTGCTGAGGAGATCGATGCTCTTCTCAGTATCTGCGTTGAGCACGAAATGTATTTCGTGATCGACCGCTTGTATTGGAAGGTTGTTTTCGACGGGCAGGCCTATCCGGAGCCGCGAATCGACGAAAAAACCAAACCATGGCTGATTCAGATTGACGGTCTTTCGAAGAATTTCAGACGTACGGGCGGCCTTAGAATGGGCTGGACGGTTGGACCGGCTGACTTGATTAAGCAATGCATTAGTCTGCAGAGCCACTATACCTCCGGACCACCTGTGCCTATTCAGAGAGTTGCTCAGGCAGCCATCACGGCAGCGTACGACAATGAGATGGTTCAGGATCTGGAGCGCAAGCGGAATTTGCTCTACGAAGGTGCCAAGGACATTCCTCATGTGAAGCTTTTTCCGACTCCTGCATCATTTTACTCGTTCTGGGATGTGAGCGGGGCGATCGGTCTGAGGACGCCTGAAGGTAGTTTGCTTGCGTCTTCAGATGATGTGGCTTCCTACCTCATGAACTCAGAAGGTGTTGTTACTGCATCGGGCACAGGTTTTTTCCAGGACGGTTATCTGCGACTTTCCTTTCACAACCCCGAGGAAGTCGTCGTTGAGGGGATGGCTGCCGCTAAGCGGGCTTTCGAGGCGTTGACCTAAGCTGCTTCGAGGTGCTGCTCAAAGACAGCCGCGACCGTCTGAAGTGCCATAAGAGAGTTTCTTATTTTCTGCGGGTCTTTGGAGCTGCGCAGAACTTCGCGTGAGGTCTTTAGGCATTCCTCGAGTGTTGACCTGGCGGACCCTCGAAAGTAGCCGCCCTCGGTGTCTAGCTTAAACTGCGTGATAAACACCATAGACTTGAGGTCGTGCTTGGCCTTGCTTAGTTCGTCATCGGACAAGTCCTGGTTGCGGTCGTACCCACCGCCTTCCATCCGATCCTTTTGCGCTTCGTTCATTCTGTTCTCGCGAAGCAGTTGATCGATTTCTGCTTCACTCAGGCCGGAGCTTGCGACGATTTCGATGCGCTGTTCTTCGCCGGTCTTGAGGTCTTTTGCTTCGACATTAACCATGCCGTCCCCGTCGACTTCAAAACTAATTTGAATGTCGGGTTCTCCCCTTGGAGCCGCAGGGATGCCGGTAAGCTCGAAGCGCCCCAGGGATTTGTTGTCGGGTGCGAATTTACTTTCTCCCTGCACAACATGCACGCTGATTTGCGATTGGTTGGGCGCAGAAGTAGTGAATATTTCGGAAATCTTGCAAGGGACTTTCGTGTTTCGCGGAATCAAAGTGTGGCACATCCCGCCTGCAACTTCTAAGCTAAGGCTAAGCGAAGTTACGTCCTTAAGGCTCACACCCTTTACGAGACCTTCGAGTAGGCCCGCTTGAACAGAGGCACCGAGTGCTACAGCCTCATCTGGGTCGACAGTGTCTAGGGCCTCTTTGCCGAAGATGGTCTTACAGAATTTTCTAACAGCAGGCATCTTGGTCATGCCGCCTACAAGGATTGTATCGTCGACATCCTGAGGCCTCAGGCCGGCATCCTCTAAGGCTGCAAGGCAGGGACCTTCAAGACGGTCCATCAACGGTCGGACTGCTTTCTCCAGAGTTTTGCGGTTAAGCGCAATCTGAAACTCAGGTATCGCAGGTGCTAAGTTGGACAATGACACAACCACTTCGTTCTGGTCGCTGAGATCGTGCTTCGCCTGTTTGGCCGCCAGTTTCATGCGCTGCATCGCACCCTTGTCTCGCGTTAGGTCTGGGCCGCCTTGCTGCTTAAACTGGTCGTGAATCCACTCCATAATCGCCAAGTCAAAGTCTTCGCCGCCGAGGAATGTGTCGCCGTGGGTCGAGAGGACGTCGAATACGCCGTCTCTAAGCGCAAGAATTGAAACGTCAAATGTGCCGCCCCCTAGGTCAAAAACACAGACAATCATGTCGGACTGCGCTGCTTTAGCGCTTTTACCCGCTACAGAGCGGTCTCCGGTATCAACTATATCTAAGCCGAAGGCTAGTGCCGCGGCGGTCGGCTCGTTGATTATTCGAAGCACATCCATGCCGGCAATCTTGCCCGCATCTTTCGTGGCTTGACGCTGGGCGTCGTTAAAGTGGGCGGGAACTGTGATAACGCAGCGATGTACTTTTTCACCAATGTGCGCTTCAGCGATTTCTTTTAGATGGACAAGCACGTGCGCAGAAACTGCTTCGGGACTGGTCGGAACGCCGTCGATTTCAACCCATGCATCGCCATTCTCTGCGGGCATAATCTTGTATGGGAGTTTATCCTTCGCTTCGGTAACTTCTTCAGTATCGTATTTAAGGCCGATCAGCCGCTTTACTGCGAAAATTGTATTTGTTCTGTTTCGATCCTGCTGGTCGCGGGCTGCGTAACCAACTATATGGTTTCCTGTTGCATCGATCGCAAAAATCGAAGGGGTAGTTTTGCGACCTTCCTTGTCCGCGATAACATAGGGTTTGCCGTCCTCAATGATACAAACACATGAGTTCGCAGTTCCAAGGTCGATACCGATTACTTTTTTTGCCATAGATCCCGAGCCAGCCGTCGATTTTTTAAACTAAGCTGTTGTAAATACTAACGAAATGCACACCTGTCAGAATGCCGTACTACCTTTGTTATGACAGCTTTCGGAAGAAGTGTTACACCTGGCGTCAGTTGTAAGTTGCTGAAATATTAGTGTTTTTGAGGTGAGTATGTCGGACCGTATTGCCTTTATCGGACTGGGGATTATGGGCGAGGCTATGGCTAGCAATCTGCTTGAGGCCAGGGGCGAGCTGTCAGTCTTCAATCGTTCGCCGGAAAAAGCCGCCAAGCTTGAGGCGAGGGGCGCGAAGGTCTGTGCCTCGCCAGCGGAGGCTGCTGCAGATGCAGAAATAATCTGCCTTTGCTTGAGCAATGACAACGCAGTTAAGGATGTTTTGTTCGGCGAGGGCGGAGTGGTGCAGAACCTGCGCTACAACTCCTTAATAATCGACTTCTCTACTATTTCGCCCAGCATGTCGCGAGAGTTTGCAGCGGCATTGAAGCATGACTACAAGGCCGCGTTTATCGATGCACCGGTGTCGGGTGGGGATATTGGCGCCAAGCAGGGCACACTGACTATTATGGCTGGCGGAGACCCCTCAGATTTCGAGCGCGCGCGTTCGGTATTTGAGGCTATCGGTAAAAGCGCAACTTTGGCAGGGCCGGTTGGTGCAGGTCAGCTTACTAAAGCAGTAAACCAGATCGTAGTTTCCATTACCGTGGCCGCAATGACCGAAGGGCTGATGCTTGCTGAGAAAGCGGGCTTGGACGTAGTAAAAACATTGGAGATTATTCGCGGCGGTGCTGCAGGTTCATGGACGCTGGACAACTATGCACCCAGAGTAGTTGCCGGCGATCTCGGCCCCGGATTTCATGCCCGGAACATGCTAAAAGACCTAAGAATCGCCATAGGCGAAGCTGACGATTTGGGCTTGCCGCTGCCTGTTTCAGAACTGCTAAAGTCTTTGTATACTGCTCTGTGTGCTCATGAGAATCCGGATGTTGAGTTTGGCAACCATGCCCTGATCGAACTTTATCGTAAGGGATTTATGACCGGGGGCGTTAAGGATTAGTTAATGAAACTTGTTCGACTTTGTTTGTTTTTAAGTTATCTGCTTGCTTCGTGCATTGGCTGCTCCGTCGGATCTTCGCAGGCTACGCCTTACGGACCATGCGACTATAACGCTGACTGCCGTGACGGCGATCGCTGCATAAATAAGTGGTGCGAAGATATTTACAATCCCGAAAGAAAGATACATCAAAGGTGAGAATAGCATTCAAAATTTTCGCCGCAGCTTTGCTTTTGCCTGCGGTATGCCTGGCGCAATCCGCGCAAAAGGCCTGCTACGAAGCTTCCGGCAGCAAGCGGCTAAGGCAGGTGGTCTCCGTGGAGGACGACGGGACAATCGTGCTTGACGGAAACGAGCGCGCATTCCTCGCCGGCGTAGAGTTCCCTGAAGACAAATCCAACGAGATGACGACATTAAGCTGCTTGGGTGAGGCAGTAAACTATATACGAGCTCGAATCGGACAACGCTCAGTATTTATTATTCCTGCTGCTTCGGGCAGGGATATCAACTATCGCTTGCCTGCCTATGTCTTCGAGTCAGAAGGCGGTTTCATCAATTTAGAGTTGATCAGATACGGCTTTGCGACTGCCGAGAAAGTAAGGCCGGGGACGACCACAGCTATTTTATGTTCCAAAGACTTCTTGGAAGCTCAGAAAGGTGCTAAGAAAAAAAAGATAGCTGGATGGAAGTCGGGCTGTCTAAAAGGCGATGCTGTAGCAAAGCCGAAGAAGCCCAAGAAAGACGAGACAGCCCCAGCTGTAGCTACAGTTGTAACCCAAGTCAAAGTGAAAAAGACCAAGACCAAGAAGAAAGCCAAGACGGATTCGCCATCAAGGGATGCCGTTGCTACTGCTGCTGCCAGCCCAG
>JAUIIP010000122.1 GCA_030431555.1 bacterium
TGCATTAGCTAGCGAGAAGTTTATCTGCGTGACAAACTTGTCCTCTTCCTTTTTCCTTCGCACAATACATCATCTTGTCCGCGATTTCGATCATTTGCTCTTTTGTTTGAGCGTGCTGGGGAAAATCTGCAACACCTATAGAAGCTGATAACTTAACTTCTAGCTCGGGTACAGGTTTGAAAGTTGTTTTCTTGATTAAGCCTAAAAGCCTTTAGCGCTACTATTTGCGACGGCACCCGTGCGCAGGTAACGGCCCCGTAGAGCAACAAGCAGCTTGGAACCGTGCATTTTGAACCAATCAGTTTGACCGCAATGTCGCTGCTCCAACTCATCAATTTGATTAAGTGCTCCGTGCAGCTTCTGCATCATGCCGGCCTGAGTGTCATCGTAAGACGCAGCGCTATGAAGCAAATGACCTTTCTCCGAAGCCGCGTAGTATTCACGGTAGTTTTTCTCAAGCTGATTAAAGACTTCCCTGACGAAATCATTAATCGTCTCCAATTGCTTCCCACACTCACTACTGGAGACACAGCAGGACTCGACCTGAGGCACGTCGTCCATCACGGCGTCGACTTCCATTTCAACACCTTGAATCGCTTCATAGAAAGACTGTGCCAACTCAGCCCAGTCCTCGCTCTGAACGAAGACTCCGCTCGGATTGCCGGAAGAATCCCGCACCTCCCCGAATCCCGCGCTCCATCCACCGGCGTCCGCATAGGACTTGATAGGAATCAAGGCTATGACGACGACTAAGGCACGAAATAGAAATCTATTCATAGAATGCACCCGGAGCTAAGGGAGTCACCGAAAAACAAAGGCCCCCTATAAATACTTGCAATTAAGCTAATGTTTGACAATCCTTCTAAGTGTTAGTGCAGTTTTCGATATATCTCAGGTAGAATACTGTCGGACGATGCTTTGGCGCTGAGGCAAGTATGAAGATTCTGATCGTTGACGACGACAAGTCAGTTGCAGCTTTGCTGCGAACGCTGCTGCGAGCTTATGGCGATACAGATGTAGCACATGACGGCGCGGAGGCACTCGCTAAATTCAAGCTGGCTCATGAGGAGTCTCGACCGTTCGAGCTGATATGCCTCGACATAATGATGCCAAAAGTAAGTGGACCTGAAGCTCTCAAGTTAATTCGCTCCGAAGAACAAGCGCGCGGTGTCGGTAAAGACAATGCAGCATATATAGTAATTGTTTCAGTAGTTGATGATAGTGAGGTCCTTGACGGGTTGATGCGCGGCGGTGCGAACGCCTATCTGTCAAAAGACGAGGCCATGGCCAAACTCCCCGACACAATGCGCTCACTCGGCATTGCACCTAAATGCTGATTAGCTCTTTCTGAATAAATGGGAGCAGCGGACCCGCGAATAAATCGACGGGCCCGCTGCGGAGGCTCTTGCAGCAACGCTCAAGCCTGTAGAGCACTAGTCGCTTCAGGTAGCGACCGCTTCCAGCATATAGCCGGTGCCGATCTTCTTGCGCCAGCTCTCGGAGTCGGCAATGACCTCGGTCATCGCGCCCGAGCGGATCAGGCTGCGGAAGCCTTCGGCGAAGCGTTCGAACAGACCGCGGTCCTGAGCGAACTTGAAGAACGAGACAGCGAACTCGCCTTCGGCGAGCAGCCGCTCCGGATCGAGGTAGACATCCTCGCGGATGTACGGACCGAAGATCCTGCGCAGCGGCCTGCACTCGAAGCCTGCGTCTTCGAGGAGCGCGATGACGAGCTCCAGACGCGGGTACTGCTCCGAGTAGAGCGTTCCCGGGTCTTCGGCGACATCAAGCCCTGCATGCTGACCGGCCCACTGGTAGTAGCGCGACTTGCGCGACTGAGTGGGGGTGGTCGAGATGATGCAGAGCGAACCGCCGGTGACGATCTTCCTGCGCAGCCGCTGGAGGACGGCTTCCGTGCGCGGGTGCAGCTTATTGCCGCGGTCGAAGTGGTGGATGCACTCGACCAAGGTGGCGACGTGGATCGAGCCGTCTTCGACGGGCACATCCTCCGCCACCAGATCCGTCTGGTGCACACCGCTGAGAACCCCGAAGGGTTCGACCTTGCCGCGGGCCTGCACCAGCATCTCGTCGAAGAGATCCACCAGGTGGATACCTCCGATCATCCTACCCTGCTCCTGCCAGTGCCGGAGCATCTTCTCCTCGTAGTTGCCGGTGCCGCAGCCCGCCGCGAGGACCTGGAGCGCGTCGAGTTCCAGCTCGAGTCGCTGTGCCGTACTCTGGCACGAGTCGACCAGATGCCGGAAACCCATCGGCTGACGGAACTCATCGTACCGCGAGCCGGTCTGCGCGTAGTCGTTGACGGCCGAGCCGAGTGGCGCCGTTGTCGTGGAATCGTTCAAGGAACTACCTAACCTTTCGTGTTGTCGTTGTTGGGACCTGGAAAACCTGGGGAAACGGACGTAGTCTGAGTTACTCTATAGGCAACCTCCTTCTGTATGGTGACTGGGAACGCGAGCACTTCATACGCGCGACGACCAACGAATCATCGAACGAACGAAGCACTGCGCACAAAGTCCTTTGAAAGAGCCGGCGCGACCTTATCGGCTGCAAGCAGTTTCGATCAAGGCAGAATTCGGGAACTAACCAACTTCAAATAATTGAATATTTGCTTCCTAATACAGCTGTTGCTAAACGTTTTTATCCGAATCCAACTGCACGCTGACATCACTTTTCTGGACGTATGTATGAGAGCTGCCCCATTCTACGAAACTGAGAATTTCTCCGTCGAAGCCTGCTCGGAGCCGCATGTAGACAGGCAGGATGGGGGCCACGTAGTCATTCACCCGAAACGCCACGTCGAGCATCGCTGGGAGCTAACAACTACTGAGGCACACGAACTAATTGAGCTATCGATGCGTATCGGCAAGGCAATGCTGCTAGGACTCAATAATCGAGGAGTTCCGGTTGAGCGTATAAATTTTCAAGACAACGGGAACTGGGCACTCGGCCAGGGAAAACAGCCTCAAATGCACCTCCACCTTTACGGAAGAGCCAAGGCATCCACACGTCAAACGCATGGTGAGGCGCTTGTCTTCCCACCGCAGGCGAGCCAATTTTGGAAGGAGCTGACACCGCTAGATCAAAAGGACTTGGACGCTATTTTGGCGGCTCTCAATTAGCTTTCCTGCGACGGACTAACCTCCAGAAATACTTCGCCCACATCAAATCCCCACTTCGTTGCATATGCTCGGTTGAGAATTGTGCCGTCGGGACGCAGGAACATCCAATCTGAAAAGCTCAAACTCCAAACATCGTCGCCGATCTTAGTCTTGAGCACGTAATTCCAATGCAGCACATTACCGTATGCCTTCACCTCTGCCTTGCCGACTAGGTCATCGCAAAATACTTCATATGAATGAGGACCTTTTTTTAAGAATCGATAGCTGCGCTTTATGCTTTCGCCGTCGTCAAACCGGAGATCTTCCTTCAACACCAGCTCTGACTCGGACAATCGCTCTCCTTTAATAGAAATGACGAAGCTGCGCCGCACTTTTCCAAAACGATCGAAAAACACGCCGTTCCCTGAGTACGCATTAGTAAATACTTCTTCGGGGACAAACCTCGGTGACAAGCCGTCGAATTCTTCAACAGACATGCCACTGCAAGCACACAACCCCGTAAAGGTCGCAAGAAGAGTTAATTTAAAGAATCGCTTTATCGCTCGCCGCATGAACAAGATTTAGCATGCGACTCGGTGAGGACAAGCCCATCTCCCGGAGTTCGCCCCGGGGATTTTGATCCCTTATTTTTCGGGAGAACCGAGAGGGTACTTATTCACAATCAGCGGCAAAGTCGGCAAATTCTTTGCGAAATTGCTGCCTAATAAATGAGTCTTCGAACCGTCTGGTTTGAGCTCGAGGTACGTTAAACTGGACAGATCCCTGAGCGAACAAGATCCCGTCTATTGCCCCTACAATGCCGAATCCGCGCCCCAACGCCGGTGCACCACCAGATTTTCCATTCATTACGTATGCTTTCACTCCGGAGCCGAGCAAGCAAAATTGCCTATATTCATAGCATCAACGACAATCGGGGCCTGAGGCAGCAAGTGAATTTTTTATCCGTAAAACTCAATCCGGACAGTGACCGGGGCTAACAAAGATGCTAGCAATATAGCTATCAAACGTTATCTAGTTTGCGGCGCTATGCGTAGTGTAATACATTCCGCTAAGCTGTATTTGTATAAAATGATCCTAAAATAGAGGGTGCTATGGCGAGAGCAAAAAGACGACAAGTAAAAGGCGTAAAGAAGGCGATGACCAAGTCTCAGGTCTTCTCGGAGATTGCAGACGGAACTGAGCTGACAAAGAAAGAAGTCGCTTCGGTCTTCGACGAGTTGGAACACGTTATTGCCCGTCACATCAAAAAGGGCTCGGTAGGTAATTTCAACCTTCCAGGACTTTTGAAGATTAAGACTGTCAAGAAGCCTGCACGCAAGGCTCGTAAGAATGTTCCTAACCCCTTCAAGCCAGGTGAGTTCATGGACATTAAGGCTAAGCCGGCCAGCACCCGTGTTAAGGTTCTTCCTCTGAAGAAACTTAAAGATATGGTGTAAGGGCTTCAGCCCGAGAGGCGCTGCGTCGCAGCAGCGCCTCTACCTTACCGAGCTTCTTCTTTTCGGTAGCCTTCCCAGTCAATCGATACCTGACCCAAGCAGCAAGCTTGCAGCCTAAGTTCAGCCGGCAGCTCGCCTCATATGAGTTGGAGCAACCTGCAAGTCCGTGTTGACGTCCTTCTCCGGCGGAAAAAGGTAGTGCATTCCGCTGATTCGCTTTAGGAAACGGACATACTCTCGATCTTCGACTAGCAGGTCCAACACTAAGTCTAGAGACGGCCCCTCATCCATCAATCGCAGCCACGCGTCTCTTACGGCCACATCGAATGCCCTCAGCAACTCGTCGCGCCCGTGCATTCTGCGGTTAGCGAAGCATATAGTGTCAATGTTGCCGGATTCATCAGAAATATCTTCAAATATCGAACTGTTTCCAAAAAGTCTTGTAAGCTCATGGTGAGGCCACCACATGATAGACCTCAGATTGGGATCTCCGCTTCGAAACGCCGAGGTCACCTCATGCGGCTCCATATTCAAAACCTCCACTCTCCCCTTGTAGAAGAATCCCTTCTCGGCCAGTGAATTGAAGTAGTATTGCGGCGACGACGGGCGATCGTTCATAAACAAGTATTTGCCGTAGTGAGGAGCATCGTGGGGATAAACGTTTCCGGCGGGAGCGGCAATTTTGAAAGTGATTCTCGGCATCAGCATTAACGGCAGGAATGGCGTGGCCTCTCCGAGACCAATTAATCCGGCGGCGGGGCCAATAGCCATAAAAAGAATGTCCGGTTCCGGGTCAAGTTGGCCCTGCCGTAATTCGTTTAGAAGCATACGTGAATGAGAGTAACCGAATGTTATCTCAAGATTGCAGCCCTTGATGTATTTAATATAGTAAAGAATTGCGAGTGTCGTAATTTCTACCACAGGAACATAGCAGCGAATCGGCTCGTCCTGCGGACCAGGTAGCAGGTTGTTGTGGTAGCGAGAAACTCCTAGCCTGTCTGCCGACAGAAGGCTTTGATCGATGTCGCTAACTATCGGCGTATCAATGTGCCTCCCCGCTAGATCCTTAAATGTCTGGTTGTTCTTGATTTGAGCTTCGGCTTTTTCCAAGTCCCATCGATCAAAAATATTGGTCGCGTACAGCATCGACAGCACCTCTTTGCGATATATCGCTTTGAGCTGTTGTCGATTGTGCTTGTCCCTAAAAGGAAAAGGCAGTGGGCCCCGGAGTCGCTGTTGGTCAAGAAATTTTGTTGCACTATTTCCAGCTGAAGTGTTGATCAACCCAGGAACCGCTTTAGAGGAACTTGAACCGCGTTCTGATATCACCCAACCTTTTTCAAGTATTGCACTTGATAACGCAGCTAGTTTGTCCGGCTTATCGCACAGTTGTTCTTCGACAAAAATCATCACATCATTATCCGCCAACAAACCTGAATTAAAACTAACAGTCGCTGGCCCGCTGCGACGCAGCTCTGGATTACTGCGGTTTAGGATTCTGCGGCTCAGAGGTTTGCCGTTGGTATCATCTCCGAAAAGCTCGTGCAGCCAAGTCGTATTCTTTCCAATCGCGTAGTCGAGGCTAGCTGCCTTCGAACCCCTACCCCCGCTGATTTGAGCCGCTTCGCCGGCACCGACAGCAGAAGCTGCGGCGGCATTCAAGCCAAGAGCTGTAAGAGCCTGCACCGCGGAGGACCATCTAAAAGAGCCCGCTCCGTGGTACGCCCCGCCGGTGTTTCCCCGCACGGAAAACCGCTTTTCACCCGTGTCCTGCCTGAGAAATTCCAACTTGTACAGCTCAGGATTGCAGCCGTCAGTAATCCAGAATTTTAATGTCGCGCGCATAAGACTAGTCCGCTCCATCCTCAGCAAGAGATCAACGTGGCGACGTTGTCTCGTTTTCAACGCCGGCGCTTTCGTTCGCTAAACAACGCTAGTCATTAATACATTTTACGCAATTAATAAATAGAGAATAGCGCTTTTGTTTTTGCGGTCTATTTTTCAGTGCAAATTCAGCTACTTATCTGGCACCTCAGAGTGAATAATTCTTCGCGCTCTTCGAATATTTTAAGTGCATGGGTAAATTAGGACGCTAATGTTCGTTCTTGGTGCGTACGCGACAGCACCTGGCAATATTCATTCGAAAGACAAAAGCATTGTAAAGTTAGTAGCTTACGAAGGAGAACGGCGAGAGGCGGTTTATCGTTTTGAGTCATGCAGCATACGGGCTGAGTTTGCTCCAGAGGTCCAATTGGGCTGGACCGAGTTGCTGCTCCCGCTTCAGCTCCGCACCATAACCGTGTGCGATAAGAAAACAGTAGCCGATTAGCAGATGGTCCGATTGCGGCAGCTTTGCATCAACGAGGTCCTTGGCCAAACCGAGTCTGGGAAGCTGCTTAGGTGGGTCCGCTGAGAGGGGCCCGCGTAGTCTAATTTCTGCGATTTGAGGTACCGATTCACGGCATGCATCCACGAACTCAGCCAGCAAATCGATATTCACCATGCGATCGTACCCAGCAGCATCACCCTCACATCCGACTGCGCCCAATTTGTCTATCGCAGCCTCGTATGAAACGAATCTCCCTGTTTTGCCTAACTCCTGCCATCTACAAATCGAGGCCAAAGCAGAGTTTAGCTTAAGTAAAGATTCCTTAACGTCCAAGAGATCGGCAGCAACGAGGCCCGTGCCTTCGAGCAAGTCTTCGACCCCGCAAAGGCTGATAAAAAGAGGTGTGCGAACTGAATGAACTACGCTCGCAACGGCTGTGTTAACTTCCGCTTGTTCAAGACTAGACAACACTTTCCTGCCCGCTCAGTCGCTTACAAAGCTTGCCATAATCCTCATGAAGCTCTACAAGCTCGTCTACTTGTCCACTTCCGGTGTCCGGATGCAGCTCCTTAACCCGCTTTCTGTATCTTCGTCGAAGCTCCGCCCTACTGGCCCACGGCGGCAACCCAAGCCTGTGATATGCATTCATCAACTGCTTTACCTCTGCATCGCTTAGTAGCTTCAACTTTCTCTTTTCCACTCTTAAGGCGCGCTTTTGAACGTAGATGTTAAGAGAGACCGCAACGCTAAGAGTCAATAAGAGCCACAAAAGCAAATACTTTGCCCTACGAATTAAACTTCCGTCCTCAGCAGCGGCGTTCTTTTGAACCACTAAGCGCACGAAAGCCCGAATACGCTGATCCCTGCGTTCCACCGCTGACAATCGTTCCAACAGACTCGGAGTAAAGACCACCGACTCATGCTCTAAAAGTCGCAGAATTGCTTCGAGCATTTGCGGCGTGGCGTAATCGACGTCGAGAAAATCCAGCAGTCTATCGAGAACCTGCTTAGCGTTGAGCTTACTACTTTCACTGCCGGCCAGAAGGAAGTGCACCATAACATGTCGCAAAATCTTATCTCGCTCAGATTGGGGGTTCTTCATAACCGAGCACGTCTTCTCGCCGAGCGAATCTAGACACGCGACTAAAATGTGTCTGGCAGTTCCGAGTTTCCCTGCCAACACCGGATCAACTTCTATGAGCGTTTCGCCATACGCATCGAGGCGCCGAAGAAGCTCATCTCGTTCGGTAATCTGATCTAGAGACATAAGGAGCTCCTTCAATGCCTCCGTTGGAAATAGTTTACTCGACATTAAAACGAAGAGAGCATTATCGCGCTCGTCATTCGTTCTAAGTTCATCGTATAGCTGCAGCCATCGGGGGCCGTATGCAGACGAACCACGCAGCAACTTAATAAGCCGATCTCGGTGTCCTGAAAGCAAATATAAAACTTCGAAATGAGTAAAAGCTTCTTCCGAATCACTCCGCATTAGGGTGTCTATTACCGATGCTCGCAGGTCTGAACTTGCTTGAGACCTGCGCAACAGCGTGAACAACTTACTGTTTTCCGGCGGCTTACCACGCAGTTCGCCCCCTGAAAGCGATGCTTCCAGTAGCTGCTGACACTCAGTCACCCTGTTGCCGACCCCCTCAGCAACAATACATTTCTCTTCGCTGACTTGGACGCAGCCACTACAGTTGAATCGTAGGCCAAAAACTTCAACCTCTGCGCGAACCGGGCTCGCAGAAAAACAAACTAGCGCCAAATAAGTCACGGCAAAGGTACAATGAATTTTTATAGGTATGTTTCTCACGGGGCGGCATGCAGCTTATCCAATCGCCCGCATTGACTGGAACGGACAGCCCTAACCAACGCATCACGAGAGAACGGCTTCTCAAGATATCGGGCATTGCGCAGCCGTCTTATGGATTCGGGCAGATCGTCGCGAGACTGTCCGCTGACAACAATAACCGACACATCGTCTTCTATGTTTTCCAAAAAGGACGTCGCGTTAGAACCGCACAAATGAAGATCCGAAACAATTAGATTCGGCTTCAAGCTCTGACATATTTTTAACGCTTCAGCGGTCGTTTCTGCCTCCTCGACCTCACTTACTAAGCCGGTGAGATAGCGCCTCAACACGCGCCTCGCAGAGGAATCGTCATCGATGATAAGCGCAGAAATATCCAAGCGGCCGGGTTCGGGTTCGGATTCGCGATTGGCTGGATCCAGCGTGATGGTAAATTTAGCCCCGCCCAAGTGACTTGTATCATATGTCAACTGTCCACCATTTGCCTCAACCAGAACTTTTGATACTGCCAACCCAAGACCGGTTCCCTGCACACCACCCGAACTGCTGAGACGTTTAAAAGGAGTAAACAGATCGTTTAACTCTGATTGGGGAACACCGGGTCCGCTGTCAGATACGGACACTTCTACTTTGCCAAGCACTCGGCGAGCTTCAATTCTAACTAAACCTGTGTCGCCGTATTTAATGGAATTCGCAACGAGATTCGATAAAACTCTCGCAAGATGACTACGTTCGGCGAGTACGAAGAGTCCTGAATCAACCTCAACCTGAGTCTCGATCGCCCTCGCTTCAAGTGCTATTTGTTCACGAAACAGCACGTCTTCAATCAGTGCTTGAACATCAACGTCAACGCGCTCGACTGACAGACTTCCATGCCTATGTTTCGCAAAGTCCAACAGGTCACAAACTAATCGATGCTGTTCTCTAACTGCGTGATCGATAATCCGCAGATGCATTTCCCTTTCTTGCGGGTCTGACGAAGTCGATTTGCCGAGTAGCGCCTCCAGTGCATAAATTGCGCTATTCCCTGGAGCTTTAAGATCGTGAGACATACCGAGAATGATGTCCCGATCAAACCTCTCTTCGTTTAGCCGCCTACCGGCTTCGCCGGCCGCCTTCAGAAAGGCACCTCCGTGCGCGGCCATAGCCTCAAGCATTTGCAACCTCACACCATCAACGCAGGAACCGGATATGCGCAAGCCCAGCCAGATACAGGAATCATCGGCCGGGCCCACTTTCGGATGAATCACTACCGCACTATTTAGTCCGAACATGCTCAAATGGCCC
>JAUIIP010000123.1 GCA_030431555.1 bacterium
CGATGTAACGGCGCAGCACATAGGCGCGCTGCTCGCGTGCAGTGGTTGCCATCACCTCTGGGGTGACGAAGGGGTTGCCGTCCGCATCAGAGCCGATCCAAGACGCGAAGCGCAGGATCAACGGAATGCGGAAGCTGTGACCAGGGTAGGCGGCGCGCAGCGCCGACTCAAGTTCCTGGTAAATCTCCGGCAGGAGATCGAACAGGACTTGGTCGAAGAAGTCGAAACCTCCTCGAACCTCGTCCATCACGGTCGGGCGGCGTGCCCGAGTGTCGTCACTGCTCCACATGGCAGTGATTTGGCGCAATAGTTCGCGCTTGACTGCCTGGCGATTGCTCGAGGGCGTTCCCTCAAGCACCCAGGAACCGAGAACACCGCCGACGTGTCCGAGACGCTCTCGGACAGTTCGCCTGCGTGCTTCAGTCGGGTGGGCCGTCATGACCGGGACGAGTCCCGAACAATCGAGCACAGACTGCATGCCTGCGGCATCCAGACCACTCTCCTGAAGACCGAGCACCGTATCGAGCAGACTATCCGGCTGCCGATTGCTGCGGCGCTCCCGGAACTCAAGTCGTTCCGGATGGCACACTTGCTCGCAGATGTTTGCGAGCTGGAAGTACATCGAGAACGCGCGAGTGACCGCGGCAATCATGCGGGTTGGCAAACCCTGCACGAACTGCTGAAGCCTCTCGAAGCGGTCCGCATCGAAGGTGGCGCGTAGCGCCTTGGTCTCTCCGCGGATGTGCTCCTCGTTCTCGAAGACTTCGGTCCCAGCTAGTGACTTCAACGCGTCACCCAGCAGGGAACCAACGAACCCGACGATTTGCCTTATCGTCTCCATCTGAGATTCCCTCCATGTGTTAGGGGACTTACTTCTACGAATGCCTGCATGGAGTACGGTCCAGGCAGTGCCTTGCTGCGACTCGTGAGCCGCCCAAGGCACTGCCTGGAATCTCAAAGAGAAAAAGAAAAACAGTTGCGAAAGTAATTCCGCGAAACATTAATTCCCGACTGTTTCCCGAGGCGCGCTGCGCAGCGGCGGCTCGCATGGAGAAACAGCGTTTACGTCTTACTCAAAGGCGCGATAATTAAAAGACCATCTATGTGGGGAATTTGCCCGTAACCACTAGATAATATTCAGGAATTCGTATTCTATCACACCGCTGTGGGATTTGCCATTTCAGGCAAATTCAGCGCTTAGCGGGCTCGGGCACCGAGATGATCAGAATCATAACAGCCAGCGAACTGTCAGCAGTAGACTCCGGACCATGAAAGCAGGTTGAGGGCGAGGAAGGAAACCTTGAACTGCACCAAATTCAACTATTTGAACCGAAACCGGAGGGAACAAGGTGAGTAACGACAAACATGTAATCGCAACATTTGAAGACGCTGCAAACGCCAAGACAGCGGCGAACAAGCTGCAGTCGATTGGAATTTCACCTCAGCAAGTCAGCCTAATGGTTTCCGAAGGCGGCAGAGGTCATCATTTCGAAATCGCCGACAATCAAACCAAGGCTGCCGAAGGTGCGGGCTATGGTGCCGTTCTAGGCGGCCTAGTTGCTGGACTGACGGCCGCAGCTATTCCAGGATCGATTTTTGTTGCGGGCCCTGCTGCCGGTGCAATGGCTGCTGGGGCCGGTGGAGCTGCTGCCGGCGGACTGCTTGGCTGTTTGACCGGACTCGGAGTTGCCGAGGACGAAGCCAAGCTCGTAGAGTCGGATGTAGAGAAAGGCGACATTGTGCTCGCTATTCACTCGATTGATTCGGACCGAGCTGATGATGTCAGCAACCTGATGAAAGAAGCAGACGCTAAAAGAGTTCACTAAATAAACGTAAGTTTAACCTGCCAATCAGCCTCAGCTCCTTAGCTGTGGCTGCGCCAACTATTTGGGCGGTGATCGCCTTAAGCGATCACCGCCTCACTCCAAACGGAGGACGACATGCCAGGCCGCGACCCAGGACCATCAGTAAAAGACAACGAACAGTACGAAGCACTCAGACGGCAAGGCGCCAGCAAGGAGAAAGCTGCGCGCATCGCAAACAGCCCGAAAAAACAGACTGGAAAAAAGGGCGGTCATGCGAGCAAATACGAAGAGTGGTCGAAAGACGAACTATATCAGAAGGCAAAAAAGGTCGGCATCGAAGGACGTTCTGAAATGACTAAGTCTGACTTAATCGATGCCTTGAGGAATCATTAGCTGAGCTGCCGCCGAGAGTCGAGGAGCTGCCGAGTCAGCAGCCAAAGTGGGAGCAGTATCAGCGGTTGAACAATAAAAATTTGCTTAAACCCAACGCAGATTGCGGCTGCGGCAAGCAGAGCAATTGGCCTGGTTCCAATTAACTCCTGTTTGAGTTTGCCGGTAGCAATCAGTGGAATCAGGCATAAGCCCACGTCGTAGTAGACGGTGTGAGGTGAAAGTAAGACGGCGGCCGAAGTCAGCGCCCAAAAAGTGTCAAAGTTTTGCGAACGGCGCAGTCTGTAGACCAGCAGAAAAAACATTAGAACGCTGATCAGAGTGCCTGCCAAGAAGCCCTGGTTGGCGGAGCTGAATATGAGACGATTTGCTCCGAGCGCGGAGGCGGCGCCGCCTAGGGAAACCATTTGATGCGAATTGTAAAGCATATCTGCTGCCTGAAAACGACCGGCTGCTTCAAGCCAGGGCCTTAACCACCAGAAGCCAAAGACGGAGGCTGCTAGCGCCTCATATATGCCGGCGACAAGAAACACTCCGGGAAGAACGAAGAGCCTGCCTGAGAGTACAAGTCCCGCGATAACTATCAGCGCGAGATTGGGCTTAAACAGCCATAGGCCCAACCAAAGACCCGCGAGCATATCGCTGCGCCTGTCGCCGCGCTTAAGTAGAGTAAAAGCTGCGCATAAGCAGGCCAGGCTAAAAGCAGTGTTCTGTCCACCGAGGGCTCCATGCAGAATCGGGGCGAAGCAAATCAACAGGGCTAAAACGACCAGTGGTTTAGGCTGCTCGGAATCTGCCAGGGACGCAACCCAAACAGCGGTCAGGACTAGTGCTACTAGTGACAGTAGTGCGTGAAGCAGTTTTGCGGTGCTTGGAGCAAACCATGCAAGCGAAACGGCCAAAGCAGAAACGTACGGCGGATAGGCGTTGACTAAGGCCTGACCGCCGAGGCTGGGCCAGGCTTCGTTCTCTATCTCCCGCTGAAGGTTGAAGTCGTAGAGCTTGTCGGAGAAATCGCTGCCGGCGATTACGCCGCCCACGAAAAAAGCAGGAAAGTCGCCGCGAAGAACGACTGAACTGCGATTGCTGTCAGTAATTCCGACGTAGGCGACCGCCAGAAGGATCGCCGATAGAACAGCAAGCGAAGCCTTGCGCTGAAAACCGCTGCTAAGAGTTCTAGAAGTACTGAGCAAACCAATTCATCATGCGCGATTTGACGCGCTCGACGAAGCCTCCGCTCGCTGTGCCGAAGCGCTCGAAATTCTCGTCTCTTGCGCCGTACATGACTAGTCCAACCCCGGTTGCGTACATCGGCGAATTAACGACGTCTATCAGTCCGCCGATGTTGTTCGGATAGCCCAGGCGCACCGGAAGATTGAAAGTCTGTTCGGCAAGCTCTGTCATTCCCTCAAGCAGAACTGAGCCGCCGCAGAGCACGATTCCGCCGGTGAGAAACTCGTCGAAGCCCGAACGGCTTAATTCCCGCTGAGCGAGGTTGAAAACTTCGTCCACTCGCGGCTGAATTATTTCGGCAAGCACTTGGCGTGATAGAATTCGTGGATCCCTGCCGCCGGTAGAGGGAACTTCGATTGTTTCGTCCTTCTGAACAAGAGAAGCCAGGGCGCAGCCATAGCGCTTTTTTATTGCTTCCGCTGAAGACGACGGCGTGCGCAGGCCTGCCGCGATATCAGCGGTTAAGTGATTCCCGCCAAGCGGGAGCACAGCCGTGTGCTTTACTGCTCCGTCATGAAAAATCGTGATGTCGGTAGTTCCACCGCCCATATCGATCATGGCAACGCCGAGTTCTTTTTCTTCGGGTGAGAGTACGGCTTCAGAGGAAGCGATAGGCTCGAGAACGATATCGTTAACCGCAAGGCCAACTCGATTGGCGCACTTGACGATATTTTGCGCGCTGGAAACAGCGCCGGTTACGATGTGAACCTTTGCTTCCAGACGAACTCCAGACATTCCAATCGGCTCGCGAATACCGTCCTGTTCGTCCACGATGTACTCTTGTGGGAGGATATGCAGAATTTCTCTGTCAGTAGGAATAGCTACCGCTCGCGCTGCGTCAATTACGCGCTCGACGTCTTTAGAAGTAACTTCTTTGTTTTTAACGGCGACGATTCCGTGACTGTTGAATCCTTTAATGTGAGAGCCTGCGATGCCGCAGTAGGCTGTATTGATCTCACATCCCGCCATCAGCTCAGCTTCTTCAACGGCGCGGCGAATAGAATTAACGGTCGCCTCGATATTAATGACTACACCCTTGCGCAGACCGTTGCTGGGGTGGGAGCCGATACCGATAATATCGAGTTTACCGCCCGGGACCTTCTCGGCGACAATAACCGCGATTTTGGTCGTCCCAATGTCGAGGCCGACTATTACGTTCGATCTTGAAGCCACTTTACCTCCGTCGTGCGCCGCTGGGCTAGGCGCTGCTTTTAGTTACATGAACGTATACGTACTTCTAGCCAACTCTTAACGTACTCGCCAGAAAAAAATGCTAGCGAATCACCGATTTTTTCGCTGGAAGTCTTCTAGATTAAGCGCAATTTCCGCGCTAGATTTAACCGGCTTGAACCTGGCGTGTAACTTTGCTAACACTTGACCGACGCTCTAGCAAATTACTTTTTGGAAAGTACGCTTTCAAATCAAGAATTTGCACAGTTCACAAAGAAAACAGCTCCGGCGAGTTTGATGAGGGACCATATTCTTGTTAGAACTAGCCCCTAAATCTAAAATGTTTTTCGCTGTTTTTATAATACTTTAGCTCGTTTTTTTTGTGGATAAGCCATGTAAGACTCCGAGATGATGATGGTGCGAAATGGGGAGGCGTAATCGCGTTAAATTGAAGAAGCCGGAAGAACAAACGAGTTTGGCCTTAAACGGGGCAAACGGCGGCAAAGTTCAGGCTGCCGAGCTCGATTCCGTAAAAACAGAGAGCAGCAATGAGCTCTCCTCGAAAAGCCCGGAATCTACTAAGGAAAACAAATCAGATCTGACAGAAAATGCAGGCAGCAATCGTCCAGTAAAGGAGACCGAAGTAATGAGTGCCGAAAAATCCAAAGCCGCCACAAAGTCAGAGGCGACCGAGACTAAGAGTGAGGAAAAGATCAACGTCGCGTCGGCGAAGAAAGACTCTGATCCGGTAGAACCTGCCGCACCTAAGGTCCACAACTTCGACCCAACCCGCGACTACAACGCGGAACCCCTGGGAGCTCGAATCAAGGTCATCGGTATTGGTGGTGCCGGCGGAAACGCTGTCAACAACATGATCCGTTCCGGCCTGCGCGGTGTAGAGTTTATTGCTGCAAATACAGACGCTCAGGCACTTCAGTCGTCTGATGCAGAGACAAAGCTCGCGCTTGGCGGCGAACTAACCAAAGGTCTTGGAGCAGGAGCAAATCCGGAAGTCGGAATGCTAGCCGCAGAGGAAAGCAAAGAAGACATCCGCAAGGTGCTCGACGGCGCTGATATGGTGTTCGTGACTGCCGGTATGGGCGGTGGAACAGGCGGCGGCGGTGCTGCGATAGTTGCGCAGATTGCCCGTGAGGTAGGAGCGCTGGCAGTCGGTGTTGTCACCAAGCCGTTCCTCTTCGAAGGCAAGCGTCGTATGAGCAATGCTGACCTTGGTATCGACTCACTCAAGCGTGAAGTGGATACCTTGATTACTATTCCTAACCAGCGCTTGCTCTCAATCGCCGGCAGAAACACATCGCTGCTTGATACCTTCAAGATGGCAGACAATGTCCTGTTTCAAGCTGTTCGCGGTATCAGTGACCTGATTCTGTTCGAAGGTCTTGTTAACGTCGACTTTGCTGACGTTCGCGCCGTAATGAGCGAAATGGGTATGGCGATGATGGGAACCGGTGAAGGTTCAGGCGAGAATCGTGCAGTCGACGCAGCAGAGAAGGCGATTTCCAGCCCGCTGCTCGAAGACATTTCGATCCACGGTGCTCGAGGCATCCTAATCAACGTTACCGCCGGACCGGATGTAACGCTGCAGGAAATCAACGAAGCGGCAGAGCTGATTCACTCCGAAGCGCACGACGACGCCAACATCATCTGGGGTATGGTTATCGACCCAGAAGTTGGAGACAACGTTCGCGTTACCGTGATTGCGACCGGCTTTGGCGATATGAGCGCTCGAGTCGGCCACACTGCGCAGCGCGGGACTTCGGCCTCTTCTTCGGCGGCGCAGCAAGCTGATTCACTTGCAACTGAGAAGAGCTTGGATATTCCGGCCTTCAGCCGTCGCAAGAAAGACGAGATGGATGTCGTCAAACTTAAGAAAGTCGCTGTTGTGAACGGTGAGGATGACAAGTATGAAATCCCGACCTTTCTACGGCGTCAGGTAGACTAGTTTCTATATCGATCGTTCGTAATATTGTCCTTCGCAGGACTCTCAAGCCCCGCTTTAAACGCGGGGCTTTTTTTGTCCACATGACCAGACCGGGAATCTGTGTTAGCTAAATACCTTTAGTGTCAGGATAGATAGCCGTTTAAAAGAGGTGTCATGAACCGCGTATTAGCTGTTGCCAGCGGGAAAGGCGGAGTAGGGAAATCAACAATTGCCGCAAACTTGGCCGTTGCTATGGCCAATTACGATATCAGCGGCAGAGGACCGCTAAAAGTCGCCCTAGTAGATGTGGATTTTTATGGTCCAAGTATCCCGACGCTGATGGGCGGCGGCGAGATTCAGCCGGACAATGAAGGAAAGATTATTCCTGCCCTTAAACATGGCGTCAAATACATCTCAATTGCATTTTTCTTAAAAAATCCGGACGATCCGGTGGTTTGGCGCGGCCCGATGTTCGGCAAGGCAATTGCGCAGCTCTTCCAGGACGTGCGCTGGGGTGACGTCGATATTTGCATTATTGATATGCCCCCGGGCACAGGCGACGCTCAACTCTCACTGTCGCAGATGATGTCGATCGACGGCGCGCTGATGGTGACAACTCCTCAGGAAGTAGCACTTAGCGATGTGCGGCGAGCAGTCAATATGTTTCGGAAGGTGAATGTGCCGGTAATCGGGGCGGTAGAAAACATGGCCGGCTTCGTCACACCCTCCGGAGAAAGTTTCGATATTTTCGGCAGCGGAGGCGGCAAGGCGCTGGCCGAACAGTACGGACTTCCGATGCTTGGCTCAATTCCAATAGTAATCGACATTAGGGAAGGCGGTGACAACGGTGTGCCGGCTGCCGTCGATGGGGAAAGTGTGAGCGGCAAACATTTTATCGACCTCGCGCGCTCGGTTTGGTCTGCCTTAGAGGCTGGGGCCGCTGCGCAGCCGCAGCTCAATGTCGTCAACTAAATGAGTGAACGCTTAAAGAACTGCTTCGAGAAGAAAAGCGGGTCGCTGCTGTCGGTTTATTTTACAGCCGGCTATCCGACAGATGCAGATGTGCTCGAGTTGCTGTGCGCAGTCGAAGACGCCGGGGTGGGATTTGTCGAGCTGGGCTTTCCGTTTTCCGACCCAATTGCCGACGGACCGGTGATTCAAGCCGCGAACGCGGCAGCAATTGAAACTGGTATGACGCTCTCGCGCTTGTTTGAACAGCTGGAAAACCTCCGATCCCGAGTGAGTATTCCGGTTGTGCTTATGGGCAGCTTTAATCCGGTGCTGCACTATGGCTGCGCCGAGTTTTCAGCGGCATGCAAGGAAATCGGCATTGACGGAGTTTTGCTGCCCGATCTGCCGCTTGAGGCTTATTTGCATGATTTCCACGAAGATTTTGAACGGAGCGGTATCAGCAATGTTTTCCTTGTGACTCCGCAAACGCCGGACGATCGAATCTCAAGGCTGGCAAAGCATACGAATGATTTTTTATATCTCGTGTCTCGCTCAGCTACAACCGGCACCAAGCAAGAAGTGAAAAGCGACACTGAAGCCTACGTTGCGCGTGTGCGTAAACAAGCAGGCGGAGTGCCTCTGGCCCTGGGTTTTGGCATTAGCGACCGCAAGACATTTCGCGAGGCTACCAAATTGGCTGATGCCGCTATTGTTGGAACGGCATTTGTTAAGGCGCTCGAGGGAAGCGAAGGAACGGTTTATAAGCGGGCTAAAGACTTTGTTCGCTCACTGCTGGACGACGCGAAATGATCATTGAACTTAAAGAAGGCTCAACTGAAGCCGAACGCGAGGAGGTCGCTAAGCTCGTTCAAGGTATCGGCTACAAGCCTACCTTTGTTCATACCCAGCGAGCGGAATATTTTGTCGCGATTGGCAGTGCAGAATTTGATATCCGGCTTGTCGGTCATCATCCGCATGTTCGAGACGTCTACAGAGTCTCTGATGCCTATAAGCTTGTCTCGCGGAAATGGAAAGCCAAGCCGACGCGCATCGAGCTGGGAGACGGGGTCGAAGTGCGCGAAGGTGGTCTGTCGCTGATGGCCGGCCCATGCTCGATTGAAAGCGAAGAGCAGGTGCGCTCAATTGTAGCGCACTTGAGTTCTTGTGGTGTGCAGATTATGCGAGGCGGTGCGTTTAAGCCGCGCACTTCGCCCTACGCTTTTAGAGGCCTTGGTTTGGACGGCCTAAAAATGTGGCACGAGATTGCGAAAGAGCACAACATTAAGATCGTGACTGAGGTAATGGAGATTTCGCAAATCGAGCAGATGTACGATTACGTTGATATGTATCAGGTCGGCGCGAGAAATACTCAGAATTACAGTTTGCTTCATGAGCTGGGCAACGTAGACAAGCCTGTGCTGATCAAGCGCGGCATCTCCGGCACCCTCGACGAACTGCTTCAGTCAGCCGAGTATATCTTCGCTAACGGGAATGAAAAGCTGCTGTTGTGCGAGCGTGGGGTGCGAACATACGAAGGCTCATATCGCAATATGCTCGACATCAACGCGATTCCTACGCTTAAAGAGAAGTCACATCTGCCTGTGATTATCGACCCTTCGCACGGAATCGGTATTAGGCGGCATGTAAAGTCCGTCGCGCTAGCTGGGGTCATAGCCGGAGCTGATGGCGTTATTTTCGAGACGCATCCGGAGCCGGAGCGAGCATACTCAGACGCCCAGCAGACCCTCAATTTCGTCGAGTCGACTAGTTTGGTCGAACGGGCGCGTGCCGTGTTCGAGCTGCGAAAAAGCTTTGATTTACCTGCTGAGACCTAAGCCATGGCGGAGAAGAATTTTCAAGCGAGGACAACGGTTCGGCGAATGCTCGCCGACACGATTACCCCGGTAAGCATCTACCTCAGGCTTCGTGATGTTTACTCCGGCAGCGTGCTGCTCGAGGGGAACGATTTTGCCGATGCCGGAAGCTCCTTTTCGTACATTTGTTGCTGTCCACTGGCTGAGTTCCGACTGGAAAAAGGTAAGGTGAACATCAAGCAGCCCGACGGTGAGACCTTGGAGCGTGAGCTGGGTGATCGCCGGCAAGCTGCCGCCCAACTTCAGCATTTTGTCGATAGCTTTATCCCCGATCCGGCAGTACGTGTGCAGTGTATTTCTAACGGCCTTTTTGGCTATAGCTCCTATGATGCCGCGCGGTACTTTGAGGATATAACTTTGGCTGCCGAAGCAGACGAACGAGATATCCCGGCGATGCTGTATCGCGCATATCGCTACGTAATTGCGATTAACCATTTCAAGAATGAAATGTATCTGTTCGAGCACGATTATTCGGGAACTAGAAGTTCCGAGTCTTCGTTGGACGAGCTGGCTTATCTTATAAACAACAAAGACTTTGCGCAGTACGGATTTTCGACCTCGGGTATTGAAAATTCAAATCTCAGTGACTCTGAGTTTGTGGAAATTGTTCGCGAAGGAATAAGACACGTTCA
>JAUIIP010000124.1 GCA_030431555.1 bacterium
TTGGCGGAGGGCTTGGCACTGCGGGTCGTCGAAGGTGATGTCCCTGAAAAACTGCACCACATCCAGATTTACGCCCTCGACCTAGGAAGCCTGCTCGCCGGCACTAAATACCGCGGGGATTTCGAGCAGCGGCTAAAAGGAGTTATTAAGCAGCTCGATGGTATCGACGGAGCTGTGCTGTTTATCGACGAAATACATACAATCGTGGGTGCTGGTGCGACCTCGGGCGGCACGATGGACGCCGCCAACTTATTGAAGCCGATCCTTACGCGAGGAAACATTCGCTGCATCGGCAGCACTACGTTTGAAGAATACAAGAATCATTTCGAAAAAGACCGTGCACTCGCTAGGCGCTTTTTAAAGATCGACGTTAGAGAGCCCACCATTCAAGAGACACTTGAAATTCTACGCGGGCTTAAGTCCCGCTTCGAAGATCATCACCATGTGCGCTTCGAGGACGAGGCTCTGCACGCCGCGGCAACCCTCAGCTCGAAGTATCTTCGAGACCGCTTTTTACCTGATAAGGCGATCGATGTTATCGACGAAGCTGGCGCAATGCTTAGTTTAAGCAGCGAAGCGCCTGAAGACGAATCAGCTCCTCGGCCGGTCGTTACCAAGACCTTGATCGAAGCAGTAGTTTCTAAGATTGCCCGCGTCCCTGCCGACACCGTTAACTCTGATGACAAAGAAAAACTCCAACGCCTTGAGCCCGAGTTAAAACAGGTCGTGTTCGGCCAGGACGAAGCTATTGCTTCAGTCGTTCAAGCGATCAAGCGATCACGAGCGGGACTTGGTCAGGAGAATAAGCCGATTGGTTCGTTTCTGTTCGCCGGCCCAACGGGAGTCGGGAAAACGGAAGTGGCGAAGCAGCTTGCTCAGACACTTGGCTTAGAACTATTGCGCTTCGACATGAGCGAATACATGGAGAAGCACTCAGTTGCCCGATTGATAGGAGCTCCTCCAGGCTACGTCGGCTTTGAGCAGGGCGGTTTGCTTACCGATGCGATCATCAGAACGCCGCACACCGTGCTGCTGCTGGACGAAATCGAGAAGGCGCATCCCGACCTTTTCAATATTTTGCTTCAGGTCATGGATAACGCTGAACTCACGGACAACAACGGAAAGAAAGCAGACTTTCGTAATGTAATTATTATCATGACTTCGAACGTCGGCTCTGAGTCTATGTACGGCTCGCCGATCGGCTTCGCTAACGACACTCCGCAGATCGCCAGTGGAGCGATTGAGAAGACTTTCCGGCCGGAATTCAGAAACAGGCTGGACATGATCGTTAAGTTCAAGCCGCTTTCGCCTGAAGTCATAGAGAAGATCGTCGATAAGTTCGTAACTGAAATCGACACGCAGCTTCATTCGAGAAAAGCCAGCGTGGTTATTACGTCAGCAGCGCGCACCTGGATCGCCGAAAACGGCTATGAAGCGCGCTATGGTGGGCGCTCGGTTCACAGACTGATTCAGAAAAAGCTGAAAGACCCGCTTGCGGACGAGCTGCTGTTCGGCGCACTTCAAGAAGGCGGAACGGCGACCCTTGATGTTAAGAAAGGCAAGCTTGCGCTGTCATTTGCTCCTCCCAAAAAGCGAGAAGAGCATGCACACGAGTCGGGAGTTAAAGATAAGGTAGAGCAGTAGAGGTTTTATTTGCCCCGCTCCGCGTTCTCTACCTCAAGCACGTCAGCGCCGCCAAGATTGAGAAAACCCCGCATCTGCTCCAGCAATACGTTGTAGTGTTCCGGGTCGGCCAAATTAAGTCGATATTCGTTGATGACCTTGATCATCAGATCGTCCTGCCACTCAGACCAGGCGCGTGCCGAGACATTTTCGTATATCTGCTGCCCTAGTTCGCCCTCAAAAGGTGCCGCTTCCAATCCAGGCAGCTCTTCGCCGTATTTCGCACAGCTAACAGTTCGACCACTCATTTAACTTACAGCTCCTTTGTTCGAGTCAGAATTGGCCGGATTCTAACCTGATTTGGCGATGTTGAAAAACGCACCTGTGCCTTTTTTTGCTTGATGGTATTCTATTTAAATGAGCAAGCATACAGCGACATACGCCTTAATCGGCTACGCCAGCGGCATCGGAGGCCGCGTCACCGGCGCCAAAGACGCTCCCGGTGTGCTTCGTCGGCTCGGATTGCTAAAATGCATCGCTAAACGCGGCGTGTTGCTGCGTGACCTCGGAGATATAAGCTCAGACTGCAGCGAGGCCGAGCAGGAATATTTTGAGCGGATTGCCAGCCCGGAAGACCATCTAGCTAACCATGCGCCTGAAGTGTACGCAGCATGCCGCCGCCTGTACAAAAAAACCACACAAGCGCTGCAAGCTGATCAAGTGCCGGTTATAATCGGCGGAGCTCATTCGTGTTCAATCGGTTCGATTTCGGCAATTAGCAGACATTACCGCGAGAAAGACCAAAAAATTGGTGTGATATGGATTGACACCCATTCCGACATCCATACTCCGACTACGAGCATCAGCAAGAACATCCACGGGATGTCGATCGCATTTTTGACCGGTCTTGCGCCGGGTGCCTTCGCCTCCCTAAGCGGAGAAAGCCCAGCAGTGGATATTGAAAATCTCGCCTACATCGGACTGCGTGATGTCGACGCAGCAGAGAGAGAAATAATAAAGAAACATTCGATCAATGCGTTCACTGCATACAGCATAGACCGTTACGGAATGGGAAACGTAGTCGAGCAGGCAATAGATGTCGCCTCGAAGGATACCGTTGGTTTTGTGGTTTCCTTCGATCTCGATGTCTGCGACCCAAATATTGCACCGGCGACAGGTACTCCAATGCGCGGCGGACTTACCTACCGAGAGTCTCACCTAGCGTTGGAAATGCTGCATGAATCTGAGAAAATGCTTGGATTTGAGCTGGTGGAGTATAATCCGAATCTTGAGGGCGAAAGCTGTGAAACGGGCGAATTGGCGATTTCCTTGGTCGAATCTGCCCTCGGCGCACGCATTCTATAGCGGCGAAACAACCTAAGTCCAGGCAATAATTACTTAAATCATCGACATTCCTGCGGCTCAGATTATTAAGAGTCAGCGCTGAGACGTCGACTATTTATACAGGAAATTAGGGCCCCTACCCTTTCCACAGGGTTGTACACACAGCAAAGGACTGGCGTTTCATGGCAATAGAAATTAAGAGCAATATTCCCTCCCTCAACTCACAGCGAAAGCTGGGAAACAGCATCAAGGATCTTAATAAAGCCAATGAGCGACTTTCGAGCGGCAAACGAATCAACCGGGGCTCAGATGATGCAGCTGGATTAGCAATCGCGGCGCAGCTTGGCCTTATTGAAGATTTAAGCGTGACCGCGGCACGAAACACCAGCGACATCAATGCCGCGCTCGAAATAGCGAACGGCGGCTCTGAACAAATCTCGAATATAACTGTCCGCCTTGACGAGCTGGCAGTCGCCTCTGCAAACGGCACTCTGTCTGACGGCGACCGCGCCGCACTCCAAGCTGAATTCGAATCTTTGGTGGCAGAGGCAGACCGCATAGCACAAACGACACAATTCAATGGTCAACAGCTAATCGCTGCCGACAATACTATCAGTGGACAGGTCGGAGTAAGCGGAGACGACACCATCGACGTCTCACTTAAGAGTTCAAGTGCATCGGCACTGGGTTTGAGCGGTCTTAACATAGGTACTCAAGCAGGAGCTCAGGCCGCCATCGGACAAATCTCTTCAGCCCGGGACACCATCAACGAAAACCGTGGTGCCATAGGAGCATCCCAAAGCCGCCTTGAAGTTTCCTTCGCTAACCTGCAGGAGCAGCGAGTACAAACTGCCGCTGCTAAAAGTAGAATTGTAGATGCGGACATAGCTGAGGAAACGGCGAACAGAACACGGGCCAACATCCTGACCCAGGCCGGAACTAGTGTTCTTACCCAGGCCAACCAAAGCCCGGCATTGGCGCTTAGCCTGCTTGGCGGCGGCGGATAAAATTGCCCTAAAACCGTTATCACGTTAAAACTCCCCTTTCAGCTGGGAGAGCTTTGCCGTGAGCGAAAACGTTTCATATCCTCGTGATAAAATAAAAATCCTGCTCCTAGAGGGCATCCACCCCAAAGCCGTTGAAGCATTCAAGAACGCCGGTTACAGTGTCGAGTTGAACCAGTCGGCAATGAGCGAGAGCGATTTGTTGGGGATAGTCCCGGAAGTTCACCTGCTCGGCATCAGATCTAAAACTAAAATAAGCCCGAAAGTCCTCGAAAGCGCCAAGCGGCTGATCGGTGTCGGATGTTTCTGTATCGGCACGAATCAGGTTGCTCTCGACTCTGCCCAAGGCTGCGGCATTCCCGTCTTCAATGCGCCGTTTAGCAACACGCGAAGCGTGGCCGAATTAACCATGGCCGAAATAGTTATGCTCGCGCGCAAGGCTGCCTACCGCAGTGCTCAGGTCCACTCCGGAGAATGGAAGAAGAGCGCAGCCGGATGCCACGAGGTCCGCCATAAGAAGCTCGGCATCGTCGGCTATGGGCATATCGGTCCGCAAGTTGCTTTACTAGCAGAAGCGTTCGGAATGGAAGTGATGTTTTACGACCACAAGAAGAAGCTTCCGCTAGGCAATGCCCGCGCCTGCTCCTCACTGGAGGAGCTGCTTGAGGAAGCAGACTTCGTTAGCCTTCATGTCCCCGAAACGCCGGAGACACGAAATATGATTGCCGAAAAAGAACTGGCGATGATGAAAGCTGGAAGCTTTCTGCTCAATTTGAGTCGAGGAACCGTGGTTGACCTTGCGGCGCTGCGATCAGCGTTAGACAGCGGTCACCTAGCTGGTGCTGCCGTGGACGTGTATCCGAAGGAGCCGAAGTCGAATGACGAAGTATTCGTCAGCGAACTTCAGGGAGCGGCCAATGTCATCTTAACTCCGCATATCGGAGGCAGCACTGAGGAAGCGCAGGAAAATATCGGCTTAGAGGTAGCGCAGTCGCTGCTCAAACTGCTTGAGACCGGAACAACCGACGGCGCCGTCAATTTTCCACAGATAGATCTCCCGGTGGTCGAAGACAGTCACCGAATCCTGAATGTTCACAAGAATGTGCCCGGCGTTCTCAGCAGCATTACCGGCATCATTTCGAAAACCGGCGCCAACATTAACGCTCAATATTTAGGGACCACCCAAGAAATCGGCTACCTGATTATGGACGTCAGCCGCGATGTTGCCGGTACTATTCGGGATGAGATAGAAGCACTGGACGCGAACATTCGCACTCGGCTGTTGTTCTAGTCTGTGCGGTCACGCCTAGACTGTAAGAAATACCGTAACGGAATTACCCTTTGCGTTGTAAACGACGTCGTCGAAAACTTTTAAGGAAATGAGCACACCCCGGCCGTGGAGACTCTCGAGGTCAGCACCGTCCGGAGCATTGTTTTTGACGCTTTTCCAGTCGAAACCCTCACCCTCATCAGTCACACAGCAGCTAAAAAGCCCTTTTGCCACTTTGGCGTGAACCTGAATAAGACGCTCGCTATACGGCCGCTCGGTCTCTCGCCGGCGGCACAACTCTTCAAAGAACTCGCTTTCACAAGCCTCGCGCTTTTCGCTGCCGCTAATACCAAGCGTTCCGTGCTCGTACGCATTCTGCAAAATTTCCTGCAATCCCAGCCTAAGCCGACTCAGCCGCTCCTCGGGAAAATCTTCGGGCATTAAGGCAAGCAAGCGTGAAGATGTCGCAGCAAGCTGCTGCCTGCCGTTTTTTGCGCTGATTACAATTTCGAGTTCTTCGGGCACTCAGGATACCAACTGTTCGTACGCTCGTTGAATTTCTAGCATCTTCTGGTGAGCGACCTTGCGAAGATCTTCGCCAAGGTGCTCGACCTTGTCAGGATGGTATTTGGCAGCTAGCTCGCGGTATGCGCGTCGAATGTCTTCCGCCGAAGCGGAACGCGAAACACCGAGAACCGTATAAGGGTCTTTGTCCCGCGCCTCAGCCTCTTGCGCTTCGCTCTGAGCGAAAGACTCCTGAGCTCCCACACCATCTTCCCACTCTTCCTCAAGCCTAGCAGCAAGGCGCTTGTAGAGCGAGTACAGAAAACCGACGACAAGTGCGTCGTCAATCCTACTAATCCAAGAAAATCCCGGTATTAAGTCCCTCGGCAGCAGGACGTAAATAACAGCCGCAGCGATGATTATCGTCTTCAGGCGCCGACGGCTAAGCAGCTTCGCTGCTTGTTTTTTCCACATCAGCCGATAACGCTCACGGTCTTGATATTCACAAATTCTCGAATACCCTCCCGAGACAGCTCCCTTCCATACCCGGAACGTTTCACTCCGCCAAACGGCAGCCGCGGATCAGAAGCAACGACTCGATTGATAAATACCAATCCAGCTTCGATGTCCTGGGCGATGCGCTCCGCTGCTGCCGTATTCCTCGTCCAAATACTCGATCCCAGGCCGTAACTACTGCGGTTCGCAAGCTCGGCAACATCATCCGCGTCGGAGAACGCGGTGACTGAAGCAACTGGTCCGAAAATTTCTTCGTCAAATGCAGGCATGCCCGGCCGAACTCCGCCAAGCACAGTAGGCTGATAATAGAAGCCTCTATCAAACATTCGCCTGCCTCCAAAGCGCAGCTGCGCCCCGGACTGAACGCTCCGCTCAACTTGCGCTGCCAGGTTATCTAAGAGGTCGCTTCTGGCGATCGGACCAACATTAGTATTACTCTCTCTCGGATCACCTACTTGTAGTTCACGAAATCGATTTATCAGACCATTTATAAATTCGTCTTCGATCGACTCATGAACCAGCATACGCTTTGCCGCTATGCAGCTCTGACCCGCATTAAGCGTTCTGGAGGCGACAGCGCCTTCGAGCGCAGCTTCCAAATCCGCGTCGGGCATCACGATGAAGGGATCGGAGCCTCCCAACTCCAAGACGACTTTCTTAAGGGCTCGGCCGGCTTCCTGCGCAACAGCAGCTCCCGCGCGGTCACTCCCCGTGAGTGTTGCTGCGCGTACTTGGGGATGCTGCAGCACCAATGGAACTTCTTCAACTCTGATGGGAAAATTATTGTATACCCCTTCCGGAAAGTCAGCCTCTTTAAACAGCTGCTCAATATTTTCGGCGCAGCCCATTACATTGGGTGCGTGTTTAACAAGCGCGGTATTGCCTGCCATCAGCGAAGGCGCCGCAAAACGAAAAACCTGCCAGTACGGAAAATTCCACGGCATAATCGCAAGCACGGGGCCCAGGGGATCGAACCGGGTGTAGTGTTTACCCTCGCCTGCATCCAGCTCGCTCGGCGAAAGGAAGCGCTCGGCATTCTCAGCATAGTATTTGCAAACCCAAGCACACTTTTCGACTTCAGAACGAGATTGGGTAATCGGCTTACCCATTTCCTCCGTCATAGTCTTTGCCAATTCGTCGACTCGGCTCTCCAGGAGATGAGCGAGACGCTTAAAACAACCCGATCGCTCAGCGAAAGAAATATCCCGCCACTCAACGAAGGCATCCCAGGCAAGGTTCCTTCGGCGGTCAACTTCAGCAGCATCGAGAAAGTCAAACTGGCGAATGACTTCTCCTGTAGCTGGGTTTACTGATGTCGGCATAAGAAACACTCCCGGTTCACATAAAATAGACTTCTGACTACTGGCAGTCTTTTCGCCGCTAAGCTAAGGCGGACGCGCGCTAATCGCAAGTCATTACAATTTAGTATGCAAAAAGGTGCTGTGGTAGATGAACTGGAGGGAAATTGGTCGGGGCGAGAGGATTCGAACCTCCGACCCTCGGTTCCCAAAACCGATGCGCTACCAGGCTGCGCTACACCCCGACCGATGAAGGGCATATACCTATATTACTAGGTGCTCAGTGTCCAGAATTATTTTCGACTATATTTCTAAACAACTGCTCAGCCGCCTGAGCACGAAAGCCTTTAGTGCAGGTTACTGAAAAATCAATTTCAGCAAACGTCTGATTCAGTTCGTTAATTAGGAAAATCGGATCATAGCCAAAGCCGCCCTGGCCGCGAAACTCATCGAGGATTTCTCCTTCGATCTTCGACTCACTCTGCATCTGCTGACCGCCCGGAAGAGCCAACACCAAGCTGCAGCGGTAATACGCCTCTCGATTGCGAGGCTCACCCGCTTGTTCTCTTTCCTGCAGAAGCGAAATTAGCTTGTTCATTCGGTCAGCGTAAGTCGCAGCGTCGCCGAGATATCGTGCAGAATGAAGTCCTGGAATATTGCCCAGCGCGCTCACCTCCAACCCCGAGTCGTCGCCCAAGCAAGGCATGGAACACCACTCGTGATAACTATCGGCTTTGAGTTTGGCATTGTCGTAATAAGTACTACCGGTCTCATCAACTTCCGGGGGATCGCCCAAACCAAGCTCCGCCTGAATATCTCGTGGCGCACATATTTCGATGTCAAAGCGTGCGCCGACTACCTGGAGCTCTTTTAGTTTGTTCGGGTTACCCGTCGCCGCGACAATGCGCTTGATTTCCTTAGCCATTGGCAACCTTCCGAACTGCGGCCTGTTGAATCTCTGTTATCTCCCTCGCGGCATTCTGCCCCATGCTTATCAGCTCCGTTAATTGCTCAACTGAGATCTCATCCTGCTCTGCAGTGCCCTGTACTTCTATCAGCGAACCACCAGCGCCGAAGACTAAGTTGCAGTCGAAATCTGCGCTGCTGTCTTGCTCATAACATAGGTCCACCACGGGACTTCCTCCGACAATCCCGACCGAAATCGCCGAGACAGGCGCCACTTCGACTGCGCCTTCCACGAGGCCTTGCGATCGGGCCCAAGCGACAGCCTGCTGCACCGCAACCCAGCCGCCGGAAATCGCTGCAGTCCTGGTCCCCCCATCGGCCACGATAACATCGCAATCAACCTGAATCGTTAAGCCCGAGAGCTGAGAAAGATCGACACTTCGCCTGAGCGCACGTCCAATCAGGCGTTGAATCTCGAGAGTTCGCCCTCCCTGTTTGCCTCGAGACGCCTCCCGGCGCGAGCGAGTATGCGTCGAGCGGGGGAGCATTCCATATTCAGCGGTGATCCAACCGCGCCCCTCTTCAAGCAGCCAGCGCGGCACCTCCTTCTCCACACTTGCCGTACAGAGCACTTTAGTAGCTCCAAACGAAACCTCGCATGATCCCTCGGCGTACGGGCTTACTCCCGGAATCATTCGAACTTCCCTCATCTGAGTGGGCTTACGAGCTAAGTCTGCGGATGCCATCTTGAAAACTTTTCCTTTATTCTCAATAATTGTCGAAACGGATGATTTCCAGGGTTTACCACCCTGCGCGCAGTTTCATCAAACCAGGAGTCAGGTAATTGCTATGTTTGCTCAAGTTTTTAGGATCCTTGTCGCATTTTCTCTGTGTCTGAGTCTGGGAGTCTCTGCAGCATCCGCGGAGTCTTATAGTTGGACCGACAAGGAAGGTAATAAGTTTTACGGGAGCAATCCGCCGCGAGGTGCACGCAATGTAGAGAAACTTAAAGGTGCGGCCTTCTCTAAGTATTCAGCGAGCAAAGCACTGGCCCCTTACGAAAAACAGCTCTCACGAGCCCGAATGGTACCTGAAAAGGTCGAACCTAAAATAGCGGATGACATGGCGCCGCCGCTTGCAGCACCGAGCTTGGAGCAGGGTAAAATCGCCCTGGACCTTAGTCCCGACAACAAAGTCGCTTCTTGTGTGGTTGATATTAAAAACAGCGGCGACGCTGAAGCCACGAACGTGACGGTCAGTTTTGAATTTGTAGATGGGACAATCATTCAAGCCAGCGGCCCGGAGAAAATCTCCGGTGGAAGCAGTGCCGAATTCAAAGTTCCTCAGAAACAGCTCCCCGTAACAATTGCGCTTGAGGAAGGCGCTGTGACCGTACCGGAACCGAGCATCATCATTCAGTTCAGCGAAGCCGGATAGAGGTTTAGTCGATAGTCAGCCGAGAGCTCAAACAGCCTCGCACTCAGCCAACCACCGTAGGTTACATACGCCAGATAAAGCAAGC
>JAUIIP010000354.1 GCA_030431555.1 bacterium
TACCAGATTCCAGCAAGCGCGGGTCGCTGTAAATGACATTGAACGACTGCAGGGCTCCTTGACTCAGGCCATCGTTCTGCACATAGAGTATTCGCTGCTCAAGGTCCTCAGCTCTAATCGGCCTCGCAGTTTCCGGCGTCATACTTGCCGAGTCCAAGCTCAAAAATACCGGAAAAAATACATACTCAAGTTCTAACAGTCCGCGCCACACTGTTTGGAAGTCGCCGTTCTTCGGATCGAACGGCCGCTGCGGAATGTCAACGAAGCCCTCAGGCGGGCCAAGGTCAGCCGCTTGCTCGCCGGTAGATGCTTTGCCTGCTCCCTGTCTTAGGGCAGAGCTGTGAGCCCACTTGATAAGCTTCCAAATCATCGAGAATCTCCTGCTGTTGGCACCACAGGAAACTTCGGATCTTTATGGTGTCAGCTTAATGATATGAAGTACAATCCGGGCCCATATCAGTGGATCCCCTTAAAAAAACAAGCTAGCCTAAGCCACAATGAAAACAGTCAACCTTGCAATAATGTTTACCGATATCGTCGGCTTCACCGAGCGCACTGCGCGGCAGTCGCGCGAAGAAAATGAGAAGCTGATTGAAGCTCACGACAGCTTGCTTCTGCCGATCGTTGCTGCCTACAGCGGAACGCACGTGAAAAGCATTGGCGACGCCTTGCTCTGCGTTTTCCCCTCCCCGACCAACGCTGTCCTCTGTGCGATGTCGATGCAAGATGCACTTTTCGACTTCAACCTAAAATCACAAGAACAGGATGAAATTCATGTCAGAATTGGTATTAACCTGGGTGAAGTTCGACTCTCCAAAGGTGACGTCTTTGGAGACGCCGTTAATCTCGCAAGCCGCATTCAAAGCCAGTGCCCACCGGACGAGATATATTTCAGCGACGCGGTGTACCTCGCGATGAACAAAGCAGAGGTTCCCTCGGAGGATTTGGGGGCTTATGAGCTGAAAGGTGCCGCCAACCCTGTGCGCATCTGGACCGTTCCGCGTTTTTCGAGCGCAAAACTAGTAGCCGACCAGTCCGAGCAGAATAAGGACATTGCCGACATTGCCTTTCCCTTTGGCGGTGCCCATTTGCGTGTTCCCGCGCAAGCCGGAAGCTTCGCTGCTCTTCTGAAGTCTTGGCGCAGACCGCTGTCGGCCGCAGCCTTAATAATTCTGACTTTCGTAGTATTCTATCCGGCGGGCAGTTACTTACAATCGAAGACAATTACGCCGTTTAAGAAAAAATACGCAACTGCTCAGTCGAGAGTTAGCGCACTGGAAACGGTGGTAGCACAAACCGAAAGCAGACTGGCAAAGGATCGGCAGAAACTCGCTGACACCAAGGCCGACAGAACCCTTGAATACAAGGCTCGACGGGCGATTACCAAAGACTTGGATATTCTAATCGCTGAGCATCAGGAAATGCTCGAGATGCTGCGTTCCGAAATCCTGACTAAGCCGCAATATCTTAAGCTGGCTGAGGAAGCCGGCAACATCACGCCCCAAACAACCGAAAAGCAGGTTTGGAAAACTTCTCTCGGCTTAGAAGAATTCGAAAAGCTTGCAGACATAATCAGAGCTATTTACGCACTCCGGATAAAGTTCGAGCGCACGGAAGAAAAACTGATTCGAGCGGGCAGTTATAAAGCCAAGACATCATCAATTTATGGTTGGATGATGAATACGGCATTGGAGAACTGAAAACGAAGCCAGCCACAGTCGTCGACATTGGTGGCAATATTGGACTTTTCTCCCTATGGGTATGGGGACATTTCCCCAACACTCAGATTCATACCTTTGAGCCCAATCCTCGCGTATTCGACTGCTTGACTGAAAATCTCATTCGCAAATTCGG
>JAUIIP010000002.1 GCA_030431555.1 bacterium
AAAATAAGGCTGCTGCGAAAAGAAATCGACGGCACCTCACATTAAGCCAACTTCACATATAAGTTAACTAATCGGCCGCCGCAGCTTGGCTGTCGGATGAGTCGGATCCTACCAAACCGTTTGTGCTGGCTACCGCATCCGGATTAGTCGAGCTGAGCATCAACACGCCATTACAAGCGAGCTCCAGGCAAAGCAAATCCCTCGGCCCAAGCTTAATTCTTCGACGCTCTTCTTCACTGCGGCCGGACACAATTCTCAGCCAGCTTATTTCCTCGCCGGAAAGAGAACCACCGGGACCTTTGGGCTTGTCGCGGTAGAGCTTAACAAGCACATCCCCTTCCGAACCACGAAGGATGATATTTTCGTCTAATGATTCTACGCCGTAGAGAAATGCTCTAGCAGTTGCCCAGAGACCGCCGACCGCTTCGATCGGGACGAGCAAATCACAAGCACCTAAGGAATCCGGCGCCAGCTGACCATTAACAACTGGCACGTAATACATTCTAAGTCCGCTTGGCTCAGGCAGCAATTGCAGCCGACCAAAAGACTTCGAAATCATAAAATTCATTGTTGCCATGCTGGAAAAATCCTACTTGGTTCCAACCTTATCTAACGGTTTTGGAGTATAGCCTTGTTAAAGCGCCCCACTCAAGTCCGCTTGTATCACACAAGAGCAATCAAGCGTTCTTATCTCCGGCATCGACGATAACATCGCCCTTACTGCCGAATCGCAATCCACCCTTTTTAGCATTTTTTGCATTCCCGGACTCCTTTTCTGAAGCCTTGGGATTGTTTTGCTTCGGGCCGTTCGGAGCACTGGAAGCAGCATCTTTTCCTACATTTTTGCCGCCGTTAACCTTAGGCTCCTGTTTATTAGATGCAGTAGCCTCCTTCTCGGAGCTATCGGACGGCTTACCTTTCTCCTCGACCGCTTTTTGCGCGGTTTCAGGCTCATTCTTAGCCGCCGGCGTTGGATCTGGTGACTCTCCAACAAAAGTTCGGGCCCGGGGACGTCCCCGGAATCCTCGCATCAAATTAAAGCGGAAATTACCCTGCTCATCTTCTTCAGCGGGTTTCTCCTCTTCAGACTGCGGTTTCTGCGGAGAATTGCCATTTTCAGCTGCAGGTCCAGCAGGAGCCGAGCTCGTTGCGGAGCTGCCGCTCGGCACACTGCTCGAACTTGATGCGGTGCGCATTGCCTCAAGCTTGCCGGCATCGCGCTCGGTCTCGGCCTGCTCAACCGAGAGAATGTGCTCGTCTACCCACTCCGAGAGTCCAATTTCGTCGGCCTCAATTGACTCGTATCGTACAAGATATTCCCTGCCCTCCCACTGAGCAGGTAAATCGGAGTTAAACCAAAAGGCCCGGCCCTTGCGAAGTCTGCCGTCGCCGAGATCGAACCAGGCCAATCCCTTTTCGGCCGACATCTCATGCTTCAGTTCTTCTGGACTTACCAAGGCTTCCTCGTCATCTGACAAAGTAACTCCATCGCGAAACTGGTCACTGCTCATTCGGTTCACCTGAACAGTTTTCGTAATCTCACGTCCCATCACACCAGAGGTGAGTCCCGTCGCCAGAGTCTTCTTCTGCGTCTTAATCTGTCCAATCCACTCGGACATATCTTCAGCAGTTCTGTTGTCACCGATACGCATGATGACCTTCAAGTTCACATTTGCCATCACACGCTCATAAAACTGCTCGGACAGCCCCATCGACGTATCCATCAAACCGCCCACAGACTGTGCTCCGAACATCAAAGCAAATCGCCCCTTACGAGCAAGTTCGAACAAGTTGGCCCATGTTGGCCCGAAAGTAGAAGCTCCCTCATCGACGATAACCATGTGAGGGTCTTCAAGGGTGTAGTTTCGATTCGAGGTAATCTCACCAATCGAGACCTCTAAGTCCTCACGGAAAACTTTCACCATTCGCGCCGCACTCTCTGCTTCCTCCAAGCGCGGCAGCATGTAGTAGATCAACTTTCCTCGGAGAATTGCATCCGTCAGCGACAGATCCGCACGAGGGACGCAAAACATCTCCCCTGCCTCTGAGTTCGCAATTGAGTGCAGCTCCGAAGCGATACCCCTAAGGTTGTCAGTCAAGCGCGCCGAATCCAGACTGCCCTTTGCAGTTCTGTAACTTCCGGCAAGATGCCCTAGCTCTACTAAAGCCTGCTTTGATCCCTTCTCATGAAGAAGCGCCCGCAAACGAGGATACGCCAGCTGAAACGCTGATAAGGCAACTGCAATATCTCGCACAGACCAAGCCAGCCCAAAGCTTTCCATCGCACGAACGACTCGATAAACAGCGTCGGCCGCCAAACGGTCATAGTGCTTGGTTGTGCTTTGATCGGATGTCGGTGGAAGGCCGCAGCGCAGTACTTTACGCGCCTTAACGTCAGCACGCTGAGTCGTAAATACGAAGTTATACGAGCAAACCGGGTCGAAAGGGTCGACAACAATAACGTCTTCTATGCGGCCTGTCAGCAAAGCCATCATAATAATGTCAGCCAAAGTGCCCATGTCGCGCTTGGCATCGATGAACGTGAATCCGCTAGCGCGGCCACGAGCCATCTGCTGACACATCAGGCTTTGAAGCCATAACGTCTTACCGACACCCGTCTTGGCAAAGACCGCGGCATGAGTGCAAAGGTCATCGTCAGAAACCCACAGTGGATCACCTGAGTTGAGTTCGAAGCCCACCAGGTATTTGTTGATCATTTTCTTTTTGCGTTTACGGGCTTCCTCAAGCGCCTCCTGAAACGCAGTGCGGCGTGGAGGAAGGCCAAGCACCGGCTTGCCGCCTCTGCGCTCTGATTCCGCCGCGCGTTCTTTTTCGATCCAATCGGCGTTGCTCTTTACCACCGACATAGAAACTAAGGCTAGAAGCGGCACGATACCGCCGGCGAAACCTAGACCGGTAGGCGAGGTGCCTCCGCCGAATAATAGCGCAACGAACGGAGCCGCCAGAAAGACCGCAGCGCCGCCCACAATCAAATTGCGCTGACGCTTTGCAAGCTCCTTCTGAACATTCTCTTTCTGATACTCTCGAGCCATAAACCTTTAAGCAATCCTACGCCGTTGCGGCCGGTGGAACCTCCGACGGTCCGTCTTTGAGTTCATTAATCCTGCGCTGAACGGCAGCGTCGAACGCATCGACGTCTGTGACTATTATAACATCCCTCTCCTTCGGGGCGTCGTTATAATAGTTGCGCTGCCACACGTCGCCCAGCAGCTGCTGGAACCTACGCTGCCTCAGAGGAACTAAGGCATCCATCGGAACAACTTCGCTGTGCTGGTCCTCACCTACCTGAAGAGTCAAAACTCCCTGGAGCAGACCGTCCACTGGCACGGCATCATCACCCACCCGGGTAGAAAGCCAGTTGTACTTGGTCAGCATCCTGCGCACGACCAGCCACTGCACGGCAATATCATGATCTGATTCGCTGTCGGCGAGCTTCCTGGTAACCCCCGTACCTTTCAGACCGCCAGCGGAAACTTCCTCTGCTTGGCGCTTGAAACCCGGCAACCCAGCCGAGGTGCTGAGCGAAGCAGTCCGGTCTCTAGTTGTTTCGATCAGCTCGATGATGCGTTTTTGCCTAAACTCGCTGACTCCATGCAAACCGACCCGCAGCAAGCCTCGCAGCGGCATTAACACAACCGACTTATACGGCACTCCCAGCCATAAATGAGATGACACACTTGTGCTGTGCTCCTCACCTTCCATTCCTACGCCGCCGAGCACAGACCTAACCTTGGAAGCGAGGGAATTTCTCCATATTGAGTGCAATTCAGCAATATGCGCATCGAGCGCAACAAGGTGAGCTGTCTCTTGACGGACATCTTCGGCCGCATACAAAACTTCAAGCCAATCGCGCAGGGCCCGACTGGGCGCCTGCATCGTCATCGGAAGAAACGTTCGGCCGAAGTCTCCGTGTCGCCGAGAAGAATAAATAGCCTGCCTTATCTGATACCTCATATCGCCGTCGTAATCTCGAATATAAGACGGCATTGAACGCATCACTGCACGTGCCTGTAAATGCGGGAACAGCGAAACTTGGGCGTAGTTTCCGTCGTCAATCTCTTCGAAGGTAAGAACTTTGCCCGCTTCTATCGCAAGCACTGCTGTCGCAATAGCTCCAGGAGGAAGCGCAGCAATTGCCTCGGCCTGTGCCGGAGTTAGTCCGTTTAGCAGTATTTTCCCGAGAGGAGAAAGGGATTCCGAAACATGCTTGATAGCCTTATCGTGACGCCTGAAATGGGCCTCCTCGTCGCCCAACTCCCCTGTGCGCTCGATCATTTCCTTGTAGCGACACAGTGTCTGATGCGCTTCTAGAGCAGCAGCAAGGTTCGTCAAAGCCGCCTGCTCAATTGTTGGGCAGTCAGTCGACACTATACCGATTGGCTGAAAATCTTCCTCAATAGAATCCAAATCTACCGTTTCTTCAGCAGCTCGCTCCTCCGGTACTAAGCTCGGATACTTCGGGTAAGCAAGAATGACCTGGAGCAGTCCCGTATTAGTCTCGTTCGCTGCAGCGTATTGTTTCAAAACTGAGTAAGCTTTGTGCTTGGCGGCAACCGATTTAGGCACCTGCCTCGGACAGGCCAGGCTCGGACATGCGAAATCAGTTCCGCTGAAACTGCTATTAGGTTTAAACTTTCCCCAGATCCCGGAATAGTAGGGTCCTTTGCCCGGATTACAGATGCCGAGCATGTCGTCAGTCGGAGTTGGTCGAAAGAAGCGGCGCGCACCGAAGTATGCAACAACCGCGGCGATTAACCACAACTTCCAATAGGCGATAAAGAGAAAGCCGATTCTAAGCAGCGCGCCCGCGACGGCATATCGTGCAGACTGAACCCACAATGTCATGTCGAACGAGCTATCCGACTCGATCGGCGGCGCTGAGCCGACAATTACGTCGATGACCCATTCAGAATAAGCCAAGTATGTTTGAGCTTGGGACTCCCCAAATAGAGAATCGGCAAGCCATTCATAGCGTTCGCTGATTTCAATTTTGGTTCGCTCCTGCCATGATCGCTTGACTGGCTTGTTTGCAGGAGTTTCTTCGGCATTGAGTCGATCAGCAACTCCAGCAAGCCCTGAACCGTCGCCGGTAGCGGCATCTTCTACGTAAATGGAGTCGGACGGAGCAATCACGCGCAGCGCAGCGAATAGAAGTGCTATAGCAGCGCAGGCAATAAAGAACGTACGCAGGAAGGACCAGCGTCCAGCCAGCTCTTCGTCCGTTTGCTGTTTTAGCAGTGATATTCGTTTCGAATAATCGTACGCCACCGTTAAACCTTCTAAACCTGCTGGGCTTAATCTACCCGCCTGCTGCTACCCTCTTCGAATGTGCTCGTGTGGATTCGCCTAATATTATACTCATTTGGCCGCGCAGCCAGCACCGCGAGGGAACGCCTCTGATAACGATCTGTGTTATGCTGTAAGTCGGTTAAAAGTCACCCTAATCTTTACCAATTTCTCCATATATAATCAGCAGCAAAATCATCAGGTGCTAGCTAATAGCTGATCCGATCAGTTAAGTCTTGTTATTTCAGGAACTTAAGCCAATGAGGGAAATCACCTAGCACCACTTGCAAAACCGCTGTTAAGTCCCGACAAACACAAGCCTTAATTTATTTTTCAGATCCGCCGTTATCCTTAGGCGCACTTTAGTCGATTGTTCTTTCATAACAGGGGGTAGAAGAATTCGTTCCAGGCGCAGGTAAGCTAACGAAAAATTTGAAAATAAAGGTAGTGAGCGCAATATGTTTTGTAGGTTGATTAAGATCGGTTTTCGTACAACTGCGGCTGCAGCCGCTGCGGCAGTGATGACTCTGCCTCAATACGCAGCCGCCGACGACTACGCAAGCGCGGAGCGCGTCGCCGCCGCAAGAGGCCACTACGCAAGAGCCCGAACTTTGTTGGTTGAAGCACTTGCTGAATTCGAGCGTGGTCGCCGAATTGCCCGCCCAGATATTTTGCTCGACCCAGAGGAATGGCGTCTGTCGGTCGTAAGTAGAACAGAAGAATTAAACAGAGTTCTCGATCCTCAGCCGCGCGTCACTCGCAGCGGTACACGTTTCAAGGCCAACCGCATGTTGATTCAAACAGGCGGCCAACCACGCATCCCGGTCGATACCGGTGTCCGCAGCTCCAATACTTTCGGAGAAGAACAGCGCGCCGAAGAACTTCGACGAGCACGGGAACTTGAAGCGGCACGACAAACAGTCAAAGAAAAGCCTGTCGAAAATGAAATACCAGTCGACAGTACCAGAAACCTTGTTCGAAGTATTATCGCCGAGACACCGCCAGCGCCTCAATTAGCTGACGATGCGCCCGCACCAGCGGAGCCAGCGATGAACGAAGAACCGATAGCAAACGCCGAAGCCGAGTCGGCTACTCCGAAAATGCCGGCGCGTGCCGCACTTTCGGCACCGGCTGCGCCTGCGGCTGAAGCAGCTTCTCCGGAAATGGCGTTTGACGAAGAATTTGAAGACGAAGCGTTCCTTGAAGAGGACAACGAAGAGATCTCTAAAGCGATTGAAGACGCGATAAAAGCTCGGCTAAAGCGCATAGATGGCGCTGACGCTCAGCCGCAGTAGAAACAGGGTGTAGAGAACGCAAAAGTTTGCGATTCTACAATAAAATTTGAAATTGTGCGTCACCGTGACTCTGTCCGGCCTATGACGAAAGCGAGTAGATGGACGGTGCACGGAAACGCGAACGAAGGACTGAAGACGGATTATGCAGTTTGACGAAGGCGAAGTGCTGCCGGGTTTGAATGAACCATGGACATTCATGGGCGCTAACCTGATGGAATGGTCAGTAGGACTGGTCGTGTTCCTGATCATTGGACAGTGCGCGAGATCTCCGGCCACCGCCATGCCGCTAATGTTGACAGGCTGGATTCTGACGACAACCACACTTGCATCCGTCAGACGATCCTTCCCTGACGAAGAAAAAGGAACTCGGAATGCCTGCATGACCGCACTCGGGTTTGCTCCTCCTGGAATACCCGCCCCTGCTGGTCTGCAGCCCGTTTGGAGCGCAGCGCCGATCAAGAAGCTAAAAGAAGACTCTAGGTTTGTGAAACTTGGTTTAGAACGCATGTTCCCGACTCACCAGCGTGCGCTGGAAGATCCGGAAATATAAAGGTGTGATAGGGCATGGCAAAGAAAGCTATTAAAGATGATCTTCGACAATTAGAGACCGTCGACGGTCGCGCCGGAGCGGACACGCTAAAGCTTTGGGAAAGCTACCGCGACCAAGCATTGATGTGGCGAGCTATTGCGCTGCTTCAGATGCCCGCTACAGCTCTGGCAATTGCCGCCGCACTCATAATGTACTTTTTTGCGGACACTATTATCGAAGTGCCTCAGCGGCCGCAGCCGGGCTACTACTCACTGAAACAGCTTCCTGACAGCGAGTTCATCAGCGTGGCTACTGAAATTGTCAATCTGATCGCGTCATACCAGCCTACGGTTGCGCGAACTCAGTTTAGAACTGCGCGAAAATACCTTTGGGAGCCGGCACTGAGCGTCTTCGAAGAGGAGATGATGAACAAGGAACTGCGTGCGGTGGAAGAAACAAGCCGTTCCCAGCTGTTCTTCATCAACACAAGACAGGTAAAAGTCGAAAGATATCCAGACCTTGACGTTGTAGTCGTGCGAGTCCCCGGAACGCGCCAGAAGCTGATCGGCCGACGGCCGCTTCCACCTGATGAGCTGGTCTACTACATCAAAATGACGACAATCCCCCGAAACGTGCATAACGAGTATGGGATAGTGATCATCGACGTTAAGCGCCGACAAGCTACCAGTCGTGAAATCGACATCGAAGACCAGCAGGCAGCTTGGGAAGAAGCCGAGGCGCGCAAGAAAGAAGAAGAAATGAAGAAAGAAAACGAGGACAAGAAATAGGCGAAGGAGAATGACCCAATGGTTTTAAAGATGGTTTTTAGACATTCGGGATTAAACCGAGTGATTCGCGTCGCGAACCAGCTCACCTTGGCCGCTTGTCTCTGCTTAGTCTTTTGCAGCCCGGCGGAAGCTCGAGACGTACGATACAGCGGCTCCGAACAAACTATTTACGTGAAGCCGGGAGAGCCGACTCAAGTAAGTTTTCCGAGTGGAATCGAAGGCGGATTTCGCCGAAGAAATTCTGCCGTAAAAATCGAGCGTCAGGAAAACCACCTAATCGTTTTCGCTCAACCAGAACTTTCACCTGAGGGTGAGGCAATAATCGTTCACCTCGACGACAAGCGCACTTACTCTATTCGCGTAATGCCTTCGGACGACGTAAATGTTCGTGACGACCGGGTAAAGATTATCGACGACAGAGTTCCTGAAATAGACGTCGAAGGCCCTACCTACACTGAGTCCGAGAAGCCTTCGAAGTTCGCACCTCCCACAGTCGTAAGCGGTCTGATGCGCGAAATGATTCTCGTCGCAGAATTCGGCAAGAAGAAAGGTATTCCGGGCTATAGGCGCTCCAACCGATTTTCCGGAGAAACTGTTCTTCAAGACGGCACAATTATGGCGAAGGTCGACGAGATCTTCATGGGAACTGACCTTTGGGGTTACGTGATTGAGGTTGAAAACCTGCTCGACACTACTCACCGGCTCAACCCCGCGACATTTCGCCTTGACGGAACACGCGCTGTGTCGGCTGAGCGCTGGGAGCTTGCTCCACGCCCCCTGACTGCAGAGCAGCAAATTTCAAAAGAACACAGAGCAAAAATTTATGTGATTACGCGGTCAAAACGCCGCTAGTGGTGGTAGAGGCAACGAGAGACGATGAGCCAAAAGATCGAAGATTTAAAATTGATGTTTCAAAGCGACCGCCGAATTTGGGCGGGAGCCGGAGCGGTGATGCTGCTGATACTCATTTGGACGATGAGCAACACTGAACGCCGCCGCACTCCCAAAGGAACCGGAAACATCGAAACGGTAGACGCGAGCAATCCGAGCAATGGCGCTACGGAAGCCTACAATGACCTGACGGTTGCTTTCCGCGAAGATTTAGAGACAGTCACTCGAGCGTCCGCTGAGAACCAGGCGGTCATCAAAAAGATGTCGCGTGAAATGTCAGAATACAAAGACCGTACAACCAGCATCTTTCAAACCCTAGTCGACCGCATGGAAGAATTGAATCGTGAGGTTGACAGGCTAGCAGAGGTAACGGCTACGGCCGGCGCGCAGGCGAACATTGCCGTTGAGGCCGGCGGCGTCGGAGACGATGCAGTGGCGGTAGTTGAGCAGGATGATATCGAGCCCATGGGTTTTGAGACAACAGATGTTCCTGTTCCCCCGCCAGCTCCGCCCGATGAAAAAATGTCCGTAATCTCTCCAGGCGATGTTGTCCCGCTCAAGTTGCTGACAGGTGTTAATGCACCGGTGGATGGAACCCCGTACCCGGTTGTTTTTAAAGTCGTCGGGCCAATCAATGGTCCAGACGGCTCATCGCTTGACGTGGGTGAAGCAAGGCTAATTGCCGCCGCCCAAGGCTCAGAAGCTGACGGCCGCGTGCTGTTTCGGCTGACAAACTTGGCGATGCGTCATAAAGACGGACGCCGCTCAGTTGTCAACGTCGACGGCTGGATTGTCGGTGAAGACGGAGTTCGCGGTATGCGCGGTAAGCTCATCGACAAGCTAGGCCGCTTAATCGCTACTACGGCCGGAGTCAGTTTCGCTGCTGCACTGGGCGAAACCTTGACCGACAACGCAAGCAACGGAACTTCAACGATCGTCACGGAAGGCGGAGTTTACGATCTAAGCGGCAACGATGTTGACGCAGCAACTGCATCCGCACTTACTGACGCCTCAAACCGGCTCGGTGAGATCCTTCTGGAGCGATATGAAAAATTGGTCCCGGTTGTAGAAGTCCTAAGCGGCCGAGAAGTCATGGCCGTTTTCTCTTCCACCGCCGAAGTTGAGCTTTTTACACCGGATGACGAAGGTATTTACGCATCTTCTTTAGACTAAGGATTAACGAGAGAGCTACTCATGAGTCAGATAGCTAAGTTGGCACCAAAGTTAATAATGAGCGTTTTACTTGTCGGCCTTACGAGCTGCTCAAGTCAAGTGTTCGACAACCTTAACCCATACGCCGAGGAAGGTGTACCGATGGGCGAACGCAACTCGAATGCGCTGCGCGATGAAGTCGGCGGCGGCAGCGGAGGCGGAGCTGAGAAGGCGCGTCATGCTCTTGAGGTTATGGGCAGCTATCGTCGAGCTCAAGCACCGCAGCCGACATACCCCGTGGTTCAACCTGCCGAAGTGCGACTAATGTGGGTGCCCGACCACCTGAACCGCACGGGCGACCTTGTTCCGGCTCACTACTATTACCTTAAAGTCTTAAACGACCGCTGGGCAGTCCAAGACGCGTTTGATCTTGAAAGGCAGCTCAACGAGGGATCCAGCACAAATTCGTCAGCAACTCCTTGGGTGGAGCCTGGCAGCACCGGACCACAGTAATTCAGGAGATCGCAGGCAAGATGCACAGAGGTTTTACGGCAATAATTCTTAGCTCAGTTTTGTGCTGTTCCTGCAGCAGCTATAAGGAGCCTGAGCCTATAGACGAGTATTACGAGGTGCCGTTTCGCCAATTGCCGCCTGAACCGGTCTACAGCCGACTGACATGGAGTCATCCGCCGCAGCCAATCCCGGCACCTTCTCAACAAAAATCTCCGTATATTCAACCAGTTATAGAATTCGACTTTCCTGGCTCAAATCTTAAAGAAGCAATCCAGGCTCTTGCGCAGACTATAGGATACAGGTGGGATTATCCGCCAGGCGTTGCTTCGCGAAAGGTCTCGATTAAGCAAGTTGGCACAGTAGACGAGATTTTGAGCGAGATTGGAAGGCAGGCTGGAGTACGGACACAGCTGGACCATACTAGTAGAATGGTACGGGTATTACATTCGAACACCAGCCCGCAGCTGCCTAATGGCGGCAACTGAGATAAGGTTTTCTAGGTTCGCTAAGGTTGGTGAAAAAAGAATATGAGTATTACACGGCTTACACGACAACGGCTCTATGACGACGAGGCGCTGTTTAACGAACTGCTTCCGTATGTCAAATGGGACGACAGGAATCAAGTGTTCGTACATTCGGACGCGTCGCTGTGGTCCGTCTGGCAGCTGAGCCCACTTCTACTTACGTCGACCTCCGACGCTTATGCTTTTCAAACCTGCGCAACAATTCAAGAACTGATCGACTCACTCGATCAACGGATCTCACTTCAGTTTAACTGGATAACTACTTACGACGTAGAAGATATCCTTGACCGCTGCATCCACGATTATCCGAAAGACGGAGTTGCTGGATGGATGGGTCGGCGCTGGGTAAAGATGATTCGCTCCGGCTCCAAGTCCACCGAATACGGCAGACGGGTTAAAAAGCGGCGCCTGCTTGCATGCTTTCGCTACGACCCACCATGGAGCGGACGCACACCAATCGATGAGCTCAAAGATTCGATCCGCGTGCTCCTGCAGGGCCCGCGAGATCCCAACGAAGAGAACGACAGAACTGAAGAGTTCACGCGCTTCGTAGACAAGTTTCAAGGTGAAATTGAAGGTAAGATTACTCGATTCGCAGATATGGGTTTCCGTCCTATCCGAATTGACGGACAAGCGCTGATAGATCTGCTTTACCCGATCTTAAACCGCCGCAGCACGAAAGGCGGAAAATTCAAGCGTGGGCGGTACAACGCCGTGCCTACTCCTGAATATGATCCGGATGATATTTTATCGAACCAGATTTCAGATACTCCTGCTTACCACCCGGAAGACGGTTACATGGTAAAAGACGGAAGAGTCTTTCACTGCGTGAGCATGGTGAAACCGCCCAAGCAGTGCCTTCCGTTAATGACGATTGCACTGCAGAGTGTTCCCGTTGAGTCTATTTTGTCGGTAACCTTTTCAAGAGATCCGATTGAGCAGCAGCTCAAGCGCCTCAACCAGCTCGACAGCACCTTGGGTATGCGCGAGCGTTCGCCGCTGGGCAGAACGAACCAGAAGGTACTGCACCAAATTGCGACCGTGCGGCAAGCTCGAGAAGAATTGTATTCTAACCGCTCGCAGATCGTAAGAGTCGGCGTGCACCACGTTCAAATTACTCAAACTCTCGACGAGGCGCGTCGAGCTGCGAGTGAAGTTTTAGCGCTGTTCCCGTCGCTAAACGGAGCACGAGGAATGTCGCACATGATCAGCGACCTTGGAGTTATACTCCATGCACTCCCCGCGTCCTACGATCCGTCGACCGACGGACCTGGCTGGACCGCGATGATGCGCTCCTCTCGAGCTGCGAGGCTCTTTCCACTGTGGGGAAACTGGAGCGGCAGCAAAAACCATCTATTCGTTCTACCTAGCTTGTGGAACCGCGAATTGGTGCATTTCGATCTGTATGATTCAAACGTCGCACCGAACGTCATTATCAGTGGGGTGTCGGGTGCTGGTAAGAGTTACCTGCTCAACTTCTTGATCATTACAATGAACCGCGGCCATTTTTCGGAAAAGCCTGACGGCACAAGAATTCCGAAGCCTGCAATTACTTTCATCTTTGACAAAGGGATGCCTAACCAGCCCTGCGGATTTGAGCGCGTAGCAAAACTTTTCGGAGGTCTCGTCTATCAAGCGACTCCTTCTCGCGCTCCGGCAATGAACTTCCTGAGCCGCCTCGGCGATATGGATCCCGACAAAACCGACGAAGACTTTAAAGATATTTTTGATGTCTGCGTTGATATTATTTGCGACATGGCCACGGAACAAAACACCGTGCTCGGCCGAGTGCAGCGCAACGAGATAATCGAATCCCTAACGGAAGCGCACTATCGCTATCGCCACGGAGCGCGGGAGCGTGAGTTTTTACTGCGCGACATTATGAAAGTTCTGAAGGAGCCGCCGCGCCCGAACGAAACTGAAGATAACTTCAGAATGCGCCAAGAGATCTCAATTCTTATGCGGGAATTCTATGGCGACGGAACCTATGCACGGTTCTTCGACCGCGCCGGAAGTTTGGAACTCGATCGCCGCTTCATCGTGTTTGATCTCAAAGGCCTCAGCCGAAACCCGGATCTCCAACGAGTATTTCTCAAAGTAGCGATGCTCTGGGCTGACAACGTCATGAATGACCCGGTTGAGCTTGATACTAGAAAGCTATTGGTATTTGACGAAGCACATGATCTGGTCGGTAAGACCGCCGCCGGTGTTGTTGAAGCAGCTTTCCGGCTCTACCGTAAACGAAAGGGTATCGTAATCGCCGCGTCACAGTCCGGTGAGGACTTTTACGTCGGGGAAGGCGGGCAGGCAATTATTCAGAACAGCTCGCACAAAATATTCCTGCGCCAAGACCCGTCTAAATTTCACCTAACTGCTCAGGCGTTTAACTTAAACCCACAGCAGGCTGAAACAATAATGCGCTTAAACACCGTAAAAGGCGTCGAGTCGCAGTTCTTTCTTCTTTCGGACATCGGAGAGGCTGCATTAGTTTTACCGCTTGAGCCGTCGTTCTACTGGGTATCAACCAACAACGGTGACGACAACCAATTGTTCGCAGCCCTGCTCGATGAGTGCGACGGCGACTTTGTTGCAGCCCTGCGTCGGGCGGTTGAAATTGCACCCAACGGAGCCGAAGATTTCGCACGACGACGACGCGAAATGGAGCGCGTAGTTGAAGATGAATCAGAAGGAAGATCTCTGGACCTTAGAAGCGGTTTAGTAGCTTAAGAGAGGTATGATGAAGCTCAACAAGATTCACACATTGCTTGCAGTCGGAGCTCTGGCGATGGGCTGCTCTAACGAAAAGCCACCAGCTCCACCGGAAACCCCGGTCGTCACTGAAGTAATCGCTCATGTTGACGAGAACAGGGTGCCGGGAACAATCGAGAACGCGTGGGAAGAGACAATGCACAACCAGGTGCAGGTCCCAGGCAAGCTTGACCCGACAGGCACCTACTACCGCCCCCCTCACAAGACAATTGTGGAGATTAGACCGGGGCGAGTGCAGCCTGTGCAGTTTCCGAACACCAAGGACGAGCAGCAGCGCTGAGAAAAGTGATTTGAGGATTGAAAGGGATGAATATCATGGCCGGCATGCGTAGAACTCTAACAATTTTGTCCATGACGATTATGTTGTTTTCTATCGGCTGCTCCAATAAGGAGCTGCCGGAGCCGCGGGAATACGTGGAAGCACCAGCGCCTAAAGTTAGCGTTGGCTCTCAGCCGGCTGAGGTGCCGCCCGGCGTGGTTCGCTACTGCTGGGAGGAGCCTATGGTAACTTTTGAGCAAAACGGCCCCGGAATTGATCAAGAAGGGCATTGGTATCACCCTTCCTATATTGCCGTGCGGCAAGTAAGATCAGGGAAGTGGCGGCCGTGCGAAGCAGAAATTGAACGTGAAGTGCGTTAGCGTTAAGCACGAGGAGAAGTCATGAACGTAAATAAGGTTGTTAGTTTCTTACTACTCCGACCGGCGTTCACAGGCAGAAATGTGACGTCGCTTGGACTGGTTGCTCTGTTTTTTGCTGTATATGTTGCAGCAGGTGGAAAAATAACCACTGTACCGACGATGAAAACCGGCGGGTCTTTTGGCAGCGTCGAAAACGTCGTAACCGACAAGAAAGACGCAGAGACAACTGCCGCTCAAAGCGAAAACAGCGCCGCCCAGCCTACCGGCCAAGCTGTATCGACGAGAATCGATTCGCTGTTTGGCTCGAGCGGAAACGCGGGTTCTTCGGCTAACACTCGTCCCGCTGCGGACAAAGCTCCCGCGGCGGTAAAGCCTGCGGCCGGCGGCGATAAAGGGCTCGATGACATAGAGGCAAGATTAAAAGGTCTTGGCTCGACTAGAGGGAACAGGCAGTGAACGACGATTCGTTTGAAGCTGACGAATTTTTTCAATCAGGCAGTAGTTCGCAAACTACTGCCAGTCCGCGCAGCAGCACAGCTGCCGACAATTCCGCGCGCCCTCAACAGGAAAATCTAAGCCGCGATTACTCGGATGTCCGCGATGACATTGACGACGATCGACCACTCGATTCTGAAGTAATAGAAGTTCACGGAACCGCCGAGAACATTCAGAAGGTCGGATCGCCTACCGAGAACCGCGATCGAGCACCCATCCGATATTATTTTTATCCAACATGGCGCTCGCAGCTTTTCCCGCTTCTTGGATTCGGCGTCCTTTGCATCCTTGCCGTAGTCGGCTCAAAGTACCTTACGTGGACCATCATCGCTGGCGAACTGCTTTCAATCGGCAGCACGACTTACTATTTGCACTTGCCGTTACTGGCCCTTCTGCCCGGGTTCTTTCTTGGTAAAATTCTGATCTATATCTACGACTCGAAATACATCATTGACGAGCGAGGCGTTGAAGCTCAAGTCGGACTAGTCTCTTTAAACCTTAGGCAGCCTAGACTGCGATACGAAGATATTCGCGGAGTCGAGCCGAACCAGACAATTCTTGAGAGAATTTTAGGTATCGGCAGTGTGCTGATCGGAAGCGCAATGACTCAAGATGTAGAAATTGTAATGGAAGGAGTAGCGAATCCAAGGGCGATTCAGCTTCTACTTCAAGGTGAACGTGATAAGAGGTTATCGCTGCTCAGCGGATCAGGCCGAGACAGCGAAGGCGCGAGGCAGGCGCTAGGTGTTACAGGTGATTGATAAAGGTTTGTTGTTGTGGACGGTAAGAAAAAGAAGATTTTAGCCATAGTCGCCGGAGTTGTAGTACTCGGCTTCGCAGCGAGCAGCGCTTTAGGCTCCGGCACCAAAGGTCAGGGCGAACAGCGCGCACCTGGATCAGGCGCTCCTGCCATAAACAGTCAGTTTGGTGCAAGCGGCGAATCCTTGGACACTGACGAAGTCCTGATTAGGCTTGCAAGCTACGAGCAGCGCATTCTGAACCTGGAACAGGAGGAACGTCCGAACGTAATGGTTCCTACCGCCAATGCGCTCAGTAGCTACCGCGGTGGAGAGACGGTAGCGAGTGTCGAGGACAGAATCGCCAAGAACCAGCAGACGCGCGGTGAAGCAGTTTCTCTCGCGGAACATAAAATGATCAAAAAGCAGCTCCGCCAGCGAATCGAAGAGCTGGAGACGGCTCTGCAAACCTCGGAAGAGCTGATTGTCGAGCTAAAGAAGGTGCGACCTTCGACGGCTCAGCTGAAAGGTTTCGCTGAAGAGCGCGCAAAAAACCGAGAAATCATCACAAAGCTGACGGAAAAGATTAGCGAACTTGAGCGCGACATAAACCAGCCTCGGGTTCACGATATCGATTCAGCCGACTCGCGCATGAAAGCAGAGCTCGCCGAGGCGCAAAAGGAAATCATGAAGCTCACCGATCAGCGAAACAGGTTGATTGACAGGATGCGCGCAATGAAGGCGGAAACGACTCAGCATCGCGAAGCCTCAGAATCCGAACAACGCACCGTTTCCCGCCTTAAGTCCGAACTTCGCCAGGTTCAGGACGAATATAAAGCGAAAGAAGATCAGTTGCGCGCTTACGAACGACAACTCAATGACTACGAACGCGTCCAGCAGGAACTGGCTTCCACCAACAGTAAGCTCGCGGAAGCACAGCGTGGCAACGAGGCTTTAAAATCAGAAATTGCCAGACTCAGCACAGCTACCGAGAACAATGCCTACTTGCGAAAAGAGCTGGAGACAGCCCAAAACGAGTTAAAAGAGCTAAGGATAGAAACTCGTTCGAGCAAAGCCAAGCTAAGCAGTCTGACATCGAAGACTGAACGCATCGAACCGGCGCTGGAGAAAGCTCAAGCTGAAAACACAGAGCTTCGCGAACGAAGTGCAAAAATGAAAGCACATTTGGCTGAGCTCAAGAGCAGACAGGAGGATTTCGAGAAAACACTTGCAACCCTCCGGGAGCAAAACTCTCAACTCACTGAGTCATCTTCAACCAGAGAGCAGGAAGTAGCGACACTTAAGCAGTGGTTAAAGTCGTTAAGAGACGAAAAGCGTTCTCTTGAAACTGACAAGCAAGACCTTTCTTCCAAGCTGGACAAAGCAACCGAAGCTCTTCGTGCTCTCAAAGAGAAGGTTGACAAGACGGATGAGATCATTGCCTCGAAAGAAGAAGAGTTAGGCAACACGACTCGTCAACTTAGCCGCACTATTCAGGACGCCAAACAGCTTGAGCAAAAGCTTGAAGACAAAGACAAGGCGCTTGCGCGAATACCGGAGCTGGAACGAGAACTTATCGATGCCAGAAACCAGCTGCTGCTCAAAGAAACTGAGCTTGCTAGGCTGAGTGGAGCAGGTAAAGTCGACCGCGCTCTGGTCAGTCCCCCGGCACGAAAGCCGGCAGACTCCGTGGGTATTCGACCTGCAGCAGATGTTTTGATAGTCGAGATCATTCCTCGCAAGGTTAATTTGCGAGTAGGTCCCGGGCAAGAACACTCGCCGCTGATGCAGCTGAGACAGGGATCGCGACTTACCGTTGAGAACAGACAAGGCGACTGGTATCGCGTAATGACGCCCGAAGGAAAACGAGCCTACATAAGGGCGGATGTCGTCCGTCCGGTTAACTCGCCGGCTCCCGCTCAGCGCGCAGGCGCACGGGGTCAGATTGGCACTTCCAAGATGGAGCCGTTCGGCACTGTCAACCGCTCTCGAGGCGCTGTTAAAGAAACTTCCGACGAGGAGACCCAGGCGCTGGATTATTTGCGTTCGTCCATGCAGGGCCGTTAAAATAGCCTATAGGACATATGCTGTTTAGAGGTTTTTTAATTGCAGCGCTCTGCTGCCCAGTCATCCTATTTCAGCCTGCGTTCGCGGCAGCGGATCCACCTATTGCCAGTTCAGTAGTTTTTCCAATCTTAAATCCGAGACTATCCAGCAAATTCGGCTCGAGGCGGCATCCGATCAAGCACACCAAGCGTCATCACAATGGAGTTGATTTGGCGGCACCGGAAAACAGTCATGTGCGCGCAATTGCTAGCGGTAGAGTCATATTTGCCGGCGTATACTCCGGATACGGTAAGCTTGTGTCGATCGATCATGGCGGAGGCTATGTTTCGATGTATGGGCATCTCCGTGAAATCCGCATTAACATCGGAGAGAAGGTCAAAGCCGGCGATTTGATCGGGCGCGTTGGAAGCACTGGTCTGGCAACCGGACCACACCTACACTTCGAGTGGCGAAAAAACGGGAAGCCACTGGACCCGCTCAAAGCCTTCCCCTTCTTCACCGCCGAAGCCAAAGGGTGACAGTTCCAACCGTCCCCTTTTATCGAGCTCTACGTCACTTTGAGGCGCACTACAGCCACGCAAACCGTGACAGTTCCAACCGTCCCCTTTAATTCAGCTCTCCCTCGCGCTGAGGTGAACTACAGTCGGAAAAGGGGACAGTTGGAACTGTCACCAAGAGGTAAACATTCCAGCCTTCGGATTCCGTCGCGCGGCACCACGAGCTGCTTGCGGCAAGAATGGAAGACAGTGCGGTGTCCGTCGGCCAAATAACAACTTTTGGCTGCACCCTGCGAAAGAATTCTCGCCAAGTAGCCATTCCCTGCGACGCACCGTCATGTAGCGCAAGAATTCTCGGATCGTTAATTTCTACCCGGCTATCAACGCTGACTAGCCTTGTTGGATTTCCCGACTCATCGCTGAATCTGAAAATCAAATACGCGCCGTCGACCGAGCTGTTCAGAATTGGACCCTCCAAGTCACTCTCGAGCACGAAGTCCGCAGCCGCCTTCGGCACAGCCTGCGACACAAGGGGCAGCCTAAGCAATCCATCGACCTTCAAGCAAAAAAACAGCAGCAGTAGACCTGCCGCCACTGCGGGTGGAACCTTGGCCAGGGTGCGCTCAAAGTTTGTCGCTGCACTGCTCAGGTTCGCCATCGCTCCGATGCTGCTCGACGCTTGGGGCAGCGTCCACGCGATCAATGAAGCAGCGTAAATAACAGCAAACGGCAGCAGCGTAATGGAAGCCATGCCGACGATAACAAAAAACGTCAAAGCGACCAGCTGAGCTGCACCTAAGCGTGCGCAGTGGTAGTGCAGCAACGTAAACAATACTGCTAGAAGTAAGATTAAAAAACTCACTGGATAAAGATCAAATGACGCTGGCTGAAAAACCAGCATTGAACGATGTGCCAGAGACTCTGCCAATCTCGTGAGAACCGCAGCAGGACCGTGAAGCAAAGCCGGACTAATTGTGATAGCGCCAAGGCAAACCGCAGCACAAAGCCACAATCGTGAACTCCCGCTCTGCTTATCCTTGCCGCATAGGATTGAAAACAAACCGATCAAGCCAAATAAGACACTGGGATGAAGGTTGGTCCAGAAGGCGAAAACTGCTGCTAAGGCGATGCATGAGCCCGGCGTCAAACGAGCCTGACGACGGATTTGAAATGCCAGCGCTATCGTCAGTGAAAAGCAGACCCATCCAAGAACATGCGGCGCGAGTCCAAAATGAGCGTATGACGCCATTGCAGCGACTACCGCTGTCACGGCCCCGGCAAAAACACTTTCTGACAGACTGACCAAACACAGCATCAGCACCGAAACAAACAGCATCGCTAGTACCAGCTTAAGCACGATCATCCCGGCGGCCGCGTAGCAGTTCCACACAGACGCAGCAATTACATCAAACATCCACGAATACGGCTGCCACGACTGCCCGGACGAGAAACGGTTCCATAAGTCAGTCTGCGGAACAGCGTCGGAGGAGAGAATCTTTCGGCCAAGGGCAATATGCAGCCAAATTTCGCTGTCAGAAATCGGGCCGCAGATATAGGCAGCCGTAAAAAATGCAGTCGAAACCAATAGCAGCACGCGCTTCATACCGGCTTCTCCTTGGCTGCCTTGCATAGGCTGGGCTCCAGATCGCCGAATTGCGAGAGCTTATCCATCCGAACAAAAACCGACCACCCGCTGCTAACACCACCATCGAAATAAACCCTGCACCAATCTGGGTGCTCCTCCAGAATCGACGCGAGCGGCCACTTACTGCGCCAAAGCACGACACCACTTCCAAAATCCAAGTACGCTTTCCAATTGGAGCGCCCGTAAAGCGCCTCCTGGTAGGCCTCTACCACCCGATCCGCGTTTACGTTAGTTCGGCCGTCCAGCACTACTTTATGACGGGCATTGCCGTCAGCCGAACTAAAGCGGTATATAAGGTAACCGCCGTCGCCAAACACATTCGACACTTGCTCTTCGAGTCCGTGCTCCTGCAAAAACGTCACAGCGCCTTCAGGAAACGCTCCCGGTCGCACGATCTCTTGACTGAGCTCGATTGTCTTCTCCGCGACTACTATTAGCGCCAACACCACAATGGCGACAGAAGGCAGACGGGCGACCGCACCTCTTAGCTTCATCAGCGCCTCTCCCAGCCCGGGAAGCTGAGGTTCAACAAATGTTTCGGATGTTACGGACCAGTAGCGAGCAATCAAGGCGCAAAGTGCAATAGCGCCGTATGGAAGAAACTTAAGCACCGCCAAGCTTCCATATGCGAGCATACAACCCGCGGCGAGCGTAGGCAGCTCTAAGGCCGAAGGTCTCTCATGCACCAGTCGCAGCAAGAGAATCAAAAAGAGAATTAAAAAAGCGGCCGGATAGTCGGCAAACGTTGCCGCACGAAACTCGACAATGTTGCGATGCGTAAGTGGATGAGTGAACTTGCCTAGAAGAGTCAACCACTCTCCGCCCGCGTAGGGAGTCATTAATGTTCCTAGCACTGCGGCAAGAAACACGAACAAGACGGGGCGCAGATTGAGCGGCCGGTCGCGAAAATTAGCGACCCAAACAAGCAGGTAGCAGATCCCCACAATCGCACTCAAATGTGTATTGGCCCACGCGGCGAAGACCAGCAGGACCCCAAAGAGATAAATTGCCTTAACACCGTTACGGCGAACCAGCTCGCCGAGCATCAGCACGAGCGCAAACAGAATCCAGGTCACTGTCTGCGGTCGAAGAACAAAATGTGCGTAGCAGGCCGAGGTGGCCACGATCCCGATAATGCAGCCAACCACCGCGTCCCTCGCAATCAGGCTGAAACTCCAGCAGAGCGACACGGCGAGCAGCACCGAAAGTGCGGCTTTGCAGGCGAGCAGACCACTCATACCGTAGGCCTGCTCCAACCACGCATAGAGCACTTCGCTTGTCCACGAATACGCCCTCCACGGCTCCCCACTGCTGTAGTAATTCCAGAGATCGACGCTCGGCAGCGCCTGGTGGTGGATTATCCAACGGCCCACAGCTATATGCCACCACAGGTCAACATCTACCAAGGACCCGCAGATATATAATCCGGCTGCCGCCGCTGCTAGAACCCAGGCTGCTGCTTTCATCAATGGCTTGTCCAAAATGCCGACATTCAAGAGAAGTAGCCCGAAGTGAATATTCATTCGAGCTTATTTTGCTGCATTTCCCATCAACAGCTTCACCTTGGCTCTATAAAAAGTTGTCTTTCCAGGCTAAGCGGCTGTAATCACGTGGCTTTTATTAGTGCATTTAAAGAGTTTGTTTGCAACAAATTGATCAGAGAACGCCATAACAGCAATTAGAAGAACCGCATCCGGTAAGGATGCTCTTGTAGAAGTTTGATGCGAAGGGCATCAATAATTAATTAATCGAGGTTATATAAGATGAAAGCAATTAAGAAAGTAGCCATCGGCTACAAAAAGCTTTGTCGGAAAGCATACGTTGCTACAGCAACGAATTCTACTCCGTTGCTGTTTGTGTTGGGTATCGGTCTCTTGGCAACGGGACTGGTAGGCGCTTCTGAAGCACAGCTCGCAAACGCACCAGGTTCTGGTGTTGCAGCTGGTGACGACAGAATATATGAAATCGTTAACCGCATCTTCCTTCTGATCGAAGGTAACTTGGGTGCGTTAGTGATGATCGCCGCCGGTCTCGGAGCAATCATCGCGGCTGCATTTGGTGCATACCGTGCCGCAGTTGGACTGCTAGTTGTAGCAGTTGGTGCATTTATTCTTCGCTCACTTGTCGCTATTTTCTTCGACTGGAAATAGTCGGCGGCGAAGAAAATGCGGGAGTCGGTGGGGACCGACTCTCTCATTTACAACGAGTGGTTCAAAACCAAAAAGTGGCGTTCTTCGGAGCGCCACTTTTTTGTACATCCGCTAAGCTAGACAGCATCCTGCCGCCGGTATAGATTCGGTCCTTAAGTTTCCCGGAACCAGATGGAGTAATCCGCGGCTGATGACTTCCTTTGTCCTGGCTACTGCCGCTGCAACCTTTACAGCATATTTCGTCAACGCTCTTACCGCCTTCGGCGGCAACATTATATTCATCCCAATAGCCGCCCTAATACTGGAACCGAAAGAAGCCGTGGTAGTTTGCGCAGGTCTCAATATGTTCGCAAACATATTGCTGGTTAAAGTCGACAAGAAAGCTGTTCCACGCAGCTACTGGTTTATACCTGTAATTTGTTTTACCTCAGGCACAGTCCTCGGCGCGTTAACGCTGAAAACCTCCCCTGAAGACTCGTTTACCCTCTTGCTTGGTATAGTGATTGCGACTCTCGGCGTTTGGTTTCTAATGGGGCGGCCGATGGGCAAGCGAGCGGACATACGTGACGAGATACCCGAGCGCAGCACTCCGGCAGATTGGGCTGTTTCCGCTTTCTCCGGCTTTTGCGGAGGCTCAGTCGGCATCAACGGCCCTCCCCTGGTCTGGCACTTTGGAAGGATCTTCGCAAAAGAGGCGTTCCGCAAGGTGTTAGTCCTGCTTTTTCTTCCCGCGGCATTTTTGCAGTTCGCGACATATAGCGCCGTCGGGCTGGTCGACTCTAAAACTATTCTATTTATTCTTGTTTGCCTTCCTTTTATGTGGATCGGCACTTTGTTGGGCAACCGTGCTTTTTTTAAAGTAAATCTACCTTGGTTTAATCGAATAGTCGGTATGCTGCTGATCGCAATTAGCACCAAGTTTATTTTTGTCGGGATAGCTTGAATTGAAAACTAGTCCAAAAAGCGTTCTCGCTCAGCTTCGCTCGGCATTCTGCACGCTTCAAACTTGCCGAACACCTTATACCTATTGCGTGCGATAAAATTATAGACGATATCGCGAATCTGCCGTGGTACAATCCATAATACTCCAGCAAAACGCCACAGCCCGCCCATCCAGGTAAGAATTCTTAATACAGCCGCAGAACGCTCATAGCGCTCGCCATTTTCATCCAGCAGAACGATACTGTGCATTGATTCGGCATCTTCGCCCAGCAGTTCTTTCGCGGTTTCGCCCTGAAGCGGTGCAAGCTTAAAGACCCCGCAAAAGTCCTCACTCAGCACGAACTGCACAAAGTTGTCGCAAAGTCCGCAAACGCCATCGTAGAAGATAATAGGCTGGCCACCTTCTGTCTTACGTCCGGGAAACCAGCGTGCATCAAACGTGAAAAAGTGAACTACCATCAAAGACAGGGTCAGCTCAATAAAGTCAAAAAAAGTCGCTATCCCTAAATGGAGCAGGAGCATTCCGCCCCAGGCAGCCAAACGACCCTTTGAGATAACGCATAGCGGAAGGAACAAAATCTCAAGGGCCAAAGTTAACCAGGTCATTCCCATCCAAAACAGCATCGGCAAATCGCGAACAATATCAGCGAACCACCACTGATAAGTGTTAGCGGTTCTGGTGACGTAATAAATTGCGGTGCCGTCGATCCAGCTCGGACTGGCTGCCTTGAGAACCCCGCTGAGAGTGTAACTAACTGCCATCACCAGCCAGGCACCGACGAACAGAGCACGCGGCATGAACCAATCGTGGTTTAATCTGGAAGCCTTCGCCCCGAGTACTAGCGGCTCCCCGGTCGGCACAAGTGCCGTTGCAAGCAGCAGCCAGCCCACAAAGGAAACACCTGGATGGCTGATGAAGTTATTCCTGTTAAACAAACAGGTCCAGCAGACCCAAAGCAGCACAGCGCAGGAGCGTCTAAAAATTCCCAATGTAAACAGAACGGCCAAAACGATCGTAGCCACGATCACCGAAAGGATAACTGGGGGTGAATCGTAAGTGTCTAGCGGGTTGTAAAGGTAGCCGTACGTCCAGTTCAGCTGCGGGTTCGCAACCATTGAGACGCTGCTGAACAGGTCAACCCCGTGCCATAACATCGGCACCATACAAAAGATTATCAGCAAGCCAAGGAAAATCCGGGCAAGTGCAAATTGATACGGTGTATAGGACTCTAAGCGCCGCATGAGATTGAATACCTAAAGTCCGGCTTCCCGTCAGGCTTGGCATTATGAAGCAGAATCGTAAAGCCTCTTATTGGTCTATCGATCGCCAGTAATTCGGCGATGACTCCCCCGCTGCAGAAACCGTGGCTAAGCACCGGCCCGTAGGTAGCGTCAGGTATCACCGGCAGCCAGTTGATGACCATAATGTAGCCGATATAACGAAAAAAACGTCCAGTGGGCCCCTTGTGGCGCAGCGTGTTCGTGTAATCAGCTTTAGGCACGACGCGTTGCGTTCCATCTTCAAAATCGAAGACAAATTCTGCCATGTAAGGAATAGGCTCAAAAGCCTTAGAGCCGCCGAACACATCAGGAAGCGGCGAAGCCCTAGTCGCCAAAGCGAGAAATACAAGGTCATTATTGTGAATGATGTATCCGGTCGACTGCAGCAAACCAACTGCGGTCAGCAGATAAATCAACATTAGATGAACTTTTCGCTGCATTATTCGACTTCTGCCTTCACCCTCAGCTTGATACTATACTGCCTAGACAAGCTGAAAGCACGCGCTTTCAGCCAACGCATATTTGCCCTTGAGATGAAGAATTACTCGCTTCGGATCCCGTCGAAGCTGCCATTTATTGAAGTCACCTGGCGTGCTGCTGCGGCGCTACTGATAATATATGCGGTATGCTTTTTCTTATTTGCCGTATGGGTGGTCGACGACAGCGGCTACATGAACCTCCCGCCTGAGGTAGGAGACGGTCAGGCGTATGACAACATTGCTTATAATCTATTGCACGGTAATGGTTTCGGGCACGACTGGAGTATCCCGGAGTGGAGGGAGCCCTATCTCAAAACCAACAGCGACGGTTACTATGATTGGGTACTTGAGCACGACGCTCCGTATTCGCCGACAGCGTTTCGACCGCCGCTCTACCCCGTTTTGCTGAGCGGGATATATGCTTCTTTTGGACGCAATTTTGCCGCATGGCGCTACGCTAATATCGCGATAACCGTGACTGCCGCTGTATTGAGTGTGGCGCTGGTGTATCAGTTGGTGGGCATCATCCCTGCCCTTCTCTCAGCAGCTTTTGCGTTCTTCGATACAAGTCTGCTGTTCTACATCCACCGATTTATGACCGAACCTTTAGCCGCGCTGCTGGTCGTAATCCTGCTGTTCATCCTGCTTCGCTGCGCCGCCCACCCTAAAAGAATCCACTTCATGTCGGCCGGGACAGTCTTCGGCATTATGCTCCTATTAAGAAATCTTTTCCTGCTTTGGCTTCCCTTTATTCTGTGCCTGCTGTGGATTGCGGCACGGCGCGGCAGCAAAGCCGAAGAGTCTTTAACTCCGGTGTCGGGACTATTTTTATTTTTGGCTCCCGCGCTAATATTAAGCATCCCTTGGTACGCTAGAAACTGCCTCACCACACACGAGTTCATGCCGACCGGCACCCAGGGAGCCCGGGTTATGGCCGTCGGATACTCAGATGCGATGTTTGAAACCGGAGGGAAGTGGACCTTCAAGAAGAAAGTCGAAATCCTTTCAACATTCTCAGCCGCGGAAGTTCCTGGAATTGAAGGCGAAGTGTTAATGGCCAAAGAGGGACGACAAAGAACTGCGGATTGGATTTCAGTTAATACTGCGAAACTTCCGCAGCTTGCCGCCATCAAAACAACATCCCTATGGTGGTCTGACGCGCAGGGTTATCAACGCTTTTTAATTGTGCTTTCATTACTTGGCCTGGTCTTCGTTTTCGGCTCTCCTGCATTCCTTGTGTTCTCCGCCCTGCTGCTCGCTAACACAGCAGCAATCGCTGTGACATGGAATGTTCCGCACGGGAGATTCTTGATACCTATCCATCCGCTGCTTTACTGTTTAGCTTCTTGCGGATTATACATGCTCGGCTCACCACTGCGTACAATATTCAAAATGCTGCGAAGCGGCAGGGAACAGTACTAATATGAACGAAGACACCGCCGGAAGAGAGTCTTACGGTCCGATTGGCTGGCTGTTTGCGCTCACAGTATTTGTTAGCGCGTTTTTACTGTTTCAAGTTCAGCCGATGATGGCGAAGTTCATACTCCCCTGGTTTGGAGGAACTCCGTCAGTTTGGAGCACTTGCTTGCTGTTTTTCCAAACTTTTCTTTTAGCTGGCTACGCTTATGCCCATCTACTGAACAGGAATTTATCACCACAGTATCAAGCCCTCGTTCATATTGGAGTGTTGGCCCTTACTGCCTGTTTCTTGAATATAATCCCCGGCGAAGAACTCAAACCACCAGGCCCCGACGACCCGGCTTTAAGGATTCTTCAACTGCTGATGTTCACGGTAGGTCTGCCGTATTTTGTACTCGCAACTACTGGACCCTTAATTCAAGCCTGGTTCAGTATGCGCTTCCCGACGCTGTCTCCCTATCGCCTGTACTCTCTCTCCAATATAGGTTCGCTCCTCGCACTGCTCAGCTATCCCATTTTGTTTGAGCCGAAGCTCTCAGCTCTGGAACAAAGTTCTTTTTGGACACTGGGCTACGGGCTGTACCTGGCTGCCGGCTGCCTCTGCGCAATAGTTGTATTTCGCCTGCCTCGCGAAACACAGTCACCCGAGTCGGCTATGGATGAGATTAGCGTTGGGCCTCCCCCACCACATTTCGGATACTGGCTGCTATGGTTTTCCCTTGCAGCATGCGGCTCAACGCTGCTGTTAGCCATAACTAATCACGTTTGCCAGGATGTCGCAGTGATTCCTTTCTTATGGATAGTTCCGCTCAGTCTTTACCTTCTGACATTTATCTTCTGCTTCGAGAGCGACTTTTGGTATCGCCGAAGAATCTATCTTCCCGCCCTGGCATTGTTGATGCTGCTAATTTGCGATTACGAAATTACCGGCCCCTCGTCACATATTCTCGTAGCACTGGGAGTCTCCTTCCTAACACTTTTTACTGCGTGCATGGTCTGCCACGGTGAGCTGGCTAGAATTAAACCTCACCCAAAATACCTAACTTTGTTCTACCTGATGATTTCTGCCGGAGGCGCCTTCGGCGGCCTGTTCGTTAGCATCATCTCGCCAATAATCTTTCCGGCATTTTTCGAACTACACTTCGGGCTGCTTAGCTGCGCCGCACTGGTATCGGTCGTGCTTTACGTCGATCCCGAATCTACTATTTCCGGCGGGAAGCCGAAAAGAGCGTGGGCGGGCTTAGGCCTTGCGTTCGCAGCGCTGACGGCTGCTCTCGGTGTTAACGCAAATCGTATGGCTAGCGGCGCACTTGAGCAGTCGCGAAATTTTTACGGCATCCTTAGAGCGGTTGAGGTGGATGCCGATGATCCCGACCTGCACCGCATTGCCCAATACCATGGCCGCATACAGCACGGTTTCCAGTTTTTGAAGCCCGAAAAGCGGATGATGGCAACGGCGTATTACCGAAGCGGAAGCGGCGGGAACGATGCTTTTAAAATAGCGCTCCGAGACGAACCCAAGCGCGTGGGTCTGATTGGAATGGGCACTGGAACGATGGCTGTCTTCGGTCGCCCTGGAGACACTCTGCGCTTTTACGAAATCAATCCGCAGGTAGTCGATCAAGCGAAGCGCCTGTTCACTTATTTGGATAATAGTGCAGCGAATATCGAAATCATTTTAGGAGATGCGCGCTTGTCGCTTGAGAGAGAAGCCAGCCAAAATTACGATTTGTTCGTTATCGATGCATTTAGCGGCGACGCAATCCCCGCGCACCTGCTGACCCAAGAGGCGTTTGCGATTTATCTGCGCCATCTTTCGGACGACGGTCTCATCGCAATCCACATTACCAATCACCACCTTGATCTGCGACCGGTAATCAGCCAAGCCGCTGAGCTGTATGGCCTGGAAACGGCGGTGAAGTATCTGGACAAAGGCGAAGGCGGACTAGAGCCGGAAACCAATTGGATGCTGCTAAGCCGCGAGGGATCGAAATTGGAGATAAGCACCTCGGACAATTCCCGCCTCGATCGCAATCAAGACTACGGTGAAATCCGGCTCTGGACCGACAATTTTAGTAATTTATTTCAAATTTTGAAGTAATTAGCTGTTTATCCGCCTTCGACTGGCGTAAGTACCAGCAAACGGCTATAATCCGCATCAGAAAAATGCGGGTTTACACGCAGCTTGAGAAATGGAGCTTGAATACAATGAACACCTTTTCCCCTTTAGCTCGATTCACATTGTCCAAAGCGCGATACGCTGCTGCATGCCTTGAGGCGTATCGACCGACTATTGCATCAGCTGCGCTGATCGCCTTTGGAATCATTTTGTTAGCTGCAGCTGGAGCAGACTTTTCACTTGCTCAATTATCCAATACTCCGGGCTCCGGAGTAGCTGCCGGCGACGACCGGATTTACGATATGGGCAGCCGGATGTTCGAGTTAATCGAAGGCAACTTAGGCTCGCTGGTCATGATCGTGGCAGGTTTGCTGGCGATTATAGCGGCCGCGCTCGGAAGCTATCGGGCAGCGACAAGCTTGCTGGTCGTTGCAGTCGGTGCATTTATCCTGCGTTCGCTAGTCGTAATTTTCTTTGATTTTAAATAGACGACGTTTAGCTGCTTAGAACGAATAATTCGTTAGCACTTCGCGTATTTCGCTGGCGGTGTCACCTGGACGACCTTCGAAAGGACTGCCGGTGATCTTCTCGCAGGCTTCTATGTAGCGCAGCGCTGTATCAACACGAAACTCATCACTAAGCACCGGCGGCTCTCCGTCACCCATGTAGTCGTATTTCTCCATGAGGTGACGTCGCACAAACTCTTTGTCCAGCATATGTGGATCTTCACCTGCGGAAAAGCGCTCTTCATAGGTGTCAGCAATCCAGTAGCGAGATGAATCCTGAGTATGAATCTCATCAGCGAGAACAATGAATCGCTCACCGTTCTCATTTACGCTCGTGCCAAACTCGTACTTCGTATCGACCAGAATCAAACCGCGCTCAGCCGCTTTCTTTGTACCAAACTCGAACAGCTTCAGCGCGGCGTCCCTGACCTGGTTCCAAAGTTGGGGATCTACTAAATCGGATTGAAGAATTGCCTCTTCCGAAATAGGCATATCATGCTCACCCTGCTCAGCTTTGGTCGAAGGAGTGAGCAGAGGTGAATCGAATCTTTGAGATTTCTTAAGCCCCTCGGGCAGCGAAATTCCTGAAACAGCGTTGCCTTTTTGATAATCCCGCCAAGCACTTCCGGTCAGATACCCGCGCACCACTACTTCGATTGGAATAATGTCGACCTGTCTTGCGATAAATACGTTCGGATGAGGAACATCAATTATGTGGTTCTGGATAATATGCTTAGTTTCTTCGAACCAGTGCGCAGTCATTGCGTTTAGCAACTGCCCCTTGAACGGAATAGTGGTCAGAATTTTATCAAAAGCGCTAAGGCGATCGCTCGTGATGAGAACACGCTTCGCACCCACCACATAGCTATCCCTCACCTTGCCGGAAATCTTGTCTCCAAGATCGGGAATGTCGATTTCAGAAAGGGTATGAGCGAGCTGCTGCGTGACTATTTCTCTACTAAGCATATCGTCGATCTCCGAAGCAAAGGCCGGTTATTACCTCATGCTTGCTCTGTTTTCAAGACCAGACTAAGGGAGTACAAAAAAACCCCGGAGCTGCGGACTCCGGGGTTAAGTATGTGAACCAATATTGCGAGGAATGTGAACTTTTTAGGCAGCTTGCTTCATTACCGAGGGACCGACAGAGATAATCTTCTCGTCGCTTCTGTAGTCCTCATAGAAGCGGCTCAGGCGCTTTCGCAGCATCAACCTTGAGCGGTGCAAGCGCGACTTCACGGCCGGAATGCTCAAATTAAGCAGCTCACCAACTTCTTTGTTGGAAAGACCGTCAATATCACGCAGCACAAATACAGCTCGGTATTCTTCCGGCAGCCGGCGAATCGCATCTTCGATTGTCCCCCGCATTTCATTGCAGAGAGCGCGCGAATCACACTTGTCCCTGAAACTAGCAGTCTGCGACAAAGCCTGATTCTCGAGCTGCGGAAGCATTTCATCGATCGAAATCGCTTGGTGCTTTTTGCGCTTGCGCAGCTTCATAAACGCTGCATTAACGGTTATTCTGTATAACCAGCTTGAAAACTTTGACTTACCTTCAAAACTTTCGATTTTTCGGTAAACTGTCACGAAGACATCCTGAAGAACTTCCTCCGCATCCAACTCGTTGCGAGTCAAGCGCAACGCCAAGTTGTAAGCCTTGGTCTCGTACCTCGAAATAAGCTCTTCAAAACTCTCCTCACAGCCACCCGTAAATCGCTCTATAAGAACTGCATCCGTAACCGTCTCTGAGCGCATAGCACCTCCTGCGAAGTGAATCCCAAAATCCCCAAGAACCTTGAATCAAATCAAGTTGAATCCGAGTCTAGCCCAGGGCATTAGGGTAGATGTCACGGAATTGTAAAATTCGCGCCGCAGCTTTGTAATTTGTTGAAGTATCAGCACTAAGCCGGACGTGGGCCTAATCAGACCATAATAGTCGGGATTGCCGCTCATAGGCCATAGCTCCAGGATATCTTTGAGAATTCCCGAACTTAGCGAGAGCCGACCAGGATTAAAAACTTCCTACAAACTGCTTTAGGACCTCAGCCGTGCGCTGCGCCGCATTTACGTGGTTGTTCCTCCACTGCTGGCCTGAGCCAGGACCCACATAATTGGTGACCGCACACAAGGCGCCCCAGGCCACTCCCGAGCGCTTGCAGGCTTTAGCAAGTCCAAACAACTCTAGATTTTCAACTCCCGCACCGCTGAACTCAGACAAAGCCTGCGCCGCATCACGGTCATCAGCTATAGAAATTGTGCTGCTGGCAACCGCTTCCTCATCAGCAAGCGCGCTCAGTTTGGCTCTAAGACTTGGATCCGCATCTATCGTTTCCTCCGACGCAGCTGGTATATGCCCCCTAGACGTCGCCGCTAAATAATCCGCTTGGCATACCGCGTTTACACAGACACAGCTGCACAAAGGAAAATAGTCGCTGTAGCTTCCACAACTCCCAACGAACAGCAGCTGAACGTCGGAAGAATCTTTCAGCCGGTTTGAAACACTGATCGCAGCGTTAACCAAGCCCACGCCTGTGAGCAAAAATTCTACGTCAGCGCGCTCAGCAAAAAGACGACGTAGCGCCTCAAGCTCCGGCTCAAATGCTCCCGCTATCAATAACATTCTGTCCGTCCTTATCTTTGGCCTTCACAACCAATAGTGAATAATTCTTCCCTGCAAAGACCGCTTCATTGAGGCCTAAAGCGGGAAGCAGGTGGTTACTAATCAATAGAAAATCCGCCTGCTGCTGCCGAGCAAACTCCAGCTGCCCGGCCACGCCTTTACGGTTCCAAGCAGTCTTGATCTTTTCTCTAAACGCGCAATCCGAAGAAAAATCAAATTCTATTTCTAGAAAGTCGCGCAGTTTATTTAAATAATCTATGTATTGCCGAGCGAACTTGACATCGTAGCCGATCTCCACGCCATCGGAGACTTTCAACGTGGTCGAACGCTGCGCCAGCAATCTAAATGAAACCTGGTCATCCGTATTGCAGTAGTCCAGGTTACTAACCGGTGGAATCATTACCAGCGCCGAATGCTCAAGGTTTTGCTTCGCGTAATCCGCAGCGTCTTTCCAGCGAGAGTAGTTGGTTCTGAGAGGAGAGGCTGAATATACTGCGTTCGTCTGGTCGATCCCGAACAGCACCAAGGCCGCGGCAATGTACCTGAGCGGGGCCTTGCTGGGGCGAAGAAAATTAAGCACGGCAGCAAACACCACTAAAAAGTGATAAGAGAGAAACGCCGCTAGCGCACAGAATTTCTCCAAGCGCTTTCGCTCCCCCCACACGGACTCAAGTAAAAATCCAATTCCTACTGTGGTCAGCATAGCTGCAATAACCGCAGCGCGAAGCAATTGCAGCCTGAGCGCAAGCTCGAGTTTCGCGTAAAACAGCAGCATGCCTACACTCGCGTAAAACAGGAAGACGGTTAGCAGGCGGGTGTATTGCCGCTGCACATCTGAAAACGCGGCTCTGCGAATCCACAAGAGAAAAACAATAAGAGCACAGCCGAGCCAGCTCCCTATGAAGAACACCTTCTCCCAGGTAACTGGATAGAAACTAAAAATTGAGTCAAAGTTTATAAGAAAATATTTGACCCAATCGATCTCAGCCGAAGGCGCTAATAATGAGCTCACCACACCGCTTCTGAAGTAGGCATACAGCAACGGACTACAAAGTAAGGTCATTAACGCAAGGTAAGCCGACGTCTTCTTCCACCCGAACTCAATCAGCATAAACAGACCCAAGGGAGCACAAAAGTAATAAAGAAGCGGCGGGTAGAGCAGCGCGGAAACCGAAACAGCTGTTATTGCAAGCCAGCGTTTCTCTTTAAAGAGCAGCCAGAGCCCCAGGAAGCACAAGGCATATGAAATTTGCCGGTGCGAAAACGAGTACTCGAATAGGACCATCCGGCCCGCGGTAGCCTTTGACCAACCTAAAAACAAGATTGGCACAAATCTAAGCCACATCGATTTGATAAATAGACTTGAACAGACATAAACGCTGCAAAACAGCAGAACCCAAGTCACGAGCGTAATGTTCTTCATCACGTCTCCGTCAAGCCAAACGTCGGGAAGAGCAGGGGCAAACAGCCAGAAAAAATCGAAATGGGTATGGCGCAGCTCAGCAAACACATCGCGGGCGAACTGCTCGGGGTTCAGACGTGCGTACAAAAATGTCGTGTAGATTATTAAATCCTGCCGCGGATAACTGTAGCCCGCTGTAAGCGCCTTTAAAATGGAAATTACTGTGATAATTACCGGTGGGAACAGCCACGCTTTGGCAGCTTCCTCTCTGGATTCTCTATCTTGCATCTCAGGCCCTAAACGTTACCGTCAGAGGTTAGATGGGATTTTAACTGCTGTCACCACCTTCATAGACGCCGATACGTATTCAACCGCCGTACAGGCGCTTACTCCAGCCGACCCAGCCGATGTAACAAAGAATAACAAGTAGAAGAAAAGGTTGAGTACGGGACCCCGTAACCAGCTTCACCCGAGGGCGACGCTGAACACGGCGAACCGTTCCCAACCTGCCCGGGGGTGATAACCTCCAAAATATCACACCCCGGGCTGAGCCGAATCGACTACTCGCGAATGAAGTAGCGGACTCCGGAGAAGTCCGTCGGCTCGGTTCCGCTTCCGGCGAAGCGAGCGATGACACCGTAGGTGGGCTCTGTCCACTCGGGCCAGAGCACATCCTTCAGGTACTCGCGCCAAGTGAACGGCTTACCGTCACCCGCATGCGTGTAGAACGCGCCGCGGGCAGCGAGCTGCTCCTTGGTCATCGGCGAGCGGTAGTACGGATCCCACTTGTAGATCGCGACGAACTCGAACTTCCCGTAGTCGTTGTACAACGACGGGCTCGAAGTCCGCAGCGCATACACGGTGACACCGTTGACGAACGGGAAGTCGAGGATGAGCCGCTCGTCGTGATAGGACCAGAACTGGTCCATCAGACGATTGTACTCCGCCAGATCTCCCGCCGCCTGCGCGTCCTCAGCCTCGGCCTTCGCCTTGTTGGCCAGTTCACGCAGCCGCTCGTGCTCGTTCCACCACCGGACCGCAGCCGCCACATCGCCCTGGGAGAGGGTGACCTCGCCGCCCGGATTCATCATCCCGTGCAGCCGATCGACCTGCTCCTCAGTGGCCTTGCCGTAGTCGATGTGGACATTGCCGCCGGCCTGAATGATCGTCCCGCTGCCCGTGTTGACCGCAGAGAACCCGCCCGAAGGCGTGTTGACCGTGGCCGTGGGGGCACCGGGGCGCGTGGCCGGATCCGCCGAAGTGCCGGTGGAAGCCGGGTCGGCGGAAGTCGAGGTGGAGGTGGAGCCGGAGGTCGCCGTCGAACCCGAAGGATCGGACGACGACGAACCGAAGGGGATCGCTTCCGGCGGCTCGTACCCAGAGCTTCCTCCGAAGCGCCAGGTGAGCGCCATGGCGACGATGACCGCGATCAGCATGAAGATGATGGCGGTCGCCAACTTGTTCGTACGCATCCAGTTACGCATTACATTGCCTTCCTGTCCGTTGTGGACGGTTGTGGACACCGAGACGCCGGCAAAAGCGCGTCGGCAGTTGATTGGGAGCGTCAGACTCTTGCCTAACTACTACTCCCTGGGAGCTGCCGAACTTGGTGTCCGACGAACAGGCTCCCTCCTGGTGTGAAAATTGAATAGAACCCTATTACGTGCGAGCACATAATGGGGCCCCGCTACTCATATGGCTTGGTTTACTAACCAAGAAATCAAAGATCCGCCGGGCGCTAGAGGCACCTCTGGCGATACACGCAGCCGTGCATATCACTGTTATGGAGCTTTGGTGAGATTTAGTGATGGATATTTGCGCCGAGTGCCGAATGATTATTCTAGCGTTCGCAAATTGGCTTCCTCTGCACTTACAACGGCTGAACTGCCAAGCCAGCCTTGAACTCCTCAATCGCTCCAAGCGCATTCTCAGCAGCAGCAAGCCGCCGATCTCGCTTCGAGAGGCGCCGCCCCTGCTTATCTTTCTTGGAACTATGAGTGTAGGACGGCATTAGTCCAAAGCTTATATTCATCGGCTGAAAGTCGCGGCGCTCAACGTCGCTGATGTAATTCATCAAAGACCCAATTGCGGTCTGAGCGGGGAACTGAACAGTGCTCTCCCCGTTAATCAACCTGGCGGCATTAATACCAGCGACGAGACCACCGGCCGTCGACTCTACGTAACCTTCGGTACCTGTAATTTGTCCGGCAAAGAACAAACCGGGTACCGAACGAAACTCAAGAGTTGCATTCAAACATTTGGGTGAATCAATGAAAGTGTTTCTGTGAACCGAGCCTAGCCTAACGAATTCGGCATCCTGCATACCACTTAACGATCTAAAAATTCGCGTCTGCTCGCCGTGACGCATGCGGGTCTGCATCCCAACCATACTCCACAAAGTGCCCGCTTTGTCGTCCATACGCAGCTGCATAACTGCATAAGGTTCTCGGCCAGTTTTCGGATCTTTTAAACCAACCGGCTTGAAAGCGCCGAAACGCAGGGTATCGGGGCCGCGCGAGATAACATCCTCGATCGGCATACAGCCTTCGAAGGGCCGAAGATTCTCGACCATATCCGATTCAACTTCTTCATGACCGCCGAATTTTTCGGCCTGAGCTACTTCCTCTACAAACGTGTAGTATTGCTCCTTAGTAAATGGAATGTTGAGGTAATCATCGCCCTCGCCTTTGTCGTAGCGCGAAGCCCGAAACATTTGCTCCAAGTCCAGTGATTCGTTGAGCACTATCGGACTGATTGCGTCGAAAAAAGCCAAGCTGCTGGCACCGGTTACTTTTTCGATTGCCGAAGCAAGAGAGGGAGAGGTCAGCGGACCGGTCGCCACGATCAGCGGCGCTGCAGCGCCGCACTCCGGAAGTTCAGCGATCTCCCCTTCTCTTAAGCTAATCAGCGGATTCGAGCGAATTCGCTGGTCGACGTACGCGGAGAATAGCTCGCGATCCACAGCCAGAGCACCTCCCGCCGGAACGGCACACTCGAGCGCGGCCTGCATAATCAGCGAGCCCATAGACTGAAGCTCCGCTTTAAGCAGCCCTACGGCATTGCTAAGATCCGCCCCGCGAAAGGAATTTGAACACACTAATTCCGCGCAAGAACCGGTCTTATGAGCTTTGGTCATCTTGGCCGGGCGCATCTCAAACAGCTCGACGCTCACACCTCGGCGCGTCAACTGCCAGGCCGCCTCACTTCCAGCAAGGCCCGCCCCAATAATTCTTACGCACTTACTCATGGAATATCATAGGTCTAATTAGGCAGTCTTTAACTCTGATATTAAATTCAAAGCCCCGCAACGCTAGACTTTTGTCTGCAAAAACCGATAGAAGGACTACCACAAATCGTATCATTCGCTAAACTTCCCACTACCGCTTTCACTGAAAGGAGAAAATCGATGGCGATTGAGGTAACCATGCCGCAGCTCAGCGACACGATGAGCGAGGGCAAAATTCTTAGCTGGCTGGTTAAAGAAGGCGACAAAGTCGCGAGGGGGGACGCTCTGGCCGAGGTTGCCACCGACAAAGCGGACCTAGAAATCGAAAGTTTCAACGAAGGCACTCTGCTAAAGATTCACGCTCCCGAGGGAACGACCGTCACTGTCGGCTCCGTGATCGCGCATATCGGCGAGGAAGGTGAAAACGTTCCTGAAGTTAAGCAGGACAAGTCTTCTACCGAAGAGTCTGAATCCGAGTCCAAATCAGCTTCAACCGAAAACGAACCAACACAGCAAGAGCGATCTTCGCAGGCCCCGCAGGCAAGTGCCGCGAAAGACAATGGCTCCGGCGATTCAACTGACTCTAACGGCAGTCGGTTGAAAATTTCGCCTCTGGCAAAGAATCTAGCGCTCTCACACGGGATTGATGTAACGCGCTTAGAAGGGAGCGGCGAAGGTGGCAGGATCGTCAAGCGCGATATTGAAGCTGCGATTAATAAGCCGCAGGAACAGTCCTCCACTGCTGCCGCGCGCCAGTCCCAGCCTTTGCCGGCTGCCGCACCGGGATCCACAGCGCCGCTTAGCTCAATGCGCCAGACGATAGCTAACCGAATGGTTCAAAGCGTTAACGAAATTCCGCACTTTTTCATGACCACGAAGGTGCTGATGGACGAGTGTATAAAGGTGCGCTCCAGCTTAAAGCCGTTGCCGCAGTATGAGGGGATTACCTTCAATCATTTGATAGTCAAGGCTGCCGCGCTGGCGCTAAAGACCCATCCCAGAATTAACGCAGCCTATCGTGACAACTCACTTGTTCAGCCGGGAGGAATAAACATCGGTGTTGTCACGGCACTCGAAGATGGCCTGCTTATTCCGGTCGTGAAAAATGCGGATCAGCTGGCTTTAGCTGACATCGTATTTGAGGCGCGCGGCCTGGTGCAGCGCGCCCGCGCCGGACGTCCCAAGGGCGAGGACCTAACAGGCGGAACGTTTAGTATTTCCAATGTCGGCAATCTCGCGGTTGAGAGTTTCACTGCGATCATTAATCCGGGCCAAGGTGCGATTCTAGCGGTAGGTGCGATAGAAGAGGAACCTGTAGTCGTGGAGGGCGAGCTAGTTATCGCCTCCGTGATGCGACTCACTCTGTCAGTAGATCACCGAATAATAGACGGTGTCGTTGGTGCTCAGTTCCTCACCGAGATGAAGCGCCTGCTCGAAGATCCTGTAGTTCTGCTCGCGTGAGTCGACCAATGAAGCAAGACATGCGATTTTTCAAGATTGTTGACCGAGAAGGGCCTGAAGACTTCGAAACGACTTTGGCCTTTCAGCAGACGCTGCTGCGCAGCAAGGTTGAAGATCGAAACCTCCTGGACACGCTTGTCTTGGTGGAGCACGAAGAAGTCTATACCGCGGGGCGCGGATGCGAATTTCAATCACCCAGCGATGAAGGCGCGTCGAAGGTTCCTTGGGTTGAAATCGGCAGAGGCGGCCAGGCTACGTTTCACGGTCCGGGACAGCTTGTTGCTTACCCTATCTTCGATCTGGAACACCACGGCCGAGACGTTCATGTTTTCCTGCGAATGCTCGAGGAAACTATAATACGCACGCTGGCCGAGTTTGATGTAGTCGGTCAGCGCCGGGACGGCCTAACTGGCGTCTGGGTCAACCACAACGAGCAATGGAAGAAGATTGCCTCCGTTGGAATCGGTGTACGGCGCTGGGTGTCGCACCACGGTCTCGCGCTGAATGTTTCGCCAAACCTCGACTACTTTCGAGCTATCTCAGCCTGCGGCCAAGATGGAAGCGTTATGACCTCGCTTGAGGAAATTAGACGCTCGATGGACCGCGTAACGCCGAGCATGGCTGAAGTAAAACAGGCGTTGTCACTCGCTTTCGCCGACGTGTTCTCGATGGCACTCGACGAAGAGAAAAGCCTCCTTGCCGGACAGCGTCCCAGGTGGGTGCGCGCGAAAGCGCCCGGCTCGCCGGAATTTCTTGAAACGCTCGATATCGTTAAAAGTAAAGGCCTGGTCACCGTCTGCGAAGAAGCGCGCTGCCCTAATATGGGCGAATGCTGGTCGCACCATACGGCGACCTTCATGATCATGGGCGAGCTGTGCACAAGGCGCTGCGCCTTCTGTTCAGTAAAAGACGGGCTGAAGGCAAACTTAGAGCCGCTCGACATATTCGAACCGCTCAAGGTTGCCCACGCCGTCAAAGAACTCAACCTTAAACACATTGTCGTCACCTCGGTAAACAGAGATGATTTGGAAGACATGGGCGCTGCTCATTTCCACCGCACAGCCAAAGCTATTCGAGACGCAAATCCCGAATGTAAAATAGAGTTTCTAATTCCGGACATGCGCGGCCGCAGAGAGCTGGTTGAGTCAATTCTCCAGGACGAACTCGTTCACGTTCTAAACCACAACATCGAAACCGTCCCTCGGCTATATAGAACTGTAAGGCCTGGTGCGAAATTCGATCGCTCTTTGGACATCTTGCGCTGGGCAAAAGAGATTCATCCAGCCGTGAAAACGAAGTGCGGCATTATGGTTGGACTGGGGGAACGCCGTGACGAAGTAATTGAAGTCATGGAGAGGCTGCGAGAAATCGACGTGAGCATTATGACAATTGGGCAGTATCTTCAGCCTTCAAAGAAGCAGCTTCCCGTCAAACGCTACGTTACTCCCGAAGAGTTCGAAGATTACCGAGTTGAGGGACTCAAGCGGGGTTTCTCGTTTGTTGAGTCCGGCACATTCGTCAGAAGTTCTTATCACGCTTGGAAGCATACCGAGGAAGCTGAGCTGGCCGAGCAGCGCGCCGCTGAGTCCGTCCACACTCACGCAGCCTTGTAGTAGGGCCGGACAGAGGTATGACGACTTCGCAGCCAGCTCCTCGCCGTCGGGTTTCGGTGGCGCGGCTTATCATTGTGCTGCTGATTCTTGCAGCGATCCTTGCCGTTCGTCCAATCGTCAACGACAACCTTCGCACAATTGTATCTGACGTATTTACCGAAGGGACCGGCTGCAAAACCACGATTGAAAGTGCGCGGCTGATATTCCTCCCCATTGGCGCAGAAGCTGAAAACGCCGCAATCCGCTGTCCGGGAGAAGACGAGAACAGCGGCTTTACAGCCGAGAAGGTAACGATCCGGCTCAACCCGCTCAAACTCCTCGCGAAGAAGATTTTTCTTCAAGACCTTCATATAACAGGCGCTAGAGTCAAAAGCATCGGAACTGAATCCTCGCTAATTAGAGTGGTAGAGTTTGTCACGGACAAACCAACGCCAAAGCCCCAGTCAGCGAGAAAGTGGCACTCATTTATCTCCTCCGGCTGGAAAGTCGAGCTTTCCGGCTTAGAAATCAGCTCCGCATCCGCATCGGATTTCGATACACCGCCGCGCGGCGGCAACACCGAGCTATGGCAGTCGCCGGAGCTTATTATCGGTGTTGACGACTTTGTCTTTGCGTGGAAGGACGTTCGTTTTACCGCGACCCATACCGAACACAAATACGACTTCGCCAGACTTTTTGGACGCGCCGGTAGCTTCGGTATAAAACGCGGCGGCGCCGACGGCATTCTACTCGGGTACCTCGACGCCGGAGTACAAATTGCAGACGGAAAACTCAAAGTTCTTCACGCCTATACCAGCTATGGCCCGCCTGCCGGCCAGCCTGAAGTTTCTCGACTAACGGCTACAGGAGGGATGGACATTCGCGATCGATCTTACGACTTCCATGCACGCGCTGAACTTTATCCTCCATTTTTAGCGACTGTCATTCCCGGCGGTGCGAATTTTGTTAATAGCCAAGAGCTGAAGTCCACTATTGAGGGCGACGTTACGGGCAAATTAGCTGATCCGATCTTTAATGGTGGCTTCAATTTCAGGGTGTCGAAGCCGCTAGCTCTGTTCCAGCAGGAGGAATGCTCGCTTAAACGAATAGAATCCAAGATCAAAATCACCACCGACTATTTGCATTTGTATAACATTCAAGTCGATGAACTGATCACCAGTTCAGATGTTTCGTTGCAGCTTGAGGGAGACTACGCTTTCACAGCCGATCTTGATTACGCTGTACGACGGGAGTCGTCGCTAGTGGAAAAATGTTTAGCTGCTACCGATTACTCAGGTGAACAGTGGATGGACGTCACTTTACGAAATGCTGTGGCAAATTCCCGCGGCAATATTTCTGCCAGGGGCACGATGAGTCCGCTTTTTGCCGACGGCAGCATTCTTTCGCATTTCCACAACACGGATGTCAGCGACAAAGCCACCCTGCGAAGCAGCTTCAAGTACTCTGACGGGGCACTGCGAGTATCCTTAAAGGAGCGCGGAGACATCGCGCAGGTCCGCGAAACTCCTCTGCCGGAAGCAGATTCCGGAACCAGCCGATCGACGGCTTTTCAGACAACTACGAATGCCAATATAGATTTAGCGCTGCTGTATGACTTTGCGTCGGGACGGCTTGAACTCGAACAGTGCCGACTCAAACGATATCCGATGAGCAGGCTGCTTGCGCGGCTTGCACCATTCCTGCCCCAGCGCATCTTAGCCAACGCCAGTGATTTCGTAACAGACGAGACACTAATTGATTTCAACTTAAAACTTGCAAGAAAATCGGCGAATGACCCGTGGGTTGGCGGTGGATCGCTCGGAGCTCGCCCGCTTGAGTATCACGGTTTCCCTATTGCGGGATTGGATGCTCCATTTTCAATTCGCGGCGAAAAGTTTTCACTTCCCGACATTTCAGCTTCCTCGAGCTTCGGCAAAATGAACGGCTCGCTCCAGCTGGGCAAGAATGATTCTATAGACGGCTCTTTTAGACTGGACGTGTTCGACCTGTCGTATGTCCCGTGGTGGAAGGACGTTATGCCGGACATCACTGCAGCCCTGCAAGGGATTGTGGAAGTTCGAGGCACAACTAATGACCCAAAAATCACGGGAGAGGTCCAAATTCAGCCCACAACTGATATGGACACCCCGATAGAACTTGTTTCATATGCATCATTCAAAACTAAAAAGGATGCGCTTGTTGGAACTGCGAAGCTATTCGGAGATCGCGGTTCGGCCGAGTGGTCCTATCCGCTGGGTTCGAATTCTAAAGCGCCGCTGAAGATCGATTTCAAAGCTGATGAGTTCCCTGTTGTCGCCTTGTTCCCGTCTCACATACGCAAATTACTTTCTGAACAGCCAACTAATCAAAGCGGCAGACTGACGGGACATCTCCGCTATGAAGCTCCGCCGCAAAGTTTAAGCCGAGGCAGCGGTGAACTGGTAATTGACAGTCTTCACCTAAGCACACCTTCAGCACAAATCAAGAATGCGGAACCTACTCAGATCAAAATTGTTTCCGGAGCTTTTTCCATTCCTGACGCAGTTTTCCTGGCTAACGATCGAGAGTTGGTAATCGGCGGCTCCGTCTCCCCCAACGATGGATGGAATCTGAGACTGAATTCTAATTGGGAGCTTGGCGCACTTACCTCAATGATCCGTGAGTTTGAGCAGCTCTCGGGTGATTTGGAAGTCTCAGCAGAAGTGAGCGGCCCGTTCGGCGATCCGAAGTTTGACGGTAAGTTGAAACTCAGAGGCGGTACCGTTTCGCTCAAGTTCGGTGATACTTTCGTCGGCGCTGATAGACTCGAAGCTGACGCGAGGCTGTCGGGAGACACGCTGCAGCTGCAAAGGCTCGAGGGCGAAATCGGACAGGGCCACATCGCCGCTCAAGGCCGACTGGATCAGCTGCTAAGCGCAAGCTCCAGAAACGGTGCGATTGAGATAGTTATGACCGGCGTCTCGGTCCAACCTTCAGACGTTCTCTCGGTGCGTTTCAGCGGCTATACGGACATAATTCTGCAGCCCAGCCTACCGCCACTCATTAAAGGCGAGATTGAAGTGCTCGGAGCTCTTTACGAGCGTAACGCGTCTTTGGGAGACGTTATTGAAGCCGCCCTCTCAATGTTGAGAGATCAGCAAGTTGCAAAAGCAAAGAGAAGTGTCGCAGCCGATCGCAACAGCGCTCGGCTTGACTTGCGATTACATGCCGACGAATCGCTTCAAATCGAAAGCGATATTCTAAAAGCAACCATGCGGGGCGATCTTCGAGTCGCAGGCACAACCTCACAGCCGGCCATAGAGGGTGATATCCAGGTGCTGGAGGGTTCGTTCGGCTTAAGTTCATCAAAGTTCGACATTTTGAGCGGATCTATTTCGTTTCCCGACAACTCGCTGATCATCGACCCCGAAATAACATTCGCAGCGGAAACCGTCGTCCAAACTACATCAAGGGAGGAGCACAGAGTTCTCTTAACTATTTCGGGGACAGCTCGTCATCCTCAAGTCAACATGACCACCGACAGCGGGATGAGCGAGCGGGAAATCGTCGGCTTGCTCAATATCGGCGGCTCGACAGGAAGCTTTTCCCTGCTCTCTTGGGATCAGGGACGCGATGATTATACCTACGCAGAACTGCTCAATCCGCGCAGCGACATCAGCCTTCAGGATCGGCTCAAGAGTCTGCTTGGTTTCAGCCGCTTCGAAATCGAGACGCGTAGGCGGGTAGAAACGAGTGAACTTGTTCCCCGGGTCTCAGGGTCTAGAGAGGTTACTCCCGACCTCTCATTCACCCTCTACTCTGACGTAGGCAACAGCTCCAACGAGCAGGGAGCCACGCTCGACTATGAGCTGACGCCGTATCTCGGGGCTTTCGGCGAGTGGCGCAGTGAACCGATTACAAAGACTGAATCCTCGACTGGTGTTTTCGGGGGTGGAATAATTTTTAGAAGAAGTTTCCCTGGAACCGGAATAATTCCCGGCCAACTGGTGGAAGACTAGAGTGAGTCGACAACTAACGAAAAAGCTGTTTTCAGCATTATTGTGTGCAGCGGCGTACCTGATTGCTGCTTCCCCGGCCGGTGCAGATGAGATTACCGAACTTTCCACCGCCGCAGCGGGAAAGACCGTTGAGGCCGTTCGCTACTCCAGAGGAGAAACCGAAGTCAGTCAAGAACGGATACCCTCCGATGCTCGAATAGCGCCGGGCTCGACTCTGGACAGCAGCAGCGTAGCAGATGCCGTGCGTGCTCTATACCGTCAAGGTGTATACAGCCATGTTGATGTAACAAGCAGTCAGGACGAAGACACCGTTCGGCTTGTTTTTCACCTTACCCCGGTTCTGATTGTCAGGGATGCGGAATTTTATGGTGTAACCGCTTATGAACCGCGAGAGTTGCGGCGGATTGCAGGACTGAGACGGGGCAAACGAGTTGACACCGGCAGCATCCTGCGAGCCGCTGCCAAACTGGAAGAAGCATTCCACCAAGCCGGCTATTACAACCCGATTATTGACGTTACGCTAAGGCAAAGCCGAGTGCTGTCGTCCGTACTAGTACGATTTACTGTAAGCGAGGGGCGACGCTCAGTGGTCCGCACTGTAAATGTAAGCGGCACGATTCCCGACGAACTTTCAAGTACGTTGGACGCCTTTATGAAGCGTGCGAGAGGTGCTTTTGCCTCCAAGCGGCGAATTGAGGAACTCAGACGGGAGCTATTACGCCGGCTGCGGGAAGAGGGCTACTTAGAAGCTATTGTTCGCCTAGAAGGCCTGCGCTACCTGCAAGAATCCGGCGACGTGGCGCTGGAGCTTCTAGTCGAACCGAGGGAACCTATTCAAATACTCTTCAGCGGCAACTCAAATTTCAGCAGCGAGGAATTGATAGACCTATTGGAACTCGACACCCGCACGGCTCCTTTTGGACCGAACGCGATACCCAACTTTGTGCGCGACATTAAAGACCTTTACGAACGCAGCGGCTACTATCAGGTCCAAGTCTCTCATAAAGCGATGCCGGATGAAGGCACAAGGCGCACCCATAAGATCGAAATAGTTGAAGGTCCCAGGACTCGGATCGAATCGCTTTCGTTCGAGGGAAACAATTCCTTCGGTGAGGAGAAGTTGTCTTCACTTATCAGCACAAGCGAAGCCGGCGGTTTTTTTACCCCTTGGCGCCGCGGCTATCTGATCGATAGACGGCTTGAGAACGATATTGAAGCGCTGGAGAAGTTTTATCGGTCGAACGGCTTCTTCGACGCCAAAGTCACATCTGATGCCGAACTTTCGGAGGATGATGAAAGTCTCGCAGTAAAATTCATTGTAGAGGAAGGACCGCGAACGACCGTAAACTCGGTATTGGTTACTTGGGTAGATGCAGCCAATCCTGAGCACGGAGACATCATCTCAAAGCTGTTGACGATTACTCCCGACATCAAACTAGGCGACGTTTTGTCAGTAAGTGCACTGGAGAGCGCTCGCAGTAGTCTGCTTTCGGACATTCACGCATTCGGATTTCCGCAAGCCAGGGTTACTCCAAGCTACGACGTTCAATCGGGAGAGGTTCAATTTCAAGTTTCTCTCGGACCTCAGGTGACTATTTCTGAGATCGTCATACGGGGGAATAGAGCCACACTGCACCCGGTGATCCGCCGAGAACTTCTGGTCGAACCCAACGGTCCGTGGAATCCCGAACTCATTCGCGAATCCGAGCACTCACTCTACAAGCTTGGCGTTTTTCAGAACGTCAAGCTCGAACCTGAGGACGGCGTGCTCGATCAAGATACGGAATCGCTGGCTGTTTCCCTAATCGAACGAGACACCGGCGGCTTTGCGGCGGGCCTTAGCTACAACACGGAGGACGGACTGGGAGTTCTTGCTGAACTATCCCAGCGAAATGTCTTTGGCAGGGCGCATCGATTCAGCTTGAGCACGGAGCTTTTTTTTCAAAACGGAGACAGATTAATTGACGCTGCCAGGGGTCGAATAGGTTACAACTTGCCTCGCTTTATTTCACGAAACGGCGAGCTCTATTCTGAACTTTTCGCCCAAGAGGAAGTGGAATTCTCACAGAGCTTTAGCTATGACCGCTACGGCGCTTCGACCGTTTATCGTCACGAGTTCTCTGAGGCGCTGAGCGGCAACCTCGGCTACACAATTTTTAACGAGAATGTATTTGACGTCCCAGCCTCGATCATCGCGGGACCGAATGATGTCGGACACACTCTGTATTCGGGAATTCGAAGCGAGGTCATCTACGACAAGCGAAACGATATCTATAATCCGAGCAAAGGCTTTCAATCCAGAATCAGCGTCTACGCAATGCCCGAGGAGCTTGGTTCGGATGCCTCTCTTGTGGGCGTAGAGCTGAGTCAGTCGTATTACACCGAATTAAGTGAGTCGCTGGTTTGGGCCAATAACCTGCGTGGTGAGATTGTCGAGCCGGTGGGAAATACCGATGTCGTGCCGCTCGGTCGAAGGCTTTTTCTAGGTGGTCGAAACACCCTGCGTGGATATTCACCCAACTCAATCGCCGCCAAAGCGGATGACGGGAATGTTGCGGGCGGTGATGCGAGCTTGGTGTTCAACACCGAGCTTCAATATGAAATTGCTCAAGATGTGGTTTTACTCACCTTCTTGGATGTTGGCCAAGCCGTATTGCGCTACGAGGGCGATTTCGGGGGCGACACGAAATCTTTCTTCGGAGATCTAAGATACTCGCCGGGCATAGGGATGCGTTACCGTAGCCCGATCGGACCTATCGGTGCCGATCTGGGCTTCGCGGTCAACCAGGAACGGGGTGAAGAATTTGCGCGCCTTTCGATCCATATCGGTGGAACGTTTTAATAGCCTGTAATGATTCGGCCGCTTCGGCGACAAACCACTAAAACCACTGCTTGAACGTTCAATATGTTTCGATATATTTATAAGAGCTGGAATGCTGTAACATGACGAGCTTAGTGTTAAATAAGCTGCTGGCTCACTTGTTCAGCTCTGATTTCATGCTTACATTAAATTTGATAGGGTTCCGTCAATTAAGGTCTATTCAGCACGGCTGAGGCACAGGAGAGAGTATAGTAATGGCAGACAATGTTTTAGAAGTTAGCGACGACACCTTTGAAGAGGAAATCCTCAAAAGCGACACGCCGGTGCTCGTCGATTTTTGGGCTCCGTGGTGCGGACCTTGCCGCAGCATCGCGCCGGTTATCGAAGAACTGGCCGGTGAGTATGCAGGCAAACTTAAGGTTGCCAAGATAAACGTAGACAACAATCCTAAGTCTCCGGCCAATTTCCACGTTCGCGGCATCCCCAATCTGATCATCTTTAAGAACGGTGAGCTCCAGGAACAGATCGTTGGAGCTGTTGCTAAGCAGGAAATAGTCAACGCGATCGAAAAGGTCCTTTAGTTATACATATTCGCAAGTGCACGACATAATTCTAAACGGTGAGCAGCGCCAGGTCGCCGCGCAAACGGTTGATCAGCTGCTTAACGAGTGCAACTTGGCTGACAAACGCGTGGCGGTTGAACTTAATCGCGCTATAGTTCCGCGGGAACAGTACAAGGCTACCTCCGTCAAATCCGGCGATCAGGTCGAAATAGTTCATTTTGTGGGAGGAGGTTAGATATTAAAGCCCTCCCCTTCATCAGGCAGTTCAGCAAATGAAAACAGAAGACTCTTTTGATATTGGCGGCAAAACTTTCAGGTCACGCCTAATTGTCGGGTCCGGCAAATATGAAAGTTTTCAGCAAACGCGAGAAGCTACGATCGCGGCCGGCGCAGAGATGATCACCGTAGCCGTTCGGCGAGTCAACATTACAGACCCCTCAAAAGAAAGCCTGCTGGAACACCTAAACGACCTTGATATAACAATTTTACCTAACACTGCCGGCTGCTATTCCCTAGATGACTGCTTGCGCACTGCCAGATTGGCCAGAGAAGCCGGCGTTGGTGATTTCGTAAAAGTCGAGGTAATCGGTGACGACAAGACCTTATTTCCCGACAACGAAAAGACAATCGAAGCGTGTAAGATTCTCTCGAACGAGGGCTTCATTTGCATGCCTTATATAACCGATGACCCGATCGTTGCTAAGAAATGCATCGACGCAGGAGCTGCTGCAGTGATGCCGCTTGCAGCTCCGATTGGGAGCGGCCTAGGCCTTCAGAATCCATATAATTTGGCAATTATCATCGAGCAGTCGGACGTGCCGGTTATAGTTGATGCCGGAGTCGGCACCGCCTCAGACGCGTCAAGATGTCTAGAGCTGGGCGCTGCTGCAATCCTCACAAATTCGGCAATTGCCTGCGCTAAAGATCCGGTGCGAATGGCCTCCGCGATGAAGAACGCTGTTGTTGCCGGCCGCGAGGCGTTTTTGGCCGGTAGAATGGAAAAGCGGCTTTACGCCCACGCTTCAAGTCCAGTAGCCGGATTGATTAGTTAATGCCCGCCGGCATACACCTCATAAGTGATGGGGGAAAGCTGCGCCGCGAAGGTAGACTAATCGGCGTCTTGGCAAAGGCACTATCAGGAGCAAACGGCGCAATTGCCGCGGTTCACCTCAGAGAGCAGCCACACCCAAAACAAACCGCTAGCGACGAAGAGGTTAGTGAACTTGCACTGAGGGCACTGGAGATTTGCGAAGCTCATGGCGCAAAGTTAATAATTAACCGCAGACTGGACCTAGCGACCGCCGCAGACGCGCACGGCGTTCACCTAAGCGGGCCAGTCGACGTCGTTGGCTCCACCCGCGCACTTTGCACTTCCAACTTCCTGATAGGCTATTCCGCTCACAGCGTCGAAGAGGCTGAAGCTGCGTGCGCCGACGAAGCCGATTACGTTTTCCTAAGTCCTATATTTGACCCGATCAGCAAACAGGCCGTAACTGCACCACTGGGCCTGAACAGTTTGTCGCACGCCGCAGCCTTACTCCCCGGCAAAGTCATCGCCCTTGGCGGCATTGACGCTGACCGAGCTAAGGAGTGCAAAAAGTGCGGCGCCGCGGGTATAGCGGTCATAGGCTCTGTGATGTTAGCCCAAGACCCGGAAAAGGCCGCAGCCGAACTGGCCGATGCTTGGTTAGTCGGTAATTAGCTCAGCCGCTAGCCCAAACTCTGCTTTTACTGCAGCGTCAACATCTGAGCGCGAGAACAAACTACATTCTCAGCCGCACCAGTAGTAACCTGCGTCGATATGAATCTACCGGCAAACAATTCGGCAACTTCCTCGATATCCTTCGGACCGGAACCTGGAGTTTGCGAAGCAGCCATACCCAGCCAGGGTCTCGCCATCTGCAGCAGGAGTTCTGTATTTATGTACAGAAAGTAGTCACCGGCTTCCAGAGCCTTTTCAGGGTTCTCAAGCCCGCCGGAAGTCGAAGCTAAGTAAGACGCATCATTGTCCAGTGCCTTAGCAACCTTGTCGAAGGCGTAAGGATTGGAGGTCACAAAAACTGAATTATGACCCACCATAGCACCTTGAACCGGAACAGGTTGGCCGCTGTTTATTTGGAGCCGCGGTTCGGGTCCGGACGTGTCGACGGATGCCATCGGCTGTGGGAGAAACTGATTCATAGTCTCAGCCACTGCAGTCAGCGCCTCCTCGCCGTCAAGCGAACCATTGCCCAGAAACAGCCCCACTTCCGGCATCGGATTACCAGGGGCAACACTGGCAACAACACCAAGCTCCTTATATCCGAGACGGTTAAACTCTCGCTCAGCTGTATCGATCATGGCTCTAAAACGCTTCGCATCGTCGCCAGCCTGCGCCTGATCCAGTGCATCTCCGTAATAGTCTCTGAAGAAATCAAAATAAAACGGAACTGTATCGAGTTGAAAGCGGAACGCCAGAAGTGAGTTTTCACCCACGAGCTTATGAAACAGACCCGAACTCGGAGAGTTAGTTCGTGACTCAATAAGCCGCCTGTAAAAGTCTCCTATCTTCGAGCCCGCTTCAGTCTTCATGCACGACAGCGAATTGAACCCGCCGGCAAAATCAACTGACGCTCCCAGCACCCCAAGATCCTTAAACTGACTATTGATTTGACGGCGTAAATCTTCGGCTGACATGGTTGAGGTAGGATCGGCATTCATTGCAGACTCAATAAACCCGTTGATCATCGTCTCAAGTTTGGGATAGTCGAGGTACATAAACAGCCCGGTCGCAGGGAGCAGGCTCACACCAATCGCCTTCCAATCTGAGCCGGAGACTAGCATCTTGTCCTCGTCCGCGGACTTGAACGCATCGATCTCAGAAGCTCCGAAAGTAAGGGCTACCGTCTCCCCCTGAGCGAACAAAGCACCTTTCATGCGCGAGTCAGCTGTCGCCCCAAATTCAAAATCATAAACTCCTTCAGCTCCGCTGCGCTTGACCACGGTTCCGTCACTATCTTCAAGCGACGCCTGGCCCTTGAGGAGTTCATTGTCTACGTATTCGCGCAGCCTTTCTGGGGTAGCAGTGCCCGCAAACTTACCTTGGACCAGCGTATACGGAATCTTAGTGCCGTCGGGGGCCTCAACAGACTGCTCCAGTACAACCAAGACCGCTTCTGTCAGTTCGTTCCAACCGTCCGAAAGAATCTTTACGGCCTTCTCTGCCTTCGCGACTTCCTCCGGATCCTGTCCGGTCTCAGCTCTGGACTTGGCGGACTCGATTAGTGAGGGTTTAAGACCCTGCATTTTACCCAAGTTCGTGGAGGCAAGCCGCTTCCAGAAGTTCTCTACGTAATTTACCGCAGGGTCGACATTGCGGGGGGACATATGCAGAACGGCAATCGCATCGCCACGCACACCGCTTAATACCGAATCTGAAGGGACCTCACCGCCTCCAGCTGGGAGCACCGCTCCTTCTCCTTGGTAGCTCGCTACTCCTAGCAAGCCGCCTCCGCCCGAAGCGGGGCCGCCCGACCTAGTTGCTACAAAAACGCCGGCTACAAGCGCGACTAAGACCAGTCCTATTAAGACACCCTTCGAGTTCATCTAAATTCTCTCCTGATTGGCCAATAAATTCTATTCAACCGCTAATACGTCGCCGCTTTGCAGCTGCGGGTTGGGCTCGTCGCCCGAAATGACTTCATTGTAGTCCAAGACATAGCGCTTTTCGCCGTCCGGTGACTTTCTAATAAGGGTCACAGTTCCAGGATTGGCGAACGGTGCAAAACCTCCACCCGTTGCTATTGCTTGCAGAAAGGTAACAGAGCCTTCACTGCGGTGCTCTCCCGGACGCTGGAACGCTCCGAGAAGGAAATACTTTACCGGCGCACTTTGCACCACCGACACAACTACGGACGCGGCTGGAATGTATCTTTTAAGTTCCTGAGTAACGTTTTTGGTAAATTCTTCGATTGTAAGACCCTGTGCATGAATTTCGTTAATCAGCTTTATGGATACTTTACCGTCGTCTCTAACGAATACTTCACCTGAGACCTCCGGCTCACCCCATACCTGCACATTAAGCGTGTCACCTGAACGAATCATATAAACAGGCGCCTTGCCGGAAGCGGACTGTAATTCGTCCAGCGGCCGGCTATCGACTCCTCCGGCACAGCCCGTCTGAAGTACGAAAAGAATTACAACTATAACCGGCAATAAACGCATGCTTGCAGCTCCCATTATTTGAGTCGTTTCCTCAGCTCACTGATCTTCTTTACCGTTTCGTCCGAGAGCTCGCCCGAGGCCTCGGCCCGGGAAAGTGCTTCAGATGCTCCTTCTTTATCATTTAACGCAAATTTTATCTCAGCCAGCCGGTAATATCTTGAGCCGAGCGACCTGCCCTCAGCCTCGTCAGCCGCCAATTCCAAAGCCTCCTCCATCAGCCCTGCCGCAGCACGGTGCTGGCCGCGTAGGAAATAAATCCAAGCCAAAGTGTCGGTAATACTACCGTCTCGCGGACGTTCCTCCTTCGCTATTTTGGAGTAGCGAAGTGCCTCATCTAAGCTGCCATCAAGTTTGTCGACCAGGATCCAGGCTAAATTATTGGCAGCTTGCGCATGACGTGGAGACGCTTCCAGCACCTTTCGGTAATAATCCGCAGCAGCTGCGAAATCTCCTTTAGATTGTCGTATTCCCGCAAGTAGCATCAACGAGGGAACATGCGAGGGATGCCGCTTTACCAGCGCCTTGTATCCATTTTCCGCAGCGTCCAAATCTCCCTGTGCCAGCAGAACGGACGCCAGTAAGGCACGCGCTTCGGCCATACCGGAACGCTCCTTTGCAGCAAAACTTAGAAGGTCTTTAACCCGCTCCACGTTCTGCTCAGCGTTATCACGATCCCTAATAAGCAGAGATGCAAGCAGCATACTGTACTCTGGCTTGGAGTGCTTACTCGACTCGAGATACTTTTCTATTTCTTCTCTTGCAGCGTTCTGCCCCTGCCGCTTGCCTACCAGCGCAATGACGCGCTGCGCCGGAAGAAGAATTTTGCGATCGAACTCTAACGCTTTACGGTAGTTTTTCAGCGCTGACTCATAGTTCCCCGAGCGCTCATCAACTACACCAAGCTTAACGTACCCTGAGGGGTTATTCGGAAATCGGGAAACCAGAGTTTGGTAGATAGTCCTCGCCTGTTTCAAGTCGCCTTTAATCATTAAAATGTCGGCATTAATGACATTGGCAGCTTGCTGTGACGGATAGCGCTTGAGCACATGGGAAACATGTTCCGCGGCTACTCCGTAGTTTTTCTTCGCAAAGGCGTCTCGGGCAAGAGCTAGTCGAGCGGCGACATCACCGGGATCCAGCGTCACCGCCTGACTCAGGTGCTCAATTGCTTCCCCTCTTCTACCCAATCTAAGCTCAGTTAAACCAGCTCGTCGAAATGCAGGCGCGAAATTACGCAGCAGCTGAATTGAGCTGACATAATGAGTAAGTGCTTGCTGATAATTCTTATTTGTCTCGGCGTCCCGCCCTTGAAAATAGGCATGAGCGCCCTCTGCCTCGGGCTCCTCGGCCAGTTCGGAAGTAAGTGCGCGCGCTTTGTCGTTTTCTCCTCGCAGCACATATAGGTCATAGAGTCGGTCCCGAGCCAGATGGCGCAGCGGATCCTTTTCCAAGGTTTCTCTGTATTGCTCAAACGCCCGGTCTATCATTCCCCGACGCAGCAGGAACTCAGCAAAATAAAGCCTTAGTGCCGCCGCATCTGGTTCTTGCTGTACTACTTCTTGGATCGACTCCTGCGCTTCTTCGAATCGGCCCTGCGAAACATACAACATCGCCAACGCCATCCTTATAGTCGCGTTGCCGGGCGCGGTGGACACAGCCTTTAGTAAGTTCTCTTCAGCGGCCTTGGCGTCGCCCGCCGCAATTTGCACATCGGCGAGCTTGGCGAGTACTAAGGCGTCGCTGTCGTCTTCCTTCGCAAGCTTGGTAAGAATTTCCAATGCTTGCTCGATCTTGGATCTCCCGTGGAGGCTGCTCGCTTTGAGCATCAACCCCTCACGATCTGCCGGATCGGATTCCATAAGCTTGTTCAGCTCACTCTCCGCATGTTCGTATTGGCGTGCGGCAATCAGCATTGACGCTAAACGCAGGCGAGCGGTGCGATTGTCCGGATCGAGATTAGTAACCGCTTTGTAACTCTCAAGCGCCTTTCTATATTGGCGCAGTCTGAGCTGAACCTCGGCGAGTTCTAGGACTGTTTCCGGATCGTCAGCCTTTATCTCCATAGCCTGAAGCAGCGATATTCTGGCTTCTTCAAGCTTGTCTTCCGCACGATATTCGATAGCTCGCTGCTTTAGCCGGGCGAATTTCTCCTCCGGCGTCTCTGTGCAGGCGAGACTGGACAGCAAGAGAACTAAAAGAAGGGAAGTCTTTAGATACGATGGCAGACGCATATTGCTTGATTATTGAGCCCGAAAACCACAAAAACTTAATCCGCAGAAGAGTTTAGACCAATAGCATACGATGTAACAGAAGCTTTTTGACCTTTATCACCACATGGTATTACTCATCTAAGTTATGAAAAGAGAAATTGGGATTGATTCGAGCGGCGAACGCCGACCTGAGCAAAGTAAAGCAGAAGCCTCGGAAAAGCACGATGGTTCGGCTAAGGCCGAGCTAGACCCGAGAACCTGGTTAGATGCTCACGGCGACTACCTCCACCGTTACGCCATGTCGATGCTCGGCAACCGCGCCGATGCGGAAGAGATGGTGCAGGACACGTTCCTCTCCGGCATTCGTGCCCTTGACTCCTTCGAAGGTCGTGGTTCTGTAAGGGCCTGGCTGCGAAGCATTCTTCGCAATAAGGTGCTGGACCGTCTACGAGCCAAGAAGCGGCTTGACGTCCTGGGCGTTGAAGGAGACGCGAACGACCCGGACTACTTTAACAGCATTGGCATCTGGAAAACGCTAATAAACAAGTGGGATGTAGATGCCGAGGCGGTACTGCACCAGCGCGACTTTCTCTCCGCGCTCAGCGATTGCTTTAGCGGACTTCCCGAAAAAATGCGCGTAGTATTAACAATGAAGATTTTTGACGGTTTTAGCTCAGATCAAATCTGTAATGTTTTAGAAATCTCATCGTCTAATCTGTGGGTTATTGTGCATCGAGCGCGCATCCGCCTAAGAGACTGCTTAAATCGCTCATGGTATCTCGCTGACAACAATTCTTGACTTATGCTTGGCTGGCTTTCCTGCAAGAAATACACGGAGTCCTTATCGCGTTCGCTCGATAAACCGCTTGCGGCTCACGAAAAACCGATGCATTGGTTTCACTGGTTTATCTGTTTTAGCTGTCGAAGATTCCGCAAGCAGCTGCTAATTATAGAGCGGGCAGTAAAGCAGTGTAGAGACGAGCCGGAACTGCTAGAGGCGGCGGGTGCTGACGGTTTGTCCGAAGAGGCTCGCAGCGAGATTCGCCGTTGCCTCGAGCAGGAGTTGGCAGGTGAAAATTGACTCTGTATTGTCAGTAGTTTAGCATCGTCACGCCTTATTTTTGTTCTTTTTTGTAAAAAATATGAGCGGCACCTCTAGTATTTCCGACAAATTTCGTTATAATACCGCCTCGCATGCAGCGGTTTTGAGGTAAGTTAAGCAATACCAAATAGTTATATAATATAACTCACGCAATATCTTAGGGAACTGATAACCCTGACACGAGACAAATCGAGCAATTAGTCGCATGAAATCACTTAGTTTTTCTAATTCTCCTCAGAGAAACACAAACGAACTGCTGGCATTAGTAGGACAAGCGATTAAGCGCTATTGGCGCATCGCGCTTGGACCTGCGGTAGTACTCTGCGGGCTAATCACGACTTTCGCCATTGCGGTGCCGGACTATTACTCAGCCAGCTCACTTCTCTACATCCAGCCGCAGAGAGTGCAGACAAAAATTATTCGCGAGCCAGATGAACGCGAAATGCGTTCCAGACTCGACTCTATAGTACAGGAAATTCTGTCTCGTCCGCGCCTGAGAGCGATTATCGAAAAATTTGACCTTTATCCCTCGATGCGCGGCCCCAAGGGAATCGAGTCGGCGATTTACACTTTGCGCACAAAGATAAAGATTACCCCCGTGAAATCGCCTACCGGTTTAGAGCTACTGCAAACCTTTAGGCTGACATTCACTCACGGGAACCCGGAGACCGCCTATCGGGTTACTCAAGCTGTCACTAACTTATTTATTGAAGAAAGCCTGCTGTCTCGCCGAACCGAGATTCAGAGCACCGAAGAATTTATCGACGCACAGCTTTACGACGCACGTAAGAAGCTCGAAGAAACCGAAGCCAAAGTTCAGAAATTTATCAGCGGTAACTTCAAGCAGCTTCCGGAACATTTGAATGCTGCAATTGCACGCTTGGAGAATTTGCAGGCTCAGCTAACCACCAATGCTCAGATGCTTTCAGCGAACACCGTGCGTCGGCAGAACTTGGAGACTGAGTTGGCAAGTGCCCGCAGAAACGCCGGAGGCGTCAGCGCAGCCGAGACTTCTACCGATCCGAATGAGGCGGTTGCTCAGCTTGAATCTGCGCTCGTCGTTCTTCAGAGTAAGTATTCGGACGAGCACCCGGATGTTATCAAGACTAAGCAGCGAATCAACGCTCTTAAGAACCAGCTTGATCAAAGTGGGGTTTCCAAGACTAGGCCAACCAGCACTTCGCCGGTTGTGCGCTCGATTCGCAGCCAAATAACAGACGTAGACGCACAGCTTGCTGCATTGCAGAAAGAAAATGCCGGTCTAAAAAGGTCGATTGAAGAGCTGCAGAAAGACATCCAAGCTATGCCCCTCAAAGAACAGGAGCTGCTGAAAATCAAACGCGATTACACCAATGTGAAGGCTAACTATGAGCGCCTGCTCGCTGCAAAAGAAGACGCTTCACTGCAAAACAGCTTGATGCAGAGCCAGAAAGCTTCGCAGTTCAAAATCATTGAGCCGGCAGAACTACCTGCTTTCGCAGCCGGCCCAAACAGGAAGTTGTTTCTAGTCTCGGGCATAGCAGTATCGGTCGTGCTTTTCGTCGCGCTGCTGACACTGCTCTACTTCCTTAACGGTTCGTTTAAGGACAGAGACGAAATGGAATCCGAAACGGGACTAACGGTACTCGGATTGATTCCGCCTATGGCCACACCGGAAACAGTTGCTTATGAGAAGCGGCTCACTTCGGTCTCCGTATTTGCATCTGCGCTTTCGCTGGCAAGCGGAAGCCTGCTGATTGTATTCTTGATCAACAGAGTTTAGTGAGGGAATTGTGCAAGAAGCAAGCAAGCCACAAGCCAAAGTAATTAAGCTTAGCGAACCTGATACCGACAGGAACCGCCATAAAAAGGAAAACTCCCTTTATCAAGGAAGCATTCTTTTGGCAGACGGCGAAGTCGAGTCACCGGCTGCAGCTGAGCGCTTTCGAATCCTGCGCGCGAAAATCGAACGCTTGAATCTTCGGCGTGAAAACAACTATCACGTCCTTGCGGTGACGAGTGCCGTTGCGCAAGAGGGCAAGAGTGTTACCTCGGTCAATTTGGCGCGCGCGCTGAGCATCGACCCGGCGGGTAAGACGCTGTTGATTGATTGCGACCTGCGCCGACCCACCGTCCACAAATTCTTCAACCTTCAGCAGGAACAGGGACTGAGTGATGCCATCGCAGGCGAAGCGGGTATTTTCGACGTTATCAAGCCTGTCACGCCTAGATTGGACGTAATCACGGCGGGAACTCCAATTTCGGACCCCCCTCAGGCAATTGAGAGGCCGGACATTCCCCGATTCCTTCACCTGCTTAGAAGCAAGTATCGGTATATCGTTGTTGACTGCCCGCCGGCTCTGCTATGCTCGGAGCCAATACGGCTAAGTTCAATCGTCGACGCGACTTTGCTGGTGGTAAGAGCCTGGCGAACCGAAAAACGCCTGGTTAAAGACGCCGTTGAAGTCATTGGAGAATCAAAGATTCTCGGTGTAGTGATGAACGACGCTGTTGACGCATCGAAGCCCTATCTCGATTACGGATATTACGGCTACCGACCGCGTCGCGTGGAAGGTGCACTAGACTTTGAATTTAACAATGACCAAGCCAACCCAAGCGAAGTACAACAAAGCGCAGCTAACGGAACAGCCGATTAGCGGAGACAAACTTATTCGGCTGCTGGTGCTGCTGGTATTCAGCTCAGCGCTGATGACATCGGGCTGTAGATTCTCGGCGCCCGGCGTCGAAGAGCAGGAAGTCTTGGCCCAAAAAGGCGCTTTTTCCGGAGGGGCGCCAGCTTGGTCTTCTCTCTCCAGCATCGGACGCTCGCAGGAGGGCTTGACCCCAACTCAATTTGGGACCAGGTCAATTCACGACAGCACAGATCGTACTTTTTCTTCCAGCGACAACCTGCGAAGAGAAAGGCGGGCCAAGCTGGACTCGATGATGGAAACACAAGACACTAACGCGATTCAGGACGTTCGAGCTGGGTCACCGCTCGCCCGAATCACAGCACTCTGCCCATCGGTCGAGGAGTCCGTAACCGAAGCGATCACCACCACTGATCGCGATTCAAGAATTAAAAAGTATCGTCAACTAACTAGAAGCTGTCCCGACAGCGCAGACATCTGGCTATGGCTTGGTCGAGATTATAAATCCGCTGGGCGCACCTCAGAAGCTCGGCAAGCCTTGGAGCAGGCAAGCTATCTAGATCCCGCTAATGCGGAAGCAAAGCAGCTGCTGAGCGAAATCGGCGATAAAAAGTAAGCGCTAAGCCTTTGTCGGCTCCCAGGTAACCATTCGCTTTCCGCGCAGCAGGCTCAGCCAAGCATGCGCTATTGCCGCGTTGCTGAGCATAAAATACAGCGCAATTCTGCAGATGATATTCTCATGCGCCGCGGGCAGATACCACGCGAAACCCGCGGCTAGCAGAAACACGTAAACCGCTCCAAGACCGGCGGTAAAGACCGCCACACTATCTGTTGTAGCTAGAAGAACGCCTACGCCAGCTATAAGAAAGAATGGTATCAACCAGCGAAAAAGCTTGTGGCTTAGGAATTGCAGAGAGAAGAATCCGTATTTCAACGGAATCATCAACGGCCAATAGCGAAAATAACAAGTCAAACCTCTTAGAACTGTTCTGACCTTTCGTCCGTATTCTTTAGAGGTTTCTGCTTGCACACCGTATGAGCACGGGACGTCCTTGGCCAACACACTTCTAAATCCATGCCGAACGGCGTTAAGCGCCGTAAAAAAGTCACTGGGGATATCTTCATGCCAGTCTTCGCAGACGCTTCGACGCGCAGCGAAGCACGAGCCGCTCAAGCCAACCAGGGAGCAAACCCGTGACTCAAGCTGCCTAAGCCACATTTCGTAACGCACGTAGAGCGCCTCCCCGCTCAAGCCTTCGGGCAGCGCATCGATACTGCTAACAGCTCCGATCCTATCGTCACGAAAATACGCCAGAAAGTTCGACAGCGCGTCCGGCTCCAACTGAGCCCGCACGTCGGTGAAAACTATTATCTCTCCCTCGGTATTTTCTATAGCAACCTGCTGACCGCTTTCCTTCCCCGCACGATCATCTAATCGTATCAGGCGAACGTCCATATCGCGGTATTCACGGACTATATCGTCAGTCCCATCCGAACTCTCGTCTGAGACTATAACTATCTCAACCGAGCTGGCGTCCTGCTGATTTATCGCCAGAGTGTTAACAATCTTCTCGCGAATGAAACGCTCCGCGTTCCTGGCAGGTATAATAAACGTCACACTCGGCTTATCTTCCCGACCGCTGTCTTTAACCTTTCGCCTCACAATCAGCGACAAGATCAGCATTAATATCGGATATCCAATATAGGTATAGGCTACAAAGCCGAAACAGCCGACAACGAAGGCATTTGCGGGAAACATACTGCTCATGATTCACTCAAAACTTCTCGGACGATAGCTCGTCCACGCTCGATATCATCCTCAGAAACATACTGATGAACGGGCAAAGTAACAATCCGCCGGGCAACTTCTTTTGCCGCCGGGCAGTCCCCCTCATCAACATAAGGCTTTAACTCATCAAACTCGACCAGAGCCCGGTCATAGGATGGGCTGGCGCCGAGTCCGGCTTCAGTCATGCGCTCCAGCAAATCGTCGCGCTGCTCAGCCGACCGAAGGATTACCGGATAGCGTGTGGGAATTACGTTCCCATCAAACTTCAGGCCTCTCTCGACAAACGGCTCGATTATATCCAAGTCTTCCAATCGCTCGTGCCAGCGGCGGGCATTAGCCAGGGAACGCCTGGTAATCTCCGGTGCGCTGCTGAGCTGGGCAATCGCCGCAGCCAACATCTGCTCGCTCAGCACCTCATCACTAAAGTCTAGTTCACATGAGGTCACTCCAAGCCCAAGGCCCGGCAGCGAAGCAACCTTAGCGTACCACTTTGGCTGCTCTAGTTTAGGAAGCACGGCAAGCATCAGCATATGCTTCAAAGAGCTCAGAGCAGAAGCGCTGACTTGTCTTGAACGCTGTAGTTCTCTTACCACACCCCTGATCGCCGAAGGATCGACTGCCGAATGCGTAGACCCTTCTTCGCTCGGAACTAGGACCGCACCGCCTCCGATGCCGCAGAGGGACTTCCCTCGCCCAAAGCTAAGCACGCCAAACTGAGTTCGCGCACCGACAGACATGTCATCAACTGCGGACAGAACAGCCTGACAAGCATCGTCCACCACTATCCTAGACTCGCCGCTCCAGATGTCAGTCCTATCCGGCAGTCCGAACAAGTTAGAAAGGACGACTACTTCAGGACCGGCTGACGGTGAAAGAAGCAGCATATCCAGTGTCTCCGGCGTAACATCGGCCAGCCTCAGCCTCAGTCCGGCCTGCACCACCGCGGCCGCCACATCCGGGCAGGTATATGCCGAGACAACAGCGTGAGTGCACCCGTAACGCTCTTTTAGCTGCCCACACAGCAGTGCAAGGGCCTGTTTTCCGCTGCCGGCGCAAATTACTCGATCCAATCCAAGCGCTTGTGCGATAAGTCGTTCGGCGGCCTTAAGCCTTGTAGCGTAGCCGGAAGAGCCTTCATCTCCTCCAATCTCACTTGCGGCGTGCTTGATAAGACGGCGCGCGTGCTTTAAGTCGGTTGACCGAGGGAAATTACCGGCTGGCGCCAGCACACGTGACGGCTTTGGGCGTGAGTCTGTTCGTGCCATAATCGCAATTATGCTAAACGCAATATCAGTCGACGTCGAGGAGTACTTTCACGCAACCAATCTTGACCCGTATGTGGGGCGAACCCGCTGGGACGAGATGAGCAGCCGTGCGCGGGAGTCGATTGAAGCTACGCTTGAAGTCTTCAAGCGTACGGAGACTCGAGGCACCTTCTTCGTGCTTGGCCACTTCGCAAAGCGCAACCCGGAACTGGTCAAGCTGCTTAGCGAGGCTGGCCACGAGATTGCTTCCCACGGATTCAATCACGACCTTGCCTACCTGCTGTCACCGGATGAATTCTTCGAAGACGTAAGTAGCACAAAGCATTTGCTCGAAGATATTTGCGGCACGGAAGTGCACGGCTACAGAGCGCCGAATTTCTCGATTACGGAGAAGAACCCCTGGGCGTATGAGAAATTGGTCGAAGCCGGCTACAAATACGATTCGAGCGTCTATCCGGTTTGGCACCCACGCTAT
>JAUIIP010000125.1 GCA_030431555.1 bacterium
GTTCTGAGCGTGCGGCAAGAGATACCGTTCGCTCTTGGCGCATATGGCTGTGTGCTGCAGCTGCGCTGCTGCTGTCCGGCATTCTTGGGTTTTACTCTCAGCTTACTAGCCTAGAGAACTGCGCCAGGTTTAGTGCTTACAGCGCACAGAAGAAGGAGCGAAAGGGCGGACGCAGCAAATACGTAGAGCTTGAAATTTCCGGAAGACTTTCCAGTGACCCGAGGTTCTCCCGAGATCGTTTAAGCTTTCAGGCGGATGTTTTAATTGACGGTCAGTTTGAGGCGCCGCTGCAAATCCTTTGTCCTCACACCCCTTGGCAGACGGCACCGTGGATGCGCCGCGGCGACAATTTCAGCGCTGTCGTGAAAGTTCGAGCTGGGCAGCCATTCGAAGCTGCCCTATCGCACAGAACCTGCGGATATGCCTTCGCGAAACGCTTGTCCCAGCCGGTGGCAGCACCCGCAAATCGAACCGAGTGGAGTGAGCTGCTGAGCGGCCTCTATCGGCGCTTCGGCGGGCGTGATGCGCTGGACGCCGTCTTGGCAATGTTCTTTGCCGAAAGGGGAGTAGTGAGCGAACGCCTGAAAACGGTATTCGCTGACTTAGGCATGACACATGCACTTGTCGTCTCGGGATTTCATATCGGCGTCATTTATTCAGTCTTTGCTGCTGTCGTGCGAGCTGTTGTTTGGCTGTTTCCGCAGATTGCGCTTTTTGCAGCGCGTCAAAGCTTATCGGCCGTGTTTGGAGCAATCGGAGTGACGCTTTACGCGGCCTTCATAGGCTGGGGGCCGACTGCGGCTCGGGCGGCAGTTGCTGCTTACTATATCAGCGCAGCACGGTTTTTTTCTAGGCGGGCTTTTGGTGCACGTTCAATTGCAATTGCTTTGATTTCCGTCTGCTTCCTATGGCCTGGAGCTCCGCTTTCGCTTGGAGTACAGCTGACTTTTAGCGCTTTGGTAGGCATTTGGGTCGCGCTGACGGCTGCGGCTAACATCGAAATTACAACTGGGGCCGTACGTTTCTTGGTAAGCAACCTCTTTTGCTGCATTGGGGCCTGGCTGTTCACTGCTCCGGTTCTGATGTTGTGGTTTTCCGAGCTGAGTGCCTGGGGCGTCGTGGCGAATTTTGTTTTCCTGACGCCCTTGTGCGGCCTGGTTCTGACAATATGCGGCCCGTTGTTAGCCTTGATAGTTCTAGCCGTTAATTGTGCTTGGCCCGAAGCTTTGGTGAGGCTGCTTTGTGCTGTGTGCAGCTTAGTATTGTTAATGGTCGACTGTGTCCTGAATGCGATGACTCGATTCGCAGATTTTACCGGGCCTTTGATTAAGTTTGATCGTTTGGAGGCGATGTTCGCAACAGCGTTCTGCCTGGCGGTGTCTGGGGTTTTATTGACTGCGGCTATTCAGTCTGCGCGCTTCCGTCGCCTAAAAGGCGAATTAGAACTCCAATCAGCAGAAATGGCAGGCTGAGCGAGGCAAAAACCTGCCCACCAAAGGAAACAAGATGATAGAAATCCAATCGCGCGACTGCGGTTTTTCTGCGTTGGTAGGTGCGAGACTCGGTCAGTTTAGCCAGTTGAATTCGGCGCAGCGGAGAAGCCTTTTGCAGCACAGGTGGTAATTCGAGGGTGCCAAGGTTGGCTACTACCTGTTTGTACTGTTCTACCTTGTAATTTCCGACCACAATGTTGCCGACACCGAGCAGCAGCAGGAAAAGCCCTGGCAGCAAGAATGTCATCGGTCGTACTTTAAACTTTGTCATAGTCGCTTCCGCTGGCTTCCTATAAGCTAACCATCTAATACAACGAAACTTCGCGGAAATCATCGCCGGATTCAGCCGTATTGTGGGAGGAGTCGGCAAGTGCTTCTAATTGCAAGCTAATTTCGCCTTCAAAGATCGCTTGCGGCGTATTATAATTAGAACTAGAGCGATTTTTATCAAAATGCTCTAGGGGGAATGAGAGCTTAAATGCTTAGTAGCCAGAATATCTTGGGTAGAAGGCGCAATCAGCGGGGTATGTCGCGGCTTGGAGTGCTATTTTGTTTACTTCTGCTCGTTGCCGGTCTCTACACGTCTTTTCAACTTATTCCAATCTTTTACGCTTACCAAGAAATCGAGGGCTTCATGGAAGCTCAGGCAAAGGTCGCCAGCATGCGGACCGATGCCAAGATTCGGCGTTTCCTGCTGAAAAAAATTAGAGAACTGGACCTACCGATTGACGACGAGGATGACCTGATCATCGCGCGCTTCAATGGAAAAATCGTGATTGAGCTCGAATATGAGGAAGTATTTTTTGTCGAGTGGGGCGAGGACTATTATTACGAACTTTGGGTGTTTCACTTACACCCACGGGTTGAACGTCCTCTGTAATTAATTGTAAATTACCCTTACAATACGCAATGGCCGAATCGCAGAGCCTCGGAGCTGCCTCCCGACGCTTCAAGTACAAACAAAAAAGGGTCAAATGAAAGTCTACAATTCTGTTCTCGACTTAATCGGAAAAACTCCACTCGTGCGTCTTAACCGGATGACCGATTCCAGCATGGCGAACGTTTACGCCAAGTTGGAGAACCTGAACCCGGCGGGTTCGGTTAAAGATCGCATGGCTGTGCACATGATTAATTGTGCGGAAAAGGAAGGGTTAATTAAACCCGGTTGTACGATTGTCGAAAGCACTTCCGGCAACACGGGGCTCGGGTTGGCGATGGCCTGCGCAGTGCGAGGTTATCGAATCGCGATTACGATTCCGGACAAGATGAGTCAGGAGAAAATCGATATGCTCAAGGCGTATGGTGCTGAGGTTATCGTGTGCCCGACCAATGTCGATCACGACGCTCCGGAGAGTTACGTCAGCGTAGCTAAGCGTATCGCCGAGGAGACTCCTAATTCTTTTTATACGGACCAGTACTACAACATGCACAACCCAGAAGCGCACTACCTTACGACCGGTCCTGAAATTTGGGAGGACATGGACGGCAAAATAGACGCGCTGGTGGGAGGTATTGGGACCGGCGGAACGATTTCCGGGGCGGCAAAATATTTGCGCGAGAAGGCGGCGGAAGCGGGGCGCAGTTTGGAGGTAATATGTCCTGACCCGGTCGGCAGCATGTATTACGATGCATTCAACAAGCGAGATATTCGTGAACCAAAGGTCTACAAGGTTGAGGGTATAGGTCATGACTTCATGGTCGGTACTTTGGATTTCGGTGTGATCGATGAGGTAATGGAAGTCAGTGACCGAGATTCTTTTATTGCCGCGCGCAGACTCACTCGAGAAGAGGGTATTTTCTGCGGAGGCTCAACAGGCACAGCGGTTTTTGGGGCGCTGGAAGTCGCTAAACGGCTTGGACCCGGCAAGAACGTAGTAGTTATTCTGTGTGATAACGGCGACCGCTATATCGGCAAGCTCTACAATGACGAGTGGATGAAAGATAACGGTTTCATCAGCGGCGACGACAGACTGGGCTTTATTCGGGATGTAATTCAGTTCAAAGGCAACGCTGTCGAGTTTGCGTCCGCAGATGAAACGATTGCATCAGTGGCTCACAGGATGAACACGCTTGGTATCTCCCAGATGCCTGTTCGCAACGGCGCAGACCGCGTAGCCCGCATGGTCCATGAATCCGACCTTCTGCAGAGTCTGCTTGAAGGCAATAGTAAGCCGCAGGACCCCGTAAGCAGCGTCGCGGCTGATCTCCATGGGATTGTCGCCGCCAGCGACAGCGTTGCGAAGCTCGAAGGAATCTTTGAGGAGAACAACGTGGCTGTTGTGTTTGACGGCAACAACGTCTCGGGAATTATCAGCAAAATAGATTTGGTGCGCTACTTGGCGTCGAGAAAGTAATTCCGAACGAGCGCTGAAGAATTGCCCGAATTCAGCTTTGTCACAGTTTTAGCTCTCCTTCTGGCTGCCGGATTACTTGCCGCGCTGCTGTGCTTTTGGCTTGTGCCGGAGCGCTTTGTTCGAGCGCTGAATTGGATCCTGATGCACAGCGTGTATCGCATGCGGATTGTCGGCGCAGAGAATGTTCCTACGGAAGGGGGCGCGCTGATCGTATGCAATCATGTGTCTTTCGCCGATCCCGCACTTTTGCTTTGCTCGCTCAGGCGCCCGATACGTTTCTTGATGTTTCGACCGCTGTATGAGGCGCCCTTGTTTCACCCTTTCGCTAAGGCAATGCAGGCGATCCCTATTTCGGGCTCTGATGGGAGGGAGAAAGTGGAGGCTGCCTTAGCGGAAGCTAAGCAGCGCATAAAAGAAGGCGAGCTGGTAGGCATCTTTGCCGAGGGAGGAATCACTCGGACCGGGCAGATGCTCGCATTTCGATCGGGCCTCGAAACTATTATGGATGGAACGGACGCAGCAATTATACCGGCTTATCTGGACCAGGTATGGGGCAGCATCTTCAGTTTTTCACAGGGGAAGTTTCTGTGGAAGGTGCCCAAAGAGCTGCCTTATCCGGTGACGGTCGCTTTCGGACCGGCGCTTCCTGCGTCTTCGCGCGCGGAAGAGGTTCGTCAGGCAGTGCAGGAACTGGGCGCAGAGAGTTTTGATCACCGCAAGCCCGAGTTTCAGAATATTCTAGACGGGGTAAAACGCAGCGTAAGGCGCAAACGTGGTAGGATCTGCGCCGTAGACAGTTTCGGATCAGAGCTTTCATTCTCGGCGCTGCTAGCATCTGCAAGGCAGCTTGCGAAAGAGATCGAGCAGACTTTTCCAGGCAAACAGAGGATCGCTGTAATTGGTTGTCCGTCGACATCGGTGCTTGTAGCAAATGTTGCTTTGGTGCTGTGCGGCCGTTCGTCCGTCAATCTCGACCAAAACGACGAAGCGCAGCTCTTGGCTGAACTTATGCGGGGTGCCGCTGTAGACTCAGTGATTGCCGCCAACTCTCAAGCATTGGCAAAGGCGGCTCAAACCAGTGCAAATGTGTTGCCGATGGCCGACAAACCTGCGCACGGGGCCTTTCTCTCTACACTCAGTTGTTTCATCTACGCGTTCGGCGCCGGGCGAGCAGAGATTCGGGAGCGTGAGGCCGCAGTGGTGTTTACGAGAGGGCGCACCGGTCCACGCAAGGCTGTTAGGCTTTCCCATGGAAACATTTGCTCGAACATCGAAAGCGTTTTTGATGTCTTGGAGTTAGGAAGCGGCGATGTCCTGGCAGCAGCGGTTCCAGCGCCAAATGCGTTTGCGGTAACCCTTGGCATGTGGCTTCCGCTGCTCGGTGGGATGAAAATGGTTTACCACGCATCGGAGTCGGACGTAGTTGGATTCGCCCAAATGATTCAAGCGCACAAAGCAACGCATCTACTTCTATCATCTCATTCGCTTGAGCGATTTATCGCTGACGCCGCGCCGGAGGCGCTCGCGAGTGTGAAGCGAGTTTTTGTCGGTGGATCGGGAGTTGCGGTTGAAGTGGCGAAGCAGTTTCAGGAGCATTTCGGAGTCCAGCTCTACGAGGGATACGGTACTGCTGAATTATCGCCGATGGCTTTGGTCAATGTGCCGGATTATGACTACGGAAAAGGCAAGCAAGTTGGTAGAAAAATCGGCAGTGCCGGTCATCCACTGCCCGGAGTTGCTGTTCGCATCGCGTCAGAGTCGGACAATCGACCTCTGCCGATTGGCGACCAAGGCTTGCTGCTGGTCAAAGGGCCGAATGTTATGCTTGGATATGTTCAAGACGGAGAAAAACAGGCGGTCGAAGAGGGCTGGTTCAATACAGGTGATTTAGCATCGCTCGATAAAGACGGGTTTGTGTCTATCACTAGCTAACGAGGGTGGTTCATGTTTGTTCGAATGTTGATAATCCAGAGTTTATTGCTGTCGGTGCTGCTCGCTCCCGCGATGGTTTGCGCCGAAGACGGTGCTCAGAAGACGAAATTCATTACCGATCTGAGTTCAGCTAAGGCGGATAGAAAGCGCGCAGAACATGAATCTAAGCAGGTTATTAAAGCAAAAACGATTGAATTGTCACCGCTGGCGAAAGCCGCCAAGGACGGCAAATTGTCAGACTTGTTTAAACTCATCCAGGGCGGCACTGATGTTAACGCTAAGGACGGCGAAGGCAAAACCGCACTCCACTATGCAGCCGCGTCGGGACAGCTCGGAGCTGCCCAGGTTTTGCTTGAGAATGGAGCACTGGTCGACACGCCAAGCAGCAAGGGGCTGACTCCGCTGCTGACTGCCTCGCGCTTGAGAGACGTGGCAATGGTCGAACTTTTTGCTGACAAAGGGGCTAACGTCAATGTGCAAGACGAGCTCGGCTCGACTCCGCTAATCTTTGCGGCAAGCGAAGGGGATTTAGTATTGTCTCGAGTTCTTTTGCGCCACGGAGCCCAGATCGATGCCAAAGACAAAGACGGTTACACTGCTTTGATGTTTGCAGTCTTGAATGATGACGCCGCGCTAGTCTCTGAGCTGGCGAGTGCCGGTGCAAATAAAGACCTGATTAGCATGAGCGGAAAGCGAGCCCAAGATATGGTGAAGCAGGACGGCACGGTCGAAAGTCTTGGGATTTTCGAAATTAAACGTGAATCCGAGGCCGACGACGCAAGCACGGAGATCGACGAAGATTCCGGCGAGGACAATGATTATACCCACCAGCGCCGAAAACTGACTCGACTTAGAGCTAGACGTCCGGAAGGGCTTTTTACTCACGGCAGCAAAGGGCTCATGATGAGATCCGCGCATACTGAGGTTCGAAACGTAGGCTCAGTGACGGCGGAGAATATTCAGGTCTTTGTAGTGCTGCCCGGGGGGGCGAGAGTGAAGATGACCGGGCCAAGCAGCTTGATGCGAAACGCTGAGGCGATTTATACGGCCGATCAAGAGACTCAGATGACTCGTGAAGGTCGACTGAGAGTCGAGATGAGCTGCGATAACTGCCGACGCTAAAGGCAGATCTTGCATTTTTATTCAGCTTATCTTAGATTTATGTGAATATATGCAGGATTCGCTCAGCTTTTGCGGGCTGCGCTGAACTATTCCCAATAAAATTCAGCACTTACCTATGGGGTGGTCCTGCGAATGTCAGGAGATTATAAGTCGTTTCCCTGAGACGGCTGTTCATAATCTCTGGACTGGAGCAGCGTCCGCTTTGAGCGCGGTCGTCTGAGCGATCTTTATATTTTCTGGATTGGTAGAAGCGAAACGCTTCTCTCTAGCTGACTTTGGTGAGCTTGAGAGACAGCCAGCGATCAATAAAGGTTTGTTTAAGAACTGTCTTTAAACCTCCAGCTTACTGAAAAGACGGGGATGTGAAGTGCAGAATTTTCTGTGCTGCACATCCCCGTCAATTCAATCGTGTGACCGGGATTCACTGACCACCATAGTCAAGTCTCCCAACACGGGAGCAGGAGGTATCATGCAACGGCAACGTGACTTGAGGATTCTCGCGGTCGGACCTTCGACCGTAGGGAATCAGAACTGGGAGCGCAACTTCAATCCGGACGGCGATGTCAGTCCGGAGCGAGTGCGCGAACAGTTCACTGGACTCTACTCGGCGCTTGCCGGAGTAGAGCTGGTAATGAGCGAAGGCCGCGGTGACGCTGTCTTCGCCCAGGACCCGTGGACGCCGATCTACACCGCCAACGGTACCGGTCGCCCCAAGGTGATGCTCAATCCCATGGGTGTTCCGAGCCGTGCGGGTGAAGCCGAAATGCAGCTCAGCACGCTGCGTCGGCTGTTCCCCGAGGAAGATATCCTGCGGATGCCGCAAGGTGCCACGCACGAAGGCGGCGACGTCATCATCGCGTGGTCTCCCGAGCATCACTGCTGGGTCTACTTCGTCGGCCGTCCGCACAACGCCGAAGGACGGACCAACCAGGCCGGCCGCGATGCTCTGCGAGCTGCGGTCGAAGCCAACGGCAACCGTTTCGAGGAGGTCATGTTCAACGCCTGCCCCAAGCGCGGCGGTGCTCTCCACCTGTCGACCTGCTGCGGCTACGCCGGTCCCAACAAGGACGGCATCCCGCATGTGGTCGCAGGAATGGAACAGCTTCTCGATACCGCTCCCTTCAAGGCGTACGGTATCAAGGTGCTGTGGGCTCCGCGCGGCGAAGAGTGGGGGACGAACATGCTTCGGCTTCCGTACGAAGGCGCCCCGCTCAACGTGCAGAGTGGATACGAAGGCGTGCTTCGGCTCCTGACGGACAACGGCTACGACACGGTCCCGATGTCAATCCTGAACTGGGACGAAGTCCGCAAGATCGACGGTTCGCTGACTTGTCCGCTCTGCGTGCTGCAGGTGGCGAGCTAGGTCCAGTGAATCCGGTCATGCGAGTTAGTCGGGGATCGTGACTGTGTGAAGAGTATTCGCACAGTTGCCTTCCAGAGGCGGCGGAGGCAGTCAGCGGTTCGTTTCCTAAGGTTCATCACCCAAGGATCGTGCTGCTGGCTGTCTCCGCATTATCACGCTACGGAGTTGAGATTTACTCCGAATCTTTGACTAGCAGGGTGCCGCAGCCTTCATTCGTGAAGATTTCTTTAAGTAGCGAGTCCGGGGTTAAGCCGTTAACTATGTGAGCTCTGGCCACTCCGCCCTCGAGCGCATCGATGCATGCTTGAAGTTTAGGCAGCATTCCACCGCCGATCGCGCCGTCTCGTACGAGCTGTCCGATTTCCTTAACGCTTAGCTGAGAGCAAAAAGAGTCAGGATTTCTAACATCACTCATTACGCCGTCGACGTTGGACAGCAAGATGTATTTCTCAGCGGTAATCGCGTTGGCCAGCGCGGAGGCTACAGTATCTGCATTAATGTTTAGGACTTGACCATCTCGGTCGGCAGCCAGCGAGCAGACTACCGGAACGTAATCTCCTTCCAAGAGTTGAGTCAGCACCTGCGTCTGAATGTTGACAATATCTCCAACAAAACCAAAATCGACCTGCTTTTTCTCGCCGGTTTCCTGGTCTTCCAGTTCGGTCAAGGGCCGCTTAACAGCCGTGATTAGATTGCCGTCAACACCGCTGAGACCGGCCGCCGGCATATGATGTTTGCGACAGGCTGCAACAAGGTTCGTGTTAACTGTTCCATTAAACGTCATTTTGGCAACTTCAAGCATATCGGACGAAGTTATTCTTCGGCCGTTGACTTTGGGAGAATCTATTCCAAGACGCTTCGCCAAATCGCTGGCCTGTGGTCCGCTGCCGTGAACGACAACCAATCTGATGCCTAGCTGATAAAGAAGCGAAAATTGCTCTACGATATTGTCGAGCGCGGCTGTGTTGTCGCAAATTTCGCCGCCGAGCTTCACCACAAATACTTTGCCCTTGTAGGCGCGGATGTACGGGACGGCTGTCTTAAGCATGCCGATGTCGAGCGGGCTGTTAACGGATCCTATCATTTGCTGTAATCGCTCTCCAGTTTTTCGATAACGTTGAGCACAGTTTCCGCGCCGAGCCTGTCGTCGACACAAATGAAGACAGTGTCATCACCCGCAACAATTCCGAGGGCTCCTTCGATTGTGCCGCGATCAAGCGCTGCAGCTACTACGTTTGCGTGTCCAGGAGGAGTTTTGAGCACTATCATGTTGCCGGAGGCGCGACGACTTATCACATAACTTCGCATGACCTGTAGAAAAGAAGCTCCATCAAGCGAACTGTCTACAACTGTCGCGAATCGCACTTTTTCACCATCGCGAATCCGGACAGCTCCGATGTCCTCTAGATCGCAATGAACGACCAACTCGGTCGCAGTGAAGCCGGCCTCACGGAGCAGCTTGATTGCTGTCTGCTCCGAATCGACCTTGCCGGAATCGATCAGCTGCTTCAGTGCTGCCTGACGATCAATTTTCATTTAATGCTCCTCCGTTAAGTGATGCAAGCGCTTCGCAAACTTCCGGCGCAAGCATGAACAAGAATAGCGCTGCCGTTGCCGGAAGTCGATTAT
>JAUIIP010000126.1 GCA_030431555.1 bacterium
ACATACAGGCGTGCGAGAAACTGCATTGCTAACCCCAAATAAAACTAAACAAAACCAAACCGACGCAGAGAAACTGCTCCCGTAATTACTTCACATTATGTGCCAAGTGGTCGAAAAAATGATGGATCGCAGCAAGTGCCGCGATTCTGGATACTTGGATACTCTAGCAAAGTAACGAGAGCACAGCGAGGGGGAAAAACTATGCATCGTGCTGCCAACTTTAGCGCAATAGTTTCACCTTTCATCTGCACCGAAGAAAGTATCGGCATTCATCTGTCTATTCTTATCGTTTTTTGTCTGAACGACTATTCGAAATTACAGAAAATTGCGTAAATGCGCCGAAATGCAGTTGAAACACCAGGAATTCCAGTGAGCTTATCGAAGGATTCCCGAGTAGAAGAAATTGCCGAGTCCCACAGTGAAAATCAGCTGGCCGTACAGTGCGTGCTCAAGCGACACAAGAAACAGCGAGCGATACGAAGCGTAGGTATACGCGAAGAAAAATCCGCCTATGGTACTAAGCACCAGCGCCACCCAGTTTCCGTACAGCAAGTGGACAAAGCCGAACGACAAACCGCTGGCAAAGATCCGCAGTCTGTCCGAGGGAAAGAGTTCGCGATACCTATGAAATATAAAGGTTCTATACACCAATTCCTGTGGAACGACTGACAACACCGGGTAGAACACAACCACCGCCAGCCAGACATAGGGTTTTTCCTGGACGAACCTGAACAGTAATTCAGGGTAGATAAGCCTTGTTCCTATGACCATGAGTGCAGCACATATCGCAAAGCGCTTCGCCAACAGAATAAGCAGCTTCTTCGGGCCGCGGAAGTGGAACAACTGGTGCGGCACGAAGGCGACATCGCGAATCAGCAGTAGTGCAGTGACTGCGCTGATTGCGATTAAGATTGGGATTGGTTTGGGAGGTAGGACTCGCAGAATAAACAACAGCGGTATACCGACGTACAGGACGACGAACTCGACTGCCAGATGTATGCGGCGCTCCAGGGTTGCTTCGTTCATTGCTGGGCGAGCTTAGCTGTCGCCGCTGCATCAGGCAATTAATAAGCTGTTAGGCATCAATTCCGAGGTTTAGCAGCTACAAGCGCTAACATGCGTTCACCGGGATAACTTTTGACTTTCTCGAATCCGGCCTGCTTGAAGTAGGTCTCAAGTTCTTGTGGAGTGGACGCCTTCATTACATTTGCCGGTCTGGACGCTGCGTCGCGCCTTGTTTCTTCCGCAAATTCGAGCCAACCAATGTCTCCGCACAAATTAAGCGAGTCAAAATAGCATAAGCCTCCCGGTTTGAGCACTCGAAAGCTTTCTTCTATCAGTCGAAATCTGTCCCATTCATCCATGAACATCAGCAGGGAAGTGCAGTAGACTTTGTCGAATTCTGCATCGCGCCATTCAGACAAGCGCGGTTCGCTTAGCTGTTCAAGCGCAATATTCGGAAGGTGCTTAAGGTTCTGTATCGCAACGCTAAGCGTGCTGCCGGAAAAATCACAGCCGACCCATTGATCGCAGCCGAGCGCGACCGCCGCGCCGACTTCGCCGCGTCCGCAGCCAATTTCGAGTACCCGGTCAGTGCTCCCGATTTCGAGCAGCTTACGGACAGCGGATGCTATTTCCTCGCTCGATTGATCGCTTACCTCCGAAGCACAAATGTCTTCCAAGGTTTCGCCCCACGTCGGGATGGCGCTTGGACGCATGTGACGCATTAGAGGCGAATCACTACGCACAACCAATAAGGGTCCAATCAACAGCTCTTGCGAGCCGTGATTAACTCTGAGCAATACTTCAGCCCGCGTGACTCCGTCGCCGCATGCTTCTGACCAGGGCACAGAATGTTCGAAGCGGTAGATTGATTCGTGTTCAATTTCCGAGAATTCTATTTCAGCGACAGCGCGTTCGTTGACGTATACTTGAGCGAAGATCTCCTCTGAGGAAAACGACCTGGCCCAACCGCTGAAGTCGATTGATTCGTTGACGACGGTGGCATTGCTTGGCTGTTCAAGTGAAAAAATCAGACTTTGCTGGCTGCCTGCTTTTTGTCCGAGTAGACGTTTCCAAGGACTGAGGCTTTCGCCGTCCCCCAGCAAAGAGGAACTAAGCTGTTTTAGAAATTGTTGAGGACTCACAGTTCTGAGAGAACGCATCACTACTTTTCCGCTAAGCGGGCTTTTAATCCTAGGAACTATGTCGGATACTGGCAGTCGCAGAACGGAGTGTCAACTTGGCTGACCGGCTTAAATTACAGGCAAAAATTGTTCAGCGTGTTCGAGAAGTTCTTGAACCTTTGCACGTTCAAGGTGAATCGGCGGTGCTGCTCGCTGCGGTATCGGGCGGCATGGATTCGATGGTTTTGCTGTCTGTGCTCGAGGAACTTCGGCGCTTGTCCGGACTACAAATTGCAGTCGGACATGTGAATCATCAACTCAGAGCTGAGAGTGCGCGGGAGGCTGAGTTTGTAGAGCGAGCAGCTTCGGCTCTGGGCCTTGAGTGCCTCGTAAGAGTGCTTGAGGAGCGCCCATCCGGGCAGAATTTGGAGGCTTGGGCTCGTGCTGAACGCTACGCAGCGCTTGAGGAGATGCGCAGGAGCTGCGGTGCCGATTACATTGCGACTGCGCATCATCAGCGCGACCAGGCTGAAACTATTCTTATGCGAGTGATCTCGGGTCGGGCTCAAAGCGACGGCCATTCGATTGCGCAATATTGTTCGGAAAGACGCTTGGTCAGACCACTGCTCGATATCTCTCACTCCGACTTGGCGGCTTATGCGTCAGAGTGGGGAGTGAGTTATGTCGAGGACGCGTCGAACAAAGACTTATCGCGAACTCGAAATTACTTAAGAATGTCGTTGATGCCGCAAGTCAGGCAGGATCTGAATCCTGCTTTAGACGAGACGTTGAGTGAAGCAGCAGAGCGCAGCGGCGCCGACGAGGATTTTTTGCAGCAGTTTGCAGAAGAAGCGGCTAAACCGCTTGAGCTCACGCCGCGAGTCGACGAGATTGCGAATTTACCAGCAGCGATCGCCTGGAGAGTTTGTCGAATAATTGCTGAATATGCTTGCGGTGAGGCGGCGCGGAATATCGGTTACCGCGCCTATCAGCGGGTGGTGTGCAGCGCGAGGCTGGGGAAGACTAGCGGCGGGGGAGACCTGGGACATGGAATCAGCTTTGTGGTGAATCAGGAACGGCTGTTGTTCGTCCCAAGCGGCGCAGAGGCTGAAGCGCTGGAGCCGACTGAGCTGCCAATCCCTGGTGCGGTCGCGCGACATTACTCCGACGGGTCCTTGGCGCAGATCTTGGCGTTAACTGCCGATCGGGAGGGCTATCACGCAGAAGGTGAAATACCTGGCCACGTTCAAAGGGAGTTTTTTGACCTGGAGGCAATATTTTCAGTGGTTGGCGCATCTAAAACTGGGAACAGTCTTGTTGTGCGGGAAAGACAGGATGGAGATGTTGTACGCATAGCTCACCGCGGCAGTCGAAAACTAAAAAAACTGTTTCAAGAACGGGGAGTTATGTTGACAGTGCGAGATCGTATCCCTATAGTCGAGCTCAATTCGCGTATATTGTGGGTCCCCGGAGTGGCGCGCTCTGAGATTGCTCCTGTGGGCTCTGAGACTCGCGAAATGCTGGTTCTCGAATACCGTCAGAGGGGGCCGATGTCGGAGCGAGGCAGGCAAGGCGCCTCCTGAGGCGGAGTGTGCCTTTCTCTAATCCCTAAGACTAGTTATGTTAAGATAAGAGTATTGGTAAGCTGCTAGTACAGCGCTCGAAAAGAAAGAGGCATTGATTTTGGGCCAAAATTCGCGACATGCAGCTCTGTGGCTGTTCTTGTTGATAATGATTTTCTTGCTCTACACGGTGGTGCAGGAGCCGCGTCAGCGTGGGCTTACCATTCCCTATTCAGAATTCCGCAATGCTGTCAGCGAGGGCCGGGTAGGTGACGTTGTCCTCAAAGAAACCGAAATCGTCGGCACATACAAATACGGTGCCGAAGATGCCGTTTCTTCAAATAATTTCATCACTAAGATTCCAGCGAGCGATCCGGATTTGATGAAGGCCCTGCTCGACAACAACGTTAAAGTCGAAGCGCGGCCGAAAGAAGAAGAGTCATGGTATTTTCTGCTGCTCGCGAACTGGTTTCCGATGCTGCTGCTTATCGGCGTTTGGATTTTCTTTATGCGCCAGGTTCAAATCGGCGGCGGGAAGGCGCTTAGTTTCGGAAAGAGTCGTGCGCGAATGCTCGAGGATGGGTCGACGCGTGTTACTTTTGAAGACGTTGCCGGAGTCGAGGAGTCCAAGGACGAGCTCGAGGCAATCGTAGATTTCCTGAAAGACCCGAAGAAGTTCACGAAGCTCGGCGGCCGAATTCCTAAAGGAGTTTTGCTGGCCGGGAGCCCTGGTACCGGTAAAACGCTGCTCGCTCGCGCAATTGCGGGGGAAGCGGGAGTTCCGTTCTTCAGCATTTCCGGTTCTGACTTTGTTGAGATGTTCGTCGGTGTCGGCGCCTCTCGGGTGCGCGACCTTTTCATGCGAGCAAAGAAGAATGCACCGTGCATTATCTTCATCGATGAAATTGATGCCGTTGGCCGTCACCGGGGCGCCGGTTTGGGAGGCGGTCACGATGAACGCGAACAGACTCTTAACCAGCTGCTCGTCGAAATGGACGGCTTCGAGGCAAATGAAGGTGTCATACTTATAGCTGCTACCAACCGGCCGGACGTGCTTGACCCAGCGTTGCTGCGACCGGGACGCTTTGATCGAACTATCGTAGTTCCGCTGCCGGATGTGCGTGGACGCGAGGCTATTCTGCGAGTGCACACCAGGAAGGTGCCGATAGCAGAGGGGATCGACCTGAAGCAGATTGCTAGAGGCACACCAGGCTTTTCGGGAGCCGATCTTGCGAATCTCGTAAACGAAGCTGCCCTATATGCTGCGATGCAGGACGCTGAAAAGGTGCAGCTCAAGCACTTCGAGCATGCAAAAGACAAAATCATGATGGGTGTTGAGCGCAAATCGCTCATTCTAAACGATCATGAGCGGAAGGTCAGCGCTTACCACGAGGCAGGTCATGCGATAGTTGCTAAGTACTGTCCTGAAGCTGACCCGGTTCATAAGGTCACGATTGTGCCGCGGGGAGTTGCTCTCGGGTTGATGCAGCAGCTCCCTGAAGACGACAAACATACCTACAGCAAGGAGTACTGGCTGGATCGGATATGCATTTGCTTCGGTGGTCGAGTCGCCGAAGAGATTACCTTTGGTGAAATCACTACAGGTGCCAGCAGCGATATTTCCGCAGCGACCGGGATAGCGCGCAGGATGGTTTGTGAGTGGGGAATGAGCGAAGTGCTTGGACCGCTCGCTTACGGCAAGCGTGAAGAGGCTCCTTTTCTTGGTCGTGATTTAGGCCATCAACGCGATTACTCTGAGCAAACGGCACATCAAATTGATGAAGAGGTGCGTGGAATTATCGAAACGCAGCTCGACCGGGCGCGAGAAATGCTGAAAGAGCACGGAGTGAAACTTGAGGCTTTGGCTCAGGCCCTGCTCGAGCGGGAAACATTGGATGCCAAAGAGGTCGAAGCCGTGCTTAACGGTTCCGGTCCTACTTCAGGCCCAGGCGGTGAGGACGATGTTGAGATAAAGGCTGCCTAAGATGCACGAGATAGCTACTTGGCTAGACTTGCGGTACTTCATCGGTGCTCTCGACATCCTGCTTGTTTCATACCTTATTTACCGAATTCTATTGATGGTGAAGGGAACGCGCGCGCTTCCGATGCTTGCGGGGCTCGGCGTGATAGTTGTCGTTTTTGTCGTATCGCGTGAAGTCGGGCTTGTAACGCTCAACTGGATCTTGGGTAATTTTCTCGGCTCGGCGATTTTGGTTATTGTCGTTTTGTTTCAGGACGACCTGCGACGAGCTCTGATCCGTGTTGGATTAGGTCCGGGACTTGGGTCAAATAACACGAGCGAGCATCAGCATACGATTAAAGAAGTAGCTAAGGCGGCAGCTGAACTTTCTTCGCGCCGCCTCGGAGCGCTGTTGGTGATAAAGCGCGACGTGGGGCTCGAAGACTACACCGAACAGGCCGTCTCGATCGACGGCAAGGTCAGTTCGGAACTGCTGATTAGTATCTTTTTGCCGACCTCCCCAATCCATGACGGTGCGGTAGTTCTTGACGGCAACCGAGTCGCGGCGGCTGGCGCAGTGCTGCCGCTGACATTTGAGCGCTCGACAAGCCGCAGCCTAGGAACCCGGCACCGGGCAGGCTTAGGATTATCTGAGCGCTCAGACGCGCTCATCGTAGTCGTATCAGAAGAAACGGGCATTATTTCGCTGATCCGCGAGGGGCGCATTACCAGAGATTTGAACGAAACAACTCTTTATAACGCTTTGCACAGACTCACCGTCGCTAGGGACGAGATCGCTGCTCAGCGCGGATGGAGACGCTTCTTCCGCAAGAGCACTTCTTCCGGCGGAGCAAGCTCGGAAGATTCGAGTTCGGGTGATGTGGCGGAGAGTGCGGCGGAGCAATAAGCGAGTGGCGGCCTAGGCGATTACGAGAGCATGGCAATTTTGCGAGACAACTTGGGTCTCAAGTTTTTCGCCATCCTTTTGGCGATTCTGCTGGAGGTCTATTTCTATAGCCCTGACAACTCAGTCACTGAGAACCTTGTGGCGTCGGTTGAGCTTCGCAATCTCCCGAACAACAAGATGGTGATTTCGCCAATCGGCGGCGTGAGAAATATTTCTATATCTCTGACGGTCAGGGGCCCTGCGCCTGTCGTGCAACAGCTTAAGCGCGAGACTTTGAATTACGTGATTAATGTTCCGCCGGGGGTGGCTGATTCCTTTATCGAATATGTAAAGCCCGAGCAGCTCACGCTGGGATCGTCCGGGGTCCACGTTGTCGATTTCTCGCCGCCGGTCTTGCAGCTTGAATTCGACACCGTTGTGCGCAAGGAGCTGCTTGTGATTGTCCAGCAGCGTGGCGAGCCTGCTGACGGGTACCGCTTAAAGAAGCTTAATATTCGACCTGTTTCGGTAATTGCCCGAGGACCAGAGAGCGAGTTAAGCGGGGTCGGGGTAGTTGAAACTCAGGTCGTTGATATTTCGGGGATTACGGACTCCAGACAATCTGAAGTAGCTTTGATTCCGCCCGGAAACCACACCCTTCTCGATGTGAACGTCGCGCATGTAGACATTAAGGTCTCGCCGATCGTTGCTGAAAAGACTTTCGAGGCTCGGCGTATAGAGGTCGAGTCGGAAAACGGGAGCGCCTCGACGATTTCGCCGTCCAGTGCCACGGTGGTGGTCAGTGGCCCAAGTGCGGAGCTTGCTGCGCTCGAGCCGGAAAACATCAAAGTTAAGGTTAGTGCTGCCGGGGTAGGCGAAGGCAGGCACTCATTGCCACTCTCAGTCGAACTGCCGGAGGGCTTTATGCTTGAGTCCATAGAGCCTGCACGGGCCGAGGTGGTTGTGATAAAAGACAAGGTTCAAAAGGAAAAATCAAATTCAGGAGTAAACATCGATGGGTAGATTGTTCGGAACGGATGGAATACGCGGGAGAGCCAATGTGGCGCCGATGGATTCGGAAACGGTCCTAAGGCTCGGACGCTCAGCTGCGCATGTTCTTGGCCGTTCTGAAGGCAAGCACAGAGTTTTGATTGGGAAGGATACGAGAGTATCGGGCTACATGCTGGAAACGGCGCTCGAGTCGGGCATTTCTTCGATGGGAGTCGACGTGCTGCTGGTGGGTCCGCTGCCGACTCCGGGAGTCGCCTTTATGACGCGCAGCATGCGCGCCGACGCAGGTGTAATGATTTCTGCGTCGCATAACCCGTATTGGGACAACGGCATCAAGTTTTTCGGAGCTGATGGTTTTAAGCTTCCGGATGAGACGGAAGATGAGATCGAACGCGGCCTAGCGCCGGGTCATTTGGACGAGGCACGAGCGGAGCCGGATCTCATCGGTAAAGCATTTCGCATTGAGGATGCCGTCGGGCGCTACACAGTTTATCTTAAGAGCTGCCTGACGCGAGGGACAAAATTTGATGGACTAAAGATCGTACTAGATTGCGCAAACGGAGCCGCCTACAAAGTCGCGCCAATGGTATTTCGCGAATTGGGTGCGAATATTATAACGATCGGCGACAAACCTGACGGCAGAAACATCAATCTCGACTGCAGTAGTCTGCACCCGGAAAAGATGTGCGAGGCGGTCAAACAGCACGGAGCTGACTTTGGTGTTGCCTTCGATGGGGACGCAGATCGAGCAATCCTCTGTGACGAGAACGGAAAGCTGCTAGACGGCGATCTGTGTTTGGCGGTACTGGCTACTGCGCGCAAGCGAGCCGGAGATTTGCCCGGAAATGCTGTCGTCGGTACGATAATGAGCAATCTGGGTCTAGAAAAGGCTTTGGAGCGAGAGGGGATCGCGCTGCACCGGGCGGCTGTAGGTGACCGCTATGTGCTGGCGGTTATGCGGGAAAATGGACTTGTTCTCGGCGGCGAACAGTCGGGCCATCTGATATCGCTCGAACACAATACCACTGGGGACGGATTACTGACCGCGTTGTTGATGGCGGAGGCGATGTTAATCGCCGGCGAGCCGATGAGCTCGTTCCAGTCATTGGTCACGCGTTTCCCTCAGGTATTAATTAACGTGCCAGTTCGTGAACGCAGACCGTTTGACGAAATTCCGTCGATCCAAGAGGCGATGAAAAGTGCCGAGGATCTGCTCGGCAGCACCGGCCGCCTGGTTCTTCGCTACTCCGGGACTGAGCTAAAGGCGCGAGTGATGGTCGAATGCGACAACGACGACAAGTGCAACAAGGCAGCATCTGAGGTAGCTGACGCTATATCCCAGGAACTGGGGGCATGAGAATTCTCACCGCGAGGGAGATGCGGTCCGCTGATGAATCAGCTATTGCTGAAATCGGCATCGGCTCGCGTTCTCTGATGGAGAGCGCCGGGCGAGAATGCGCAGCGCTTATCCTACGCGACCTCGAAGATTTGGCGATGAAGGGCGTCGTTGTCGTTGCCGGAGCAGGAAACAACGGAGGCGACGGCTTTGTTATCGCCCGCACGCTAAAGGCAGCGGGCTGTCCTGCGGCCGTCGTGTTTGGAGCACCGGCAGAGAAGCTTAAGGTCGACTCACGAGCAAATCTCGAGTCTTGGAAGCGCTTCGGAGGCGCGGTTCACGAATATACAAGCCAGTCGGCGGATTTGGTTGTTGAGCTGCTCAGTGAAGCCGGTCTGATTGTTGATGCAGTTTTCGGAACAGGGTTCAGGGGTGAACCGAGGGGGGCCGCCAAGGAGCTTATCGATTTGATAAACGGCGCGCGTCGCGGCGGTGTTCCGGTCATAGCGGTCGATATTCCAAGCGGAGTAGATGCAAGCACCTCCCAAAAAGCTAATTCCTCTGTGGAAGCAGATTACACCGTAGCGCTTCAGTCGCTTAAGGTCGGCCATGTTCTGTTTCCAGGAACTCAGTCTTGCGGGAAGGTTTACGTCGCAGATATCGGAATACCACTTGAAATCCCTGCACTTGATAATGTTCAGCGTACTTTGCTTACGAGCTCCGTGGTTTCGAAGTTGCTGAGGTATAATTTCAAGCCGAACCCTCAGTCGCATAAAGGAACACACGGTCACGTAATGGTCGTCGGAGGCAGCGCAGGACACTTCGGAGCTCCTAAAATGAGTGCCCGTGCTGCTCTGAGCGCCGGTGCCGGCTTGGCAACTATGCTGCTTCCCGAACGTGCTGCGCAGGAGATTCAGTCGCAGCTTGTGGAGACAATGTGCTTGAGTGCCCCGGAAGCCAGCGACGGAAGCTTTGCACCCTGCGATGCAGAAGTGATCGA
>JAUIIP010000127.1 GCA_030431555.1 bacterium
ATACCCCGCGATAACTGCCGTCGGTCTGCAATTTGCCGATAAAAAATCCAGGGGCGCCTCTGGCACCAAGGCTCCGCCCGGCTTCTGTGTCTTTCTCGATCTCGCTGTCATAGCGGCTGCTCTCGGCGCAGCGCTCTAATTTGCCCCGATCTATCTCCGGCAGTGCGCTAATAACGTCCGGCCATTTTCCCTCGTCGACAGCATCCGCGTTCTGAATCAGCGCATCGTGCATTTTCCAGTATTGGCCTTGTTCACCAGCGCAGTGTGCAAGGACTGCGGCATGTTTAGCGTTAGAATTGCTCGGAAGCGGATAATCGCGCAGCAGATATTTTACTTTGCCCGGCTCGATGTAATCCACCATCAACTTCGGGAGGGTGCGTTCTACGAAGTTGCGGCAGGGTTTGCATTGATAGTCACTAAAGGCCATCAACAAAATATCCGCGTCTGCACGGCCTTTAAACGGGTCGTTCTTCTCCGAACCGTCAGGTTTAAAAACTGCCGAGACAACGGGCGGAGTCTTGCTTGGAATTCGGCTTAGAATCTCACGAATGCTTACAATCTCGTCTCTCAACGCCTGCTGTTCGCTGTGCAGCTTTTTTACTTCGAATTTAAGTCGGTCGATTTCATTGGAAGAAGCATGAGAATCAGGACCGGCGCAGCCTGCGAGGCCCACGAGGCCTGCGAGGCCCACGAGGCCTGCGAGTAATACCAATGCTGCAATACGAACGGATAACTTATGCATCCCAGCCTACTACCTTACTGCTCGGAGGATCAGCACTGTCGCTGCGCATCAGTCGCAGGGAGCGAAACTGTCTGGATCTCGCAATTGTTACGGCGTCTACAGACTTTGCCCCAGCATCGAGTAAGGCAGCAGCGGCGCTTGTTATTGTTGCACCGGTGGTCAAAACGTCGTCGAATAGCAGTATTCGCCTACCTCTAATAGACTCAGGCTCGGCGCGAAAGCAATCGGCTACGTTCGTGAATCGCTCCTGCGGCGCGCAGTCGACCTGACGCTTGCGAGGGCGAGTGCTTTTTAGGACCGTCGCGCTAGACTTAATATTCAAGGCATAGGCGGCTTTTCTCGCGATAAATGCGGTGTGACCGAAGCCTCTACTGCGAAGGCTGCTGACTGACGAAGGTACAGCTACCATTAGGTCCCAAAAATCGGCGCAGTGAACACCCGTGCTGCTGGTGTTGAAAAGCGTGCCGGGGAGCATCAAATCGTCTGCCAAGCGCTCGGCAAAAAAGGAAATTAGGCGCCTTTCGCCGTTATACTTCATCGCTTTAATTGCGGCCTCGATGCTGCCTTCATAGGTATGTTGGGATCTGAGCTGACCAATCGGCAGCGGCCAGACTGAGCAGGCGACACAAACCGGGCTGGAAGCATTATGAACAGTCATCGCCTCACCGCAACGCGAACAGCCGCAAGCGAGACTGCGAATTGAATCGGGAAGTCCATACAAGGACTGATCTTCACGTGCTTGCCTGGGTTCGGGTAGGCAGCTTGTGCAAAATAATCCATCAGTATCCGGATCGCTGCCTCTTCCGCAGACGATGCAGTTTGAGGGATACAGAAATTCTAGTAGTTTACCAAGCATGTAAAACTGTGATTCGAGTCCTTTTCAGGCGGTGTCACTACTCAATTAGACTTCGACCGGTCATTTCTTCCGGTTGCTCAAGCTCCATCACCTGACAAAGTGTCGGTGCTATATCGCAAAGAGCTCCTCCGCTACGTAATTTTACGCCAGCGAAATCCGCAGCGACAAGAGAAAACGGTACGGGGTGAGTTGTATGGTAGGTATGCGGTTCACCAGTTTGGTAATCTATCATCTGGTCGGCGTTTCCATGGTCGGCTGTCACCAGCGAAACGCCTCCCTGTTTTTCGAGCGCTGCCAAGGCTTTGCCCAGACAAAGGTCAACCGTCTCGACCGCTTTCACAGCGGCATCGAAGCTGCCGGTGTGCCCCACCATGTCGCAGTTAGCGAAGTTGACAACGAAAGCAGAGAAGCTTTGCTTTTCGATCGCGTCAAGGAGCTTCTGCGTAACTTCAAATGCGCTCATTTCCGGCTTGAGGTCGTATGTTGCAACGTCCCGGGGCGAGGGAACCAGCAGTCGTTCTTCTCCTACGCACGGTGCTTCAACTCCTCCGTTGAAGAAGTAGGTCACATGCGGATACTTTTCGGTCTCAGCAAGACGAACCTGAGACAGTCCCGCCTGGGATACGACCTGACCGAAGTGATTGCGAATCTCCTGCGGCTTAAACAGAACGTCGATCGTGAAGTCTTCTTCGTATTCTGTTAGACCGGCGATCGCCGTGCATCTGGGCAGCTTACTGCGCTCAAACTCAGAAAAATCGGGTTCCGAGAAAGCGCGGACAATCTGGCGCATGCGGTCAGCACGGAAATTGGCGAACAGCACGGCATCTCCGTCTCTAACAACGCCGGGCCTGTCTGCAGAGCATGAGACAGAAAATGGTTCGATAAATTCGTCAGTTGTGGAGTCTTGGTAACTTTTCTTAAAAACATCTGCGACGGAAGCGGCGGGCATGCCTTCGCCAGTAGTAAATAGATTGTAAGCGCGCTTGGTCCGATCCCAGCGCTTGTCGCGGTCCATTGCCCAGTAACGGCCTATGACGCTTGGGATGCAGATTTGTGCCGAATGCTTCTCGGCCAAAGCTTCGAGTGCCCTGGAGACATGCAGAACCTCGTCTTTTCCGGCCGTGGGCGGACGGTCTCGTCCATCCGTAATCGCGTGAAGAAAAACGGTCTTCACGCCTTGTGCAAGGCAGGCTTCGACCAAAGCTATGATATGTTCGCTCGAGCTGTGGACACCACCTTCGCTTACGAGTCCAATGATGTGCAGAGCGCGGCCCTGGTCGGCAGCCGGACCGCTGCATAGTTTGATCAGTGAGTCATTGTTCTTCAAGCTGTCGCCTGCGACCGCTTCGTTGATCAACGTAAGCTCCTGCTTAACGATTCGTCCACCGCCTATATTCAAATGGCCTACTTCGGAATTGCCCATTTGACCTTCAGGCAAACCCACTCTTGGACCGAAAGTAATCAGCTCTGTGTAGGGGAAGTTTGCCCAAATTCGATCGAGCGTAGGAGTGTTCGCGCTTGCTACCGCGTTGCCTTCGGGATTGGGATTGTGCGCCAGACCGTCCAGAATAAACAGTGCCGTGGGTCGGGTCTTGCTTGCCATTCGGTCTTCCTTTGCTGCCTTTCGCTACGGTGTTGAAAGGCGAGGGGAGGGAGCTTCAAGTCTCGGAGCTCTTCTACCGCGCCAAATGACCTTATTCTGACCATTGACGGCGCGCTTGTCGATGCAGCCGACATAGTCAGGCAGCAGGCCGCAAGATTCAATAAGCTCAATAAGCTTGTCGTAAGCCTCTTCGCCCTTGCCGCTGCGATTATCGATCTTTGCTTCGAGGAATATCTTGAACATCTTTTGTTCCGGAAGCATCGATTCCGAACTTATTGAACTAAGCTCGCTGCGAGCTTCCTCAAGCATTTCTAGACCGAGATATAAATGGGCCAGGTAGAGTCGCCCGCGAATTGATCCTCCCTTGCGGCTGCTAACAGCGTTTTTCACACTGGAAATAGCTTGGTCCGGGTTATCCACTTCGAGCCAGAGGAGCGAAAGCTGGTCTAGATATTCGGTTCGATTGGAGTTCTGAAATGCTCTCGCCCACAACTTTGCAGCTGCTGAGAGGTTGTTGGATTTTTTCTCCAGCTGCGCAAGTGCTCCATATGCCGGCGCATAGTCCTTGTGTCTGCGCAGCACGCCTTCGAGATCCTTTTGAAGGGCTGCGGTGTCGTTGCTGTGCTTTTTAACAGCGGCTTCTACTTCCAAACCGGCTAGCTTGTTTTGGTATTCGCTGCGTTCCTCGTGCGGAAGAAAGCGCAGAAGCGAGTTGCAGAATTCAATGCCTTCTTCGTAACGGCCTAAGCGTTCAGCAAACTCGACCAACTTCCTTAACGCGGGAACATTGTCGGGCTGGACCTGCAAAACTAAGTTTAGATTATCGTAGGCCGCCGTGATGTTGCCCAGCTTTTCATTTATGTCGGCTGCTCGAAACAGCAGCTCTAAGTTCGACGCGTTGCTTCTCCTAGCGCGGTCAAGGATCTTGAGTGCTTCGTTGACACCTCGCGCTTCCTCGGTAGCGTCAGCAAGGAGCAGCCAGCCAAGCGTGTTTCTCTCGTCTTCACTGGTTACCCGACGAAATTTTTCTCGGGCAGCGTCGAAATTCTTAACGGCAAGCTCGGAGCGTCCTTCCAGCAGCAGTTGTTCATGGACGCGTTTGCGGCGAAACTTTCGCCTCTCCAGCCAGTCTTGAACGCTGCGCTTTGTACTGAGGTAGACCCCTATCAGGCCGACGACTGCCGCACCCATAAAGAATACGGTGATTAAGATAACGGCGAGGGGAGCTTCCCAGGTCTGAGTTCTGGAGTAACGAACACCAATCGACTCAGGGTTGAGGTAAAACAGATAACTAACGGCCGCCACCAGTAAAAGCGCTATCAGAAAAATACTAATCCGCTTCGCCATCCGTTCCTCCTAAAAGGCGTTTTAGTCTAAGAAATTATACACGTAGCCGTAGGGGCAGAAAGATACACCAGAGCTGCGGAATAACCAAGTATTCGACGCCTAAGCTCCTGCAGAAATTAAGCGCTGGGCCTCATTGTCCACGGATTCTAAAGCTTCGCGAAGTGCGTCGATCAGCTCGGCTGCGCGCTGCTGGTTGTCGTTTTTAGCTGCAGATTCCATCTCTGCAGCCAAGCGCCGAGCTTCGACGGCTGAGATGTTCGAGCATGCACCCTTTAAAGTGTGAGCGGCCCTAGCTATCTGTTCGGCCTCTCCGGAGGATACGGCATCGTCAACAGCACGGTACATGCTGTCCGACTCGTCCCGAAAAACTTGGAGCAGCTCCAGGTATAATTCTTTGTCGTCGCCGAGACGCTGAAGCGCATCGTTCATGTCCAGGGCATTGCTCATGCGTTGGCCCAAAAGCTGATACAATTAATGTAATTGGACGTAATTAATTCGCCTTGGCAGGATCCTAGCCGATGGCACAGTAAAGGTCCAGAATAAGGCGCAGCTCTAGATGCGAAATCCGGTCAGCTAGTTTCTCGGTTCTTTTCGCAAGAACGGAGCTCCGTGTCCGGGCCAGCGCGAGAGATCGACTTCGGGTTTAGTCAACACTATCCGCGGCCTGAGTTTCGCGCAGGTCTGCGCAGCTTTGCGCTCCTTGAGCAGCATCCACGGAACTTGTTCGTTGAAGATTTCGATATCCTCAACCAGCGACGCGTTTGCAACTGCGCGCCGACGAAAAACCGAACTACAAAACCAAGAAAAAAATTGTCTCATGTTTGAGCCTCGTAAGTTGCAGTCTTGGTTTGATGCAAAGGATAGACGTACCGGTTCGCGAGGCCAAGAGCCTAAAAGTTAGTTTTTTGTGACTTTAACAATTAAATGAAATGTTGGAGAGCTCTTAAGCACCATACATCCCAGTGCGCAGCTTTTGCGCCTGAGATTCAAGTTCGGAGGGAAGGGAAATCTTGTCGGCCTTCTTCCACATTTCGTCCAAGTTATAAAATGTTCGGGTGCCTTCAAAGAAAACATGAACTACGACATCGCCGTAATCGAGTAAGGCCCATTCGCCGTTCTCTAGGCCGACGACTGAGTTGGGTTGTTCGCCAATTTCCTTAAGCTCTTTACGAATGCGCTCAGCGATACCCCGGACGTGGCGGTCAGATGTCCCGCTGGCAATAACATAGTAGTCCGCTACGTATGTGTGCGGGCCAACATGTACACCAACAACGTCGTGAGCTTTTTGTTCGAGTGCGGCCTGGATGGCTCGCAAGGCAACCGAGTGGCTCTCGGACTGGACCTGTTTCTTCTGCGCTACCAGCATAAGGATTAGTTCTAGTGTCCTCCTTTGCTGTGCAGAAATTCCCTAATGTTTCGAAAACAATAGTTCATATCGTATGAGATGATTTTACCAAATCCGGCCGCCTCGGGCAATGACTTCTATCATGATCTAAGACGAATGCTGTGGGGGCGAAGGTTCTGAATTTACTAGGTTATATAGAGACTCTAAACTTTCAGCTATTCCGAGTCCGGTCGCACTTGAAAGCCCGATTACTCCATGACCTTGCGTCTCAAGCTGCTCGCGGCACAGTTGGAGAGCGCGCTGATTAAGCGGGAGGTCGCACTTGGAAAATGCTACCAGCCGCGGCCGTTTCGAGACTTCTTCGGAAAACGCTCTGAGTTCATAATCAATTTTTTCGAACTGTTCTAACGCGGCCTGTCTCAGAAGATCGTCCTCGAGTTCACCGTTTGCCTCGGCCGTCATTACGGATTCGTTAGACGAGACATCTATCAGCTGCATCAACGTTTTCGTGCGCTCGATGTGTTTCAGGAATTGAATACCGAGGCCTTTTCCTTCATGTGCACCCGGTATCAGTCCGGGAATGTCGGCAACTACAAAGCGTCGCGAGTCATCGACCACTACGACACCGAGGCTTGGTTTTATTGTCGTAAAAGGGTAGTCCGCAACTTTTGGCGAGGCTGCCGAGACTCGAGCAACATAGGTCGATTTTCCGGCATTGGGGAAACCGACTAGACCGACATCGGCCACAGATTTCAAAACAAGCGTAAACTCGAACGACTCGCCTTCTTGCCCGGACTGAGCAAATCGTGGAGCGCGGTTAGTGGCTGACTTAAAGAAAGCATTTCCTTTACCTCCCCGTCCGCCTTTCGCGGCGATCCAGCGTGCGTCAGGCGAGGCGATGTCGGCAACTAGCTTGTCTTTGTAAAATACTTGAGTGCCTATCGGAACCGATACAACGGCGTCTTTTCCGCTTCGACCGGTTTGGCCGCTGGGGCCGCCCGGCTGTCCGTTTTCGGCTTTGATTAAAGGGTTGAAGGAGAAGTCGATTAGGGTGTTCAGTCCCGTGTCGGCTTGGAAAACAACTGCACCGCCATTTCCCCCGTCGCCTCCGTCAGGGCCGCCCATCGGGACATGCGCTTCTCTGCGCCAACTAATAGCACCGTTGCCGCCCGAGCCGGCGGTCGCGATTACACGAGTTTCGTCGATGAACTTCATAAGTCAAACGCCAGGAAGTGCAGTCGGCGGCTCGGGTTTGATGAAAGGCGGGTTAATGACAGCGCGGCTGCCTACTCGGCTTCGGCGGCGGGTTCGATGCTAACGAACTGCCGGCCTCTGCGAGCCTTCTCGTACGAGACGTTGCCGTCGATTAGGGCGAACAGCGTATAGTCGCGTCCCATTCCCACGTTCTTGCCCGGATGAAACTTAGTTCCCAATTGGCGAACGAGGATGTTGCCAGCCTTAACGAACTGACCACCAAACCTTTTCACTCCGCGCCGCTGACCTGGTGAATCCCTGCCGTTGCGCGAGGAACCACCTGCTTTCTTGTGTGCCATTTAAGCGGTTCTCCTGTCCGTACTCGATTAGCTGCTGATCGATGCGACACGCACCGACACGAGCTGCTGCCTGTGACCTTTTTTGAGCTGCTTGCCGTGCCGACGGATTTTCTTGAACGTCGTGACCTTAGGGCCTTTTGTGTGGCCTAAGATTTCAAGCTGCACGGATGCACCTTCAACTGAGGGTCGGCCAACTTTGGTTTCTTTGTCGTCCGACACTAGTAAAACTTTTTCTACGGAGACAGAGTCTCCTTTTTCACCAGGCAGGAGCTCCACGTCGATAACGGAGCCTTCCTCGACCCGGTATTGCTTGCCGCCTGTTTGTATCACCGCGTACATATTGCGATTTCCTATGCGCTAAAAAACTCGGAAGCGTATACCTACACGCTTCTCAGCATCTTTTCAAGTATATTGCCGGACTTAGCCCAGCAAAACTGCCTTATGCCGGGGCAGTGGGGGAACCTTTTATCATTTCGGTGACTTCAGAGCGATAAAGTCCCCATAGAACAGCACCATAGCTAAGCGCGCCGACCAGAATAACCACTATTAACCGAGTAATTTGATCGGCGTTTGTCAAAAGCGTATGTGCTCCCAGCGCAGCAGCGAGCATGATGCTCGAGCAAACGATGGGCACTTTGAGATTGTTCAGGTAGTCCACTGGTCTCACCCCGACATGTGAACTGATTATGTTCAGTGCGACAAGTGCCAGAATCGGCAAGCCGAGCAGCCAGGCGCCGAGCACTCCGAACAAACCGTATATTGAACCAAAATAATAAAACATCGGAGGGAAAATAACGGCGCTGATAAAGTGAATTTGCAGCTCTTTCTTTGGAAGGCCCAGAGCCAGGAGCAGCGGCGGCGCGTTATCGATAAACGCTCGCATTATTCCTACAAGGCAAAGTACTTGCAGCACTGCCACCATCGGCTCCCAAGTTTCTCCGAGGAGCACCGGGACGAAATCCGGGGCAACTGCTGCAAGACCAAGCAGCGCCGGGAAGACAAGAGCGCAAACACCCCGAACTGTTTTTAAGAAACCGCGTTTGAGAGCCGCTTTGTCAGCCTTTATTCGACTGAAAAACGGAATAATAACCGGTCGGACGATTTCGTTTATTTTAGCCAGTGGCATGTCAATCAACATGAATGCCAATGCGTATAAGCCGAGCGCTTTCGCGCCGAACAAGCGGCCGATAACGACTTCGTCTGCGGTTGAGAAAATTATCCAAAACACGTGGCCACCAGTTGCAGGTATCCCGAACGCAAGTGCGCGCTTGAATAATTCAGGTTTCCAGCAGAAGCCTTTAGGCAGGCCATTTATAGCTGAAAAGCAAACGAGACTTCCGACTTCTCTGATCAGCATGCCGATTACAAGCGCCCAGTATCCGTAGCCCCTGTACGCGAGTACAAGTTGAGTAACCGAGCGCAGCAATCCAATGCCAAGTTTTGTGAGCGCGATTGGCTTGAACCGAAGTTCTCGCCTCAACAAAGATTCTGGAACTGTGTAAATGCCTTTCAGCAGGAACGAGATTGAGAGTATCTGAAAGGGGAGTTCCATCTCGGGTGTTTGGTAGAAGGCGGCGATATACGGGGCGCTAAAGAAAGCCGCAGCCGACACGAGAGCTCCGAAAATTGTCGTCATCGTGAGGACGGCTCGCTCGTCCTCCGCATCCAAAACTTCTGTCTGGACTATCCAGGTTTGCAGGTTGAGTGCGGCCAGTAGAGCTAGGTAGGGCGCTACGGACTCGATCATTGCAATTAGTCCGTAGTCGCTCGGAGTCAATTGCCGAGCTGTAAGGACCGTCAGAATCCAAGAAAAAATGCCACACGGCGTTGGTCGAGCCCAGCCACATCAGACCGCTTCGGGCCCGTCCCGAGACCGACTCGAGAGATTCTGTCATTAGCTTTGTTCCTGATTCCAACAGTTTCAGACTGATGATACGGCCGAATTAAGCACTGAAAAGTGCTAAATTAACGACGGCGCGTCTTATCTCCCCCGCTGATGGAATTTCGTCAATGCCTCGATCTTTTCCTTAAGCCGGCGGAAAGGCCTGTCGACACCTGTGCGAACCTGTAAATATGCTGTAAAATTAGGCACTTGCTGCTCGAAAATAATCCTGAAATTTAGAAATTTAAATTGAAGCAAAGTCCGGTAGGTGCCTGATTAGTGATTGCGTGCTGGTACATGCAGGTTGGCTTAATTACAGAGGTTAAAAAAGAGGATCGTTCGGGTGACTTCAAATATTACTCAGAAGCTACGAATTGTTTGCAAGCCCTCACTCTGGGGGCGATGGTGGAGCGCTTGGGGCACACTTCCGGTGTGGTCTTGGATTTTTGCGGCAAGGTCATTCAGGGAAGGCAGCTTTCGAGCGGCGGCAGAGTGCTACGAGCGCGGCCTGGTTCGCTACCCTAAGCATGTAGCTGCGGA
>JAUIIP010000128.1 GCA_030431555.1 bacterium
ATAAGTTAGGCGCAAATCAAACGCCAACGAGGTACTGTCGCGGTCAGGTGTAGTCAGCACCGGTGTAGTAGTGCCGTCCGGGTTAGGCACTTCTACGAAGATATCGTCGGGCTCGTCCACGAGATACGAGAAATCCGCGCCCACGGCCCCGCGCAGTTCGAGCTTTTGAGTAAATAGTTTCGTAAAGCCAATCCGCGCACCGTAGTCGATACGGTCTTTCTCCTCGGCAAGCACTTCGCCGTTTGAGTCAGTGCTGGTAAAATTAATCAGTGTGCCGAACACATCAACGTTTACGTCGGTGTCTGGGGTCAGCGAATAGATATAACTCGAGTCAACTGAGTTAGCGAAATAATCCGAACCGCTCGGGTCGCGTCGGTCGCTGTCCCGGTCTGCGAGTAAAAACTCCCCGAGGAAATCATGGCGTGTCAGTCTGTATAAAATATTCGCATGCGAACTGCGCGAGAGCTGCCATTCTTCCGCGCCAAAGGTAAATTCTGCTGAGTGAGTCTGAACCTGCCTCGACGCAGTCCCCTCTGCTACGGCGATACTGGCGCCACCCGAGTCGAAATTGCTCGACAATGAGGCTACTAGCGGCTTCGCCAAGAACTTTTCTCTAGAGCGAATTGCCATATAAGAATCAAGCGTCAGGCGGTCCTCGTCTTCCGTGTCCCAAAAGAAGATCGCGCCGACACCCGCATCGTAGACGAAATCAAAATTCCCGCGTGCAAGCACTTCACCGCCGCTAAAATCAACACCAACGCGAGTAATCAGGTCCTCGTTCTCTTCACCATCGAGATCCTGCGGAAGCTCAGTCCCGCCGCCGGGAATTACAACTCCGGGCGGCACCTCAATACGGTCACCGCTCTCGAGATAGATGTTGCTGTCGTAGACCTGCTCGGCACTGAGCGAAACCACCACCTGTGCCTCAGCGGCCGCAGGGATAAGCAGGGCCGAAGCCGCAGCCGAGCTAATGAATAGGGTAAGCAGTCGCCTCATCAGAGCACCCGGAAAGTCCTATAATTACACATACTTAAATCTAGACGGGTTTGGCTTAAGAAAGTCGTAAAAAGTGACGATCTTTAAGTATATGGGCAAGCCGTCGGGGTTAGGTTAGCAAAACCGCGGCAGTCGAACCACTCAATATTATCCTTAAGAGCGTAATAATCGTAAGAGATTAGATGAGTTACTCGAATATCGTCAGCAACCTCTCAAATTTCGAGCGACGCGCCGGAGCCAGGCGCGATCCTGAGTTGCTGCGAGTTGCTCTACGCACGGCATTTGTTTCCCGCTTCATTGTCCTTAGAGAAGGGCGGCGCTCACGAGCGCACCGCGAGATCGAAAAGATGTCGTGGACCGAGGAATCGACAGCCGAAGATCTATACAAGCAGTTTCGTGAAGCGTTCGAAAAAAACGGTGACAAACTTCAACCAGTGGATCGCGACCTTAAGCGAGCCATGCAGCATGCGAAGCGTTCAGTAGACTTCTTTATCGAGCAGTATACTGAACGCTCCACGCTGAGCTTTCAGCAGGCACTCGAGGACTACGAGCGGAGCAACGCTCTGCTATTCGGTGACGACGAAGAAGATGCGCCACGCACGGGCGGTTGGCGCCTTCCAAGCAGCCAAGGCTAATCTGTGTCGGACGACAACACTTCGAAACATCGACGAAAGAAGGCGGTCGCGCTTCGCTACAGCAAAGACGAGCGTGCGCCGAAGGTTGTCGCTTCCGGGGCGGGGGAAATCGCCAGAAGAATAATCCAACTCGCTGCCGAGAATAATGTGCCGGTTCGCGAGGATGACTCGCTTACCGAGATCCTGGCTCAACTCGATATAGGCTACGAAATTCCGCCTGAGACTTATCAGGCAGTCGCTGAAATTCTAGCGTTCCTATACCGAGCCGACGAAGATTGGCGGCGGGAAAAACTGGATGCGCCGGAGGAGAATCTCGAGCCGCCGCAGCTAGAAGACGAAGGCCAAGCGGCTAAGCCCCTGTAAATATCAACAAAATTCCTCCAGCACCCCGGAGAGCTTAGAGCACACTAGCTCGATAATTCCGAATAACACTACTGAGAGTCCTGAAACATTGCGAGAGTTGCTGGCGGCGGTGGTGATATGCCTCAAATGTACAATCCTTTAACTCGCACGACTTATACAGTCGAGCGAACCAGTGACAAAGTTACTACCATCCGGCGCGAATCCGACGAAGGCTCTCCAAAACGCCGACCACCCGAACACAGCGAATCTTTTACACGCAAGCATCCCAGGCTGGCGCAGCTTTGCCTTTTAATGGGCGTGATGACGGCAGTTTGCACAATGGCAATCGGACTGCACGAACTGACCAGTGGTGAGCGCGTAGAGTTCGTAGACACTTCTTCACTGCATTCAAGACATATCGAAGATCACCAGGGCTTCTTCGAAAACACGTTCTGTAAGGGCGGCCGCACTTCTGCATTCTGCCGCTAACAGCCTGCGCTTAGACACCACAGGAACAGCTTTCAACCTCTTGCTCCTGTATGCAAATAAGCTATTATTAACGCTCATTTTCCCGACTAAGTTTATAAGTAAAGGGGGCTCTGCACTGCAAATGGCCGAAGATTATAAAGTTGCTGACATTAACCTAGCCGATTGGGGCCGCAAAGAAATTGAGATTGCCGAGAACGAAATGCCGGGCCTGATGGCTCTGCGTGAAGAGTTCGGCAAGTCAAAGCCGCTCAGCGGTGCGCGCATTGCCGGCTGCCTGCATATGACTATTCAGACAGCGGTACTAATCGAGACGCTAATTGAGCTTGGTGCCGAAGTTCGCTGGTCGAGCTGCAATATCTTTTCTACGCAGGACCACGCGGCGGCGGCAATAGCAGCGCGCGGCATTCCGGTGTTCGCATGGAAGGGCGAGACTGAAGAAGAATACGACTGGTGCATCGAGCAAACTCTTAAGTTCGACGGTGAGCCGCTGAACATGATTCTTGATGACGGCGGCGACCTGACCGTGCTCGTTCACGAAAAGTATCCGGAACTAATGGAGCACGTTAAGGGTATCTCCGAAGAAACAACAACCGGCGTAAATCGTTTGTATCGCATGCATGCAAATGAACAGCTCAAAGCTCCGGCGATAAACGTCAACGACTCTGTTACGAAATCAAAATTCGACAACCTCTATGGCTGCCGAGAATCACTCGTAGACGGAATTAAGCGCGCAACTGACGTGATGATTTCCGGTAAAATTGCCGTTGTTGCCGGGTTCGGCGATGTTGGTAAAGGCTGCGTTCAGGCGCTTGCTCGAGCCGGCGCACGAGTCCTGGTTACGGAAGTCGACCCGATCTGCGCCCTTCAGGCATGCATGGAAGGTTACGAAGTTGTCACGATGGAAGAAGCTGCACCGCAAGGTGACATGTTTATTACTTCCACAGGCTGCATGAACGTAATCACAGAGAAGCACTTCGTTGAAATGAAAAACGATGCGATTCTCTGCAACATCGGCCACTTTGATTCTGAAATTAAAATCAAATGGCTCGAAGACCAGCCTGACGTAGTTGAAACCAACATTAAGCCCCAAGTTGATCGCTTCACTCTGCCTAATGGAAACAACCTAATCGTGCTCGCGAGGGCCCGGCTGGTTAACCTCGGCTGCGCGACCGGTCACCCGAGCTTCGTGATGTCTTCTTCTTTTACCAATCAGGTTCTGGCGCAAATTGCCCTTTGGACCGAGTCGGATAAATACCCGCTTGGCGTTCATGTGCTTCCGAAGCACTTGGATGAGAAGGTGGCTGCGCTGCACTTGCCTAAGCTTGGCGCCAAGCTCACAAAATTAACAGCTGAGCAGGCGGAATATCTCGGTATTTCGGTCAACGGACCGTTTAAACCTGAGCACTACCGCTACTAAGCTGGGCAAATTAGGCGGGTGCAGCAGCACCCGCCTACACAATCCCGCCTATTCCAATGATTCTAAGGCATTTCCCTGACTGTGTTTTGGTAGGCAAATTTGTCATTTTTTGCTAGCTTTCACCTCGTTTCAAGAAGGCAGATGCTTACGTCATGAAGATTTTAGGTATTTCCGCATATTATCACGACAGCGCTGCGGCGCTGGTCGTAGACGGCGAAGTCGTTGCCGCAGCACAAGAAGAACGCTTCACGCGAAAGAAGCATGATGAGCGTTTTCCGGAAAACGCTGTCGCGTACTGCTTGAAGGAAGCGGGCTGCGAACGCTCCGACCTGGACATTGTCGTTTTTTATGACAAGCCGCTGCTAAAATTTGAGCGACTGCTTAACACCTATTTGCAGTACGCCCCGATGGGTTTTAGGTCCTTCGTAAAAGCAATGCCTGTATGGCTGAAGCAAAAGCTTTGGACTCACAGTCTGCTCGAATCTGAATTTCCCGATGTAGATGAAATTCTGTTTACCGAGCATCACGAAAGTCACGCAGCAAGTGCATTTTTCCCATCGCCGTTCGAAGAAGCAGCCTTCATTACCCTAGATGGAGTCGGGGAGTACGCGACCACTAGCTACGGAGTCGGGAAGGGCAACCACATCGAAATCCACAAGGAAATTCATTTTCCACATTCGCTGGGACTGCTCTACTCTGCTTTTACTTACTACACCGGATTCAAAGTCAACTCCGGCGAATATAAGGTCATGGGCCTCGCTCCCTACGGCGAGCCGAAGTATGCCGACACAATTCGAGAGCATCTGATTGACTTGCGCGAAGACGGGTCATTCCGTCTCAACATGGACTACTTCAACTACTGCGCCGGTCTGACGATGACCAATAAGAAGTTTGATGAGCTTTTCGGCATGCCGCCGCGCTCCCCCGAGACGAAGCTAGACCAACGCCACATGGACCTGGCGGCTTCCGTGCAAGTTGTATGCGAAGAAGCGATGCTGCGAATTGCGCGCCATGTTCGCAAAGAAACGGGAATGAAGAATCTCGTATTGGCCGGCGGCGTCGCACTTAACTGTGTGGGCAACGGCAAGATTCATGCGGCAAAAATCTTCGATAAGATGTGGATCCAGCCGGCCGCAGGGGATGCCGGTGGTGCGCTCGGCGCGGCACTATTTGCCTGGCACCAGTACCTAGACAATCCGCGAACACCGAATAGCATCGCGGACAGCCAAAGTGGTTCCTACCTAGGTCCCAAATTCAGTGACGATGAGATCGAATCTGTCCTTCAGTCGCTCGGTATGAAATATCAACGGCTGCAAAACGGTTCGCTCGCGAAGCGAGCCGCCGAGATTCTAGCGCAGGAGAAAGTTGTCGGTTGGTTTCAAGGGCGCATGGAATTTGGTCCGCGAGCCCTCGGCGCTAGAAGCATTATCGGTGATGCGCGCTCTGAAAAAATGCAGTCGATAATGAACCTCAAAATCAAGTATCGTGAGAGCTTCAGACCTTTCGCACCATCTGTGCTGCGTGATTCGGTCACTGATTACTTTGACCTAGACGACGACAGCCCGTACATGCTGCTGGTTGCTCCCGTCAAGGAAGAGATCCGCCGCAAGATGACGGACGATGAGCAGAAGTTGTTCGGAATCGACAAGCTACACGTCAAACGATCCAGCGTGCCGGCAATCACCCACGTCGATTACTCGGCTCGAGTGCAGACAGTCGATAAGAACCGGAACAACGGCTACTACGACCTGATTAACGAATTCAAGGAGCAGACCGGCTGCCCTGTCATTATAAACACCTCCTTTAACGTGCGCGGTGAGCCGATTGTTTGCGGACCGGAAGACGCGGTTAGATGCTTCATGCGCACAGAGATGGATTATCTCATAATCGGTAACTGCATCCTGGATAAAACCGAGCAGCAGCCTTGGGAAGAGGACGACGATTGGCGCGAGGAATTTGAGCTGGACTAGATATGGAAGAAGCAGTCGGAGCTAATAAATCTTACGAGGACAAAGGTCCGCTTCCCGAGACACCAAAGAATTTGCGTGTCTTCGGAGTTGGAGCAGCTGTTTTGCTGATGGCCTTTTGGTCTTTGAAATTTTTCTATTTCCAGACAGGGAATTCTCCTCTGCTGATTGGCTTCGCTGCCTATTTTCTAATTAGCGGCCTAGTCCTACAACCGGCGTTGAAACCGGTTTACCGCGTGTGGATTAGAGTCGCGCACAAAATCGGCCAAATTAACGCCTACATTTTACTGCTCTTGATTTTCTATGCCGTAATTACTCCAATTGCGTTTATTATGCGCAAACTTGGCAAACACCCTCTGCCGGCAATGGCCGCAGCTTCGGGGGACTCGTATTGGATTGCACACGAGGGCAAACCCGATAAAGAAACTTACAAGCGGGAGTTTTAAACTATGGGTAAGATGAGAATGGCGGGAACCCTTTGGGATTTCCTGCGAGTGCGCAAGAAGTTCTGGCTGGCTCCGATCGTTGTCGTACTGCTGGCGCTTGGCGCGTTGATCGTGTTTACCGAGTCTTCTGCGGTGGCACCTTTCATATACACTCTATTTTAGGATGCCTAATCCTTCTTTTCAGCCTGGATTGCTTCGAGGATTTTCTTCTTGCAGTCGGCTGATAGGCAGGGAGATGAAGCCGGCGGATCCGGTTCGGCGTCCGACAGCTTCTTGCAGCCGCTGCGCAGTATCTGCAGCTTGTTTTTGAAGCTGTTGCAGCATACATGCTTGCAAATAAAGTAGTGATAGCGCAGCAGGACGCGCTCCCAGGTGCTTAGCGGCTGCTCCATTGCCTTTGACTCGAGCTCGGCAGCCCGGCGGCAGGATATCGGCTTGACGATCATTGCGATGCGTCTCCGGCGCTAAACCATTTTAGTTCCATGCATTCTCGCAAGCGCATTCGCGCCCGATAAAGGATTACCCAGGCATTATTCGAAGAAATGCCGAGGGTATCCTGCAACTCACCAGTCGAAAGTCCATCGATCTCTCTAAGGTAGAATACTGTGCGCAGCTTGTCTGGCAAAGCATCGATGCAGGACTGAAGCACCTCCATTATTTCTTTCCGCTCGAACTTGATCGCAGGATCTTTGGTCCACTCAACGGCACCGACTGCCCAGTGCCCGGTGTCATCAAAGAAAGCGTTGGTTTCATCGCCGCCCAGGTCCTCGAACTGAACGGTCTTGTCTCGCGTGCGCTTGCGTAAATGATCAAGAATTTTGTGCTTCAGAATACTAGTCAGCCAGGTGCGGGGAGAGGACTGACCACGAAAGCTTGCCTGAGACTTAGCCGCTCCGAGAAATGTCTCCTGAACTAATTCCTCAGCCGTTTCAACGTCGCGTACTCTCGACAATGCAAAGTGCAGCAGATAGTCGCCCTGCTCTTCAACAAGTTGCGCTAAATCCAATTCAGCGGCAGCGTCATGATCTTTTGCAGGTGAGCTCAATAGCGGGGTTCCCCGATCTTACAGCAGGCGAGGGAACTATAGCTAAGGTGAGTTCTTCTCTCAACTACAACTTTTGCCTGCTTAGGCGATAATCTTCGTGCCGTCAGCGTTTGAACCGCTCCATTCAGGAATGGGGAGTGATACCTGACCAACTGCCGCCGCAAGTTCGGTTTTCTTAAATCCCAGTGCGCGAAGCCGCTCATCAAGTCCTTCGAGCTTAGCTTCGATAAACTGCGCACTGGCGTCGTTCGACACAGTGACTCTAACCAGGATCTCCTCACTGCGGTGCGCAACATCAACCCCGACACTGCCGAGCGAGGGTAGCGGCACGCTTAACCTAATGCGTTGAAACGGTTCGCCCCCGCCTCCGGAGCCGCCCTTCCCGTCTTTATCTGTCTTTTCGCCCCAAGGTTTTTTTGTCTCAAGTGTCACCTGACTGTGAGTGAGCAAGCCTTGAAAAAGGAAGGGGAACAAGACGAGCGCAGGCTCACCTAATGCCTGCATGACAGGATTGAGCTTGCTAAGCACTTCTTGAGTAGCGGCCATTTGCTCCAAGCGAAGACTGACATCTTGGAGTTTGCTAAGAGTCGAGGGATCACTTTTCTTCTGTGAATCTAAGCTAGCCAGCTGTGATTCGAGCGACTGAATAGCAGCTTTTAATCTTTCGGGGGGATGCGGCGAATCAATTTCAGCCGCGACAAGACTTAACTCGCCGGCAGTCCGGCTTAGCGCGCTGCGAGCTTTCGAAGGAACATCTTTCAGCTGCTCGTCTAGGGCACTCTCCAGCGCTGTCATTACTTTGTCGAGCGCCGTCCGTCTGGCAGAGGGCTCTAATTCGGGCCACGCCTTTTGCAGCTGAATAAGCTCAACATGCAAAGCATTTGAAAACCTTTCGTATGAGGGGCGAGAAAGTTCCTGAACCAGTTCGCGAACGACGGCTGCAGCCTCCTTTAGCGGTCCGGCCAGTTCGCCTTTGGTTGCCGAAACAACCTGGGCCAGCACGGTATTCGGGTTCTGTAAATCGGCGACCTCACCAAGCTTGCTCAACACTCGCTGCACTTGCTGCTCAGTAAGTTTGTGGTGACTCAACGCTTCGTCGAGCGTGATCGGCTGATTTGCAGTTTGCGCCGCCGAAGCTTTAGGCAGCCGCGTGAGATCCTCGATAGACTTCGCGACAATTTGCTGCACGGACGGCTTGGCAGCGGCCAGCGGCTTGGAGACGTTCAAGATCTTCAAGATTACGCTGTCACCCTTTTCGGCAACCGTCGCTTCCACCAGATCTCCCGCATCTAGTCCAGCAGGGAGTTCTGCGTGAACCTGCTGGCCTCCAACAGCAATTGTCCCTCTGCCGTTGCCGTAGTTTTGCCTGACATTGAAAGACAAGGAATCACCCACGCTGAGCGCGGGCAGGAGCTGCGCCAGGCTAGGCGTTTGGGTCAGCTTAACTGCTTTCGCAGCTGTCGGATCGGCGTTGAGTATCGTTGTAACCAAAGCTTGCAGTCCTCCAGATCTAACATCGACTAAACCACTGGTATTCTTTAGAAGATTGCTTCGGATCAAACCGGTCTAAACAAGCTTCTGCCTGGTCTACTAGGTGGATTTCGAATAGACTGCCTACCTAGTGAGGATGGAGGTAGCTTAGATGGATACTCTTAAGAAAGTCATTCAAATCGCTGTCTGGGCATTCTTCGGCCTAATCGGCCTGGGAATGGTAATGGGCATATTCGGCATCGTGATGCTCTTGACCGGTAACATCGAGCAGGAAGACCTGCCTGAGGTCAAGACCGATCGCGCCGTGGGCGTAATCGATCTAAGCGGCGAAATCATGACTTCCGATCAGTTCTACCGTGAGATGAAGCAATACGTTGACTCCGACAAGATCAAAGGGATCGTCGTCAGAATCGATTCACCCGGCGGCGCGGTTGGAGCATCCGAAGAAATCTACCGGTTCATAAAGAACGCGCGTGAGACAAAGCCTGTAGTTTGCACAATGGGCTCGATCGCTGCATCGGGCGGCTTACTTGCCTCGCTCGGCTGCCAGAAGGTTTTTGTGAACCCCGGCACGCTTACCGGCTCAATCGGCGTAATATTAGCTGTCCCCAATTTCAGCGGAATCATGCAGCGCTTTGACGTAAAAATGAATGTTATCAAAAGCGGCGAACTGAAGGATGCAGGATCTCCATTCCGCGAAATGACTCCGGAGGATAGAGCATTTCTTCAAAGCGTGATTAATGCCGCTTATCAGGATTTTTTGAATCTGGTAGCGACCTCGCGAGGTCTTGAAGTTGAAACGGTTCGCAAGTTTGCAGACGGTCGTATTATCAGCGGCTCGCAGGCGGTCGCGCTCGGGCTTGTAGACGAGACAGGAGGGCTTCAGGAAGCTGCGAAAGCCGTCCTTGAAATTGCAAGCATCGAAGGCGAACCTGAAATCTTACTTCCGGAGAAGAAAAGTGGTTTCAGAGCTTTTCTCGATGGGATG
>JAUIIP010000129.1 GCA_030431555.1 bacterium
CAGGGAAGCAGGCGATGTCGGGTAACTCAATGTTATATGAGCAAGCGGGTGCTATAGGTGTATTCGTCCCTGAGCCCGCCGGTATCGGCCCTCGATAATTAGGTAGTTTTAGGCGGCGTTGATTTTTATCTTTGTGGCATAGCAGCCGCTGCCTGGAGTAATCACACCGTGAACGCTTGCGGTCTTTCCAAGCTCCAGGTCGCCGATTACCCAAGTGTTGCTGTCGACATTAAAGTCGGTGCCGCATATGGAGTAGGGAGTTTGGCTTCCCAACTGCACCTCTCCGTGCAGATCAAACTGCCGCACACGCGGACTGCGATTCTTTCGCGAACTAACAATTCGGAACATATTTTCGGCCTCTGTTTGGTCTTATTGAACGTCTCTATTCCTCGTGGCGCGCCGTGTTGACGCAGGAACGAATAGAGCATCGGTCGTGCCAGCCTAGGGTGCCAAAACTCGTCTGTGTCGCTGTTTAGGCAGCGCGTCGGCAAAACCGCAATGTTTTTAAAGCGCAGAGCTTGCTCTCAGGCGAAATTGGACGAAAATTAGTTCTTGGTGACAGAATTTGTTCCCCGTGGTTCGCTTTGCAACCCGGCATGCAGGTTCCAAGTCCACGAAACATTATGCATGGCAAGGCGGCATTATTCTTGCTCATTGATTTACGAACACAAGGCGCAGAGCCGCGAGCTGAGCGATTTCTACTAGGCAGGCGCGGACTTAAAAGCTAACGTTGTAGGTGCTTTAGCGTGGCTTTCCCCGGATTCGGCCCCGGGGGAAGCAGGCGCAGCTTTTTCGCATCAAAAAGTAAGGTGCAATCTAATTTCTCGGAGACGGAGATTTGAATCGGTTAATTCTATTTTTTGCTGCAATTTTTTCCGTAGTTTGTATTCCAGCGGCTGCGTGCGCACAGGCATATCTAGACGGTGACGCGTATCAAGATCTGGTGTTGTTTAACCCTTCTAGCGCTAAGGCGCTTTGGCGCAGCAGCTCTACCGGTGCACTCAATCTCGTTGATTTTGAGTCCTCTGCCGGAAGGGTAGGCCTGATCGGAGATTTCGATGGGAACTCTACGTCTGACTTCAGTTTGTATGATCGCTCAAGCTCTAATTTTTATACTGTCCTCAATGGCAGCGCGTCAGAGTCAGTGAATGTAGGTAGCCCTGGTGACCTGCCTGTTGTCGCCGACTATAGCGGAACCGGCTGCACCAGTTACGCAACCTATGACAAGAAAGACGCACAGTGGACAGTCGCCGACTGCGACGGTTTAAATCCCGTTACATTCACTCACGGCAATGCAGGGGACGTCGCTGTTCCGGGCGACTACGACTGCGACGGCAAGGCCGATGCGATGACTTACAATAGATTGACTAACCAGTGGCTGCTTAGGCGCTCCTCAGATTTGTCAGTAGACAATTTCTATTTTGGGCTTGTCGGAGATATTCCGGCCAGTGCGGATTGGGATGGGGACGGCTGCTATGAAGCGGCAGTGTATCGCCCTTCGACTAACACATATTATTACAATTCTGCGTATTCCAACGGCGAGGTAGGAACGGCGGTAGGTCCTCTGCAATGGGGGCTAAATGGAGACCGGGCAATGTTGGCTAACGTGGACGAATCTGCGGCGGCGGATCGCCTGATTTATCGACCTTCGACAAATGAAATCTTTATCAACACTTCCCTTGGAGTGTTTTACCAGATTCCGATGACCTCTTCTGAGTTTTCTTCGGCCGCAAATGTTCCCGTGCCGGTGGGGGGGCGTGTGCATGAGCCGGGGGCTGCACCCGGAGACTATGATGGAGACGGAAGGAGCGATTATGTTACCGCCGTTGTTAACTCGACTACCAAGACTACAACTTTTAGAGTTTTGCACTCGACCGGAGCTCAGTCGGACTATCTCGTGAGCGACCAAGGTGACGCTCTTGTTCCGGCGGATTACAACGGCGACGGTCGTACTCAAGCGGCGACCGTTTACGTGCGAGTTGAGCTTGCCGGTGAACAGAACCCGCCGCCTCTGCGCTGGAAGTGGCTTAATCCTGACGGCAGTCAGTCCTCTATTGAGCACGGTTTAAACGGCGACATGCCGATCGCGGGCGACTTCGACTGCGACGGCAAGGCCGATCCAGCGGTTGTTCGCAATGTTGGCGGTCAGCTGTATTGGTTTATTGAACTTTCCACTGGAAGCAGCATCACGAACTACGCCTTCGGTCTGGCTAACGACCGAATTTACGCATCAGATGTTACCGGCAACGGTTGCGATGAGTTAATAGTGGCGCGCGATGTTCAGGCTTTAGGTGGAATTGTTTGGTATTACCGAGAAATCAGCACTGGCTCGGGAGTAGACAACTCATTTCAGTGGGGCCTAATCGGGGACACGGACCTTGAACCGGTTGACCTAAACGGCGACGGCAGGGCGGACTTTGTCGTGGTGCGAAATGTCGGAGGTGCTTGGTATTTCTATCGCCGATACGGTGAGGGAGTTTACGATGTCGTGCCTTTTGGAGTTGCGGCCTCGGATAAGCCGTTAAGCGGACGTTACTCGGGAGTGAATTACAGTGAGGTAGGAGTCTATCGACCAGGCTCGACCAGCACTTTTTATGTCCGCAATCACGCAGGCTCGACAATTCCCGTATCTTGGGGCGCTGCGTCTCAGTCGCTTGTGCGGCCGGACGGAACTGTAGTTGCAGGCGATTCTTCCGGCGGCGGCCCCGGCGGGCCGGGCTGTAATCCTTCCCCCGGCACGGACACCGACTTTGTCGATGGCGGCGGCGGAGCGGTATGGAAGCCGGAATCGGAGTCCACCGGAAATACTGTAATACTGCTACCGTCAAATCCCTATTGCGGGCTTTATCTAAACGATCAGCTTACGCTGACGGTTTTAGGCAGCGACGGGAGTGTGGTGGCTGGAATCAACTCCTCGCATTGTAACGGTGCGAATGATAACCGGCCGCATTACTTTTTAAACAAAGGCCCTGGTCAGTTGGATGACCATGCCCCGATTACTGTCAAAATTGAGTATAACGGCACAACTGAATGTAGAGTTGTTCCCGATCCGCATACTCGCTATGACTGATTTTTCCGGCTGAGATAAGCTGGTCAGTGACAGGCGGCGGAGCCCGATGCGGCGGCGCCGCCTGATTCTCGTTGCGCCAAAGAGCTCTTCAGCAGCCGAAAGGAAATAAGCGCAAGCAGAAACGCCGCACACAATGTATGAAAGATTCCATAATGATCCGCATGTAACTGCTCGGGAGCGCTCAGCAGCGCTGTGTCCGGTGTAATAAGATAATCAATCGAAATCCCGGCCAGCAAAGTTGTAAAGGTTATTGCTGCCAGGTAAAGACCCAAGGAGCGCGTTCCCAGCTCCTGCTTAACCGCGAGCATGGTAGTAATGTTGGTCGCAGGTCCCGCCAGAAGAAAAACCACTATTGCTCCGGGACTAACTCCTTTAAGCAGCAGTGCCGCTGCCAGCGGAGTAGTCGATGTAGAACAAATATATACAGGAGTGGAAATCAGCATCGCGATAAGCATCGCTGACATCGAGGAGAGATTAGCGCTCGCTACGATGTCCGGTGGAAGAAGGTATGCTGCGGCCCCTGCCAATAGGAACCCAATCACCAGCAGCCGGGCCAAATCGTCTACAATATCTCCGAAGCCGTAAGCCAAGGAACGTTTTACGATCTCGGCGGCTGAGAGCTTATCCGGATTGACGGAAAGCTTAGAGCCAGTTGAACAACAGCACGATGGTTTTGGTGATACTTGTTCAGGACTGTCCTTTTCTCCCCAAGTTTCAATCGACATTCCTACCGCGAAGGCAGAAACAAAAGACGCAATGACCCGAGCAACCGCAAGGAACGGACCCAGCAGCACGTAACTCAGCAAAAAGGAGTCAACTCCGATTTCCGGTGTGCTCACCATAAACCCGGCCGTCGAGCCTCGGCTGGCTCCGCTGCGTCTTAGAGAAACAGCAACGGGAATTACACTGCAGGAGCAAAGCGGTAGAGGAATGCCAATGAGTGAAGCTGTTGCGACGCTTCGCAGACCGGGCTTCTGCATCGCCCGCTCAATAAGTCTGCGAGGGACGAGCGTTTTTATGAATCCAGCCGAAAGAAATCCAAATACCAACCAAGGTGCGCTAACTACGAAAAGCAGCCAACATTCGGCCAGCCAACCAACTAGATCGCTCATAGTAGGTAACCCGAGGACAGTATTTTAAATGCAGCTATCACTGCTGTTGTTCGATTGGGCTGGATCCAGATTTGACTTGTTCACTATGTTCAGGCGAGCCGAGCTGAATCAGGGCAGCGTCCTGGTAATGTTCTTTCGTCAACTCGGCCAGGGAGCGACCGTGCAAGAACGCGTCGACGTGTTCTCCAAGCTCCCGCCAAAGACCTCGAAGCGCACAAGTATTTTCGGGTTTGCAGCGCTGCTCCGGATCGATTGGCTTCGTGTCGCAAATAACTTCGAATGTGCTGCCTTCGGCGGCTTGGAGGATGGCACCGAGAGTGATTTCGGCAGCGGGCCTCGACAATTTGTAGCCGCCATGTGGGCCTCTGACACTGTCAATGATGTCGCCCTTGCGCAGGCGCTGTAGGATCTGTTGCGCGTATTGAAGCGCTATGCCTTGGGTGTCGGCGATCTCAGCCGCGCCGACGGTAGCTTCGCCCTCGTCGGCTCTGTGCGCAATATGCATCGAGCAAAGTAGCCCGTATTCACCCCATTGCGTGATTCTCATTATTCCTCCGCAATCGAAACCGAGACAAATCGTGGGCATTCAGGATAGCTTTCTTCTGTGAGGAAGGCAATCTACGGCCCAGAAAGCTCCGCGCAATGGATTATTTCGTGTCGGTCCGATTCACGCTACTCTAGAGTTCAGGAAGAGCTAAATGGGTGCACAACATATGCTTATTGGTATATCGGAAGCTATTTCTGCGCTGACGATCGCCGGACAGCGGCGTGGTTCAGTTGAGTTTACCGGCAGAAGCCAGGCTGTTTTTCTTGCCTCTTTCCCTCTAGTCGGGCTGGCTTTTGGACTTGTCGGGTTGATTGGCATTGAGTTGCTCGCACCTTCCTTGCCTGTGCTCGCCGCTTGGTTGGTTCCCACTTTGTGGCTGCTCTTATCGGGCGGACGTCATTTTGCGGATTTCGCTCGATTTAGTGAGGCGGTTTTGTTTCCGGGAACAGCAGAAGAGCGGTTGAGTGTTATGCGACAGAGCGGCGCCTTGCCGCTTGCGGGTCTTGCTTTGGCTGTAGCGGTTTATACCGGTAAAGTAATTGCGCTCATGCAGGCTCAGCTGATGGATGTGCATTCGATTGCGGTCATTGTACTGGTATTGCCGCTTTTTGGGCGATACGTTGCAGCTCTGGTTGCGATTAGCGGAGAGCGCCCAATTTCACCCTGCTCAGAGTTACTTAAGGATTACAAGCTTCACGCAGTTGGAGGCGCTTCCGTGTTCGTATTGTTGTCATTGGTGAAGTATCTAACTCTGAGTCTAGCGCTGCTGGTCACTGTAATGGCGGTAGGGGTCTTAATGCGATTGATCGCAGAACAGCGCCTAGGCGGTCTCTATGCTGCTTGTGTTAGTGCGGTGATTGAGCTCGCGGAGCTGGCTGGGATATTGGTGGTAGTCGCCTTTTCCGGAGCAGGAATCAATCTAGTGTATTACTAGTTCAGAAAGAGACAAGAAGCCTCAGCTAATCAGAAAGTAGGGCTTAATGAATAGAATGTAAGTCCAGGGTACGATTGCCGTGAAGAAGTAGAGGCATGTCAGAGCACCCATTGCATTCTTAACCCAGGGAAGTCTCGCCGCAATCAGTGTCAGGGCCAAAACGATAATTATAGCCATTGATTTAAGAAACGTAAGGGTGGGAATGTGCCCGAACTCGGTCATCAGCTGGCGTAAAACCGGATTGCCTTCTGCCGCGATTCCGAAGCGATTAATCCCGATAGTGGTCAGAACGCCGTCCATCGCCTGGAACAGCATCAGCAGAACGCCGATTTCAATCACGCTGCGGGCGGGCAACAGTGCGCTCATCGGACTAGATAAATAGTCAACTGCGTGCTTGAATCGACCGTCGTACTGCTCTGTCCTGAAGTTCTGCTGCATCTCAACGTGCCCCCTGAAGGCGTGCTCAAGGATTTTCCTTGGGCGAAACTCTATCAACTACCTCTATATCTGACAAATTAGGTGATGCGCTTCTGTTTTTCCGGAAGTACCCGTAATTATTGGTCTGAGCCCAATAAGGTTAGATTCCAGGCACTTGGACTGCCGCGGAGCTCCTAGCGGAAGCTGTTTGAATCTGATCGGAGCTGTAGCAATTTATGCCCCTCGCGCCGCGGCCTAGCTTGTCCCGCTCTTAGCAGCTTCGTAAAAGTTAATTAGTGAGATCGAATTCTCGTCCACTTTAACGGCGCCGATAACAGCTCCCATTCGCTTGATGCTGTCAATATTTTCGGGAGAAAGCATTTGCTTCGCTTCTTCGCTTTGGGGTGCGTACATCGACAGCATGCCGCCCATGTTTTCCATCAAGGAACCTACTTCCTGAAAATCGACATACATGTTGCCGAGAGAGTGATCTTTGGCGAGCACTTGGCTCGTGCGTTGAGAGACGCTCGACGCCAAACTGCCTGCTCCGTCGCCAAGGCCTCCCAGGATAGATCTAATCATCGGTTCAGTGGATGCAATTAAAACTGAACTGTCCTTCACGGCTAAATACGCGCCGATTCCGAGCTGGCTGCGAATAAACTTAACGGAAGCTCCGTGTAGTTCTTTTTCTTGCCAGCCCCCCGTGCTCATTCCAGCGCTTCCGGCGAGTGAACCGATAATGTTCTCGAGTCTCGATCGGACTGCCGACGGATTAGTGCTCTCAAGAGCTATCAGCACGTCTGGCACGGGCAATATGGACTGCCCGACCGGAGCAATCCGAGCGTAAACCGCGACTCTTGCTACCGCATCAAGCGCAGCGAGCATCTCAGATGCGCCAGGAGTCTTTAAGCTTGGGTTCTCCATCGCGATCTGCTTCAAATCACGAATGGTCTGCCCATCCAGACTCAAAAAGATTAACGGCTTTTGCGGCATGGAGCCAATTAAAGCAGCATTCGAAGATGCATGAAGCGCACGGAACCATTTCTTGTGTTGAGGGTCCTTAACTTCATAAAGCAGCCTTGCGATATTGGAAGGAGCATCATCCATCGCCAGCGACATTGCGGCTGCTTTGAACGGGATTAGTTTCAAGTTAAGCGAGTCTTCCAATACGGTCTCCGCGCCCTTTGCCGCATTGACGTCGTCCAGCAGGGCAGCGATGTCGATGTATCCAATCGCATACCTATGTTTGGCTGGTGGGAAGTCGGCTACCGCCTCCCTGAACTGAGGACTATCAATGGTTTTAGGCAGCTTATTGCCGGGCAGCGAAAGAGCAGCAGTGAGCGGCCAGAGCTTTGTTGCAATCACGCCGACGCTTCCGCTCCAGCCGATGAAACGCATACGCGGCCGGTTTGAGGCACTTTTTCGAGCTTTGCCGTGTGCCGAGAGTTCATTGTAGTCAAAACTAAACGCCGAACCGCCTTCGATCTCATGTTCCTTAATTTCGATTTTGGAACGCTTCAGCTCCTCTTTTAGTTTAAGCGCGTGCTGTTCGAGTGAGCTTCCGGAGTTGGCCTTAAACAAAAGCGCCAGTGCCGGCTTCTGACCTGCCTCAGGCGCAGGTGAGGCGAAGGCGACAGCTTCGGACAGCAGTGTCTCGTATGTTTCGCGTTCGCTCGGGTCAATACCGGCGCGCTTTAGCAGCGCAACAAACTTACCGTCGCCGCCGCGTCCCGAGGTAAGAGACTCCAGCGACAAAGCGCCGCCGCCCGCCCAGGGAGAAGATGCCAGGCGGCGATAGGCGGGGTGTGTGCTGTTCCAATGGAAGAAGCCATAAGCGTTTTCCGGGACATGCTTGATGAGCGACTCGGAGGCGCGCAGTTCCGCCGGAACGTCTACGCTAATCGGCGTTGTCTTAACGGCGGAGGATTTTTTCTTCTCACGGCTACAGCTAATCGACGATGCTGCAAGACAGGCGGCCAGCAGCATAACAGCGGCGATGCGAATTGGATTCTTCATCAAGTGTTCCAGTAAATATTAAATTGAAAATAAACAACTACTTGTTAACTACCGCTCCTTAGGTCGCGGCGCAAGCTGCCGTAGAGCCAGCCGGTAAACGCCGATTGTCATTTGCGGTTTTTGACTTATCAACCAACGGCTGCCGAGCGGACAGCTAGAAGTCCACGCGAAACTCGAGCAAGGTCTCTTGGCCGATAATGTCGTGACGAAGTTGAAAGAAGTCGGCAATCTTGAGCTGTGGTTCGATGCCTCGCTTGGTATTCACACCGATCCTAAAGCGCAAAAGCCCATCGTTGTCGTCGTTCGCATTGTCGACGGTCAGATCGCCGCCGGCTTCTCGATCTACGGTCACTGTGCTCATGTTCTTGTAGTAGCGCAGCTTCTTCATAACGTCGTTGTAGAAAAAAGCAACCGGAGAGAACTCCAGATAATCAAGCAGTGACTTAACCCCGTGGTAAACGAAAAGGGACTCGGCTAACTGCTCGTTTTCGAGTTCGTCGTAATTCCCGATCCCGGTCCAATCATTAAAATACTTTAAATAAACGAGGCCTCTATAATACTTAAATAAGCGGCCACTGCGTTCTTGTGAAAGGATAATGTCGTCAGCGGAGTCTAGCTGCAAGTCAGCGGAGTCTAGCGTCCTGGAACCACTGAACAGAAATTTATTGTTCGCTGCGCTGTTTGATTGAAGTTGGCTAAGATCGAGACGGAGCGAGGGTTGCTGAGCACGGGCTGGCGAACAAAGGAAGGTTACGCAGAAGGCTGCCGCCAAAAAGCAAAGTAAAGGTTGAGCAAGATAGCGAGAGCTCTTCATCAAATGTTCGCGCAGTTAATAAACCATTCCAGCCAAAAAACGCTTTTAAAAGTATTGTACCTCTAATTACCTGTATCGTATTCGTGCCAGACTACAAATACGAAATACGGTTCACTAATTGTTATGATACTAATCCCCTGATGAATGTTTCTTCGTTTAACTTGAAGAATTGGCTCCATTAGCAGAGTTATCACCACCTTGCTCGGGCTCCGGCCAAAATTGGCTGGACTCAAGGGTTTCCCGCGTGAAGTTAGCGCGAAGGACCACCAGCACTACAAAATCGTACACTAAATGGGTAATGATTGGTGGCCACAAACTCGCGCTGTGGACAAATAGCAGGCCGAAATAGAAACCGAACAGTAGGTATATAAGAGCGATAAATACGTAGCTGCGGATGGCAGGTCCAAAATGTAAAATTGCGAACAACGCACTCGCGAACACGATGCCGAATTCGGTTTGCAGCATGCCCCTGAAAAACATTTCTTCTCCGAAGCCCGCGAGGCAGGAAACGAATAATGCCGTCGCTGGATCTAGAGCGTTTGCCAAGGGGCGAACAACAGTTTCGCGAAAGTCTCGGCAGGGTCGAAGCAGCCTGACATGGTCGCTGACCGGACCAAACAGGACGTAGTTGACGAAAAGCAGTGGTATGACGAAGGCAATGCCCTGAATCAAATGCGCAACGGTGAGTTGATCAAATAAAGTGATGCCTCTCAGGTAGGACCAGACTAAAGTTGCAGCAACCAACAGGCCTTCTACCGCCACACTGGCTACTAAAATTTGACTGCGTTTAAGATGCATCGTCAAGCTGCGCCCTAATTTCTCGTGAACACCAGCAAAGCAAGCGAACCTCC
>JAUIIP010000130.1 GCA_030431555.1 bacterium
AGCACCAGGTTGGTTAGGGCGTCTAGCCTGCTGTAATCAGGGTGAATGAAGTCGCCGATACGGCTTTCTGGGAATACACCTGTGGTTGACTTATGGTCGCGGTACACGCCGTCGGTGACAAGCAGTGCAGCAGCGCCCGGATCCAAGGTCGTGCTGTATGAGTCATACTTAACCCCGGTAGAGACCCCTAACGGCAGGCCCCTCAGTTCCGGCAGCTCGATTTCAGCGTTAGCGTGCAGCAGTATCGGCGGTGGATGACCCGCGCATGCAGCGTGAAATTTGCCGTCGGCTGTGTTGAAAGTTGCAGCCGCCGCGGTCACAAAACGCCCGTCCGGGATGATCTTCGAAAGTCCCTCGTTAATATCCTCGAGCATCTTCGCCGGGCTTTCCGGCTTAGCATAGGACAGCGCCATTTTAGTCATTGCGCCGATAAAGGCTGCCGGCAAACCGTGGCCGGTAACGTCGGCTATCAGCATGCCGAATTTTGACTCGCTTATTTGCCAGACGTCGTATAGGTCTCCGCCAACCGTGTCTACCGGGATGTAGGCGGCGGCGAAGACGCATGCCGGAGATTTTGGGAGTGTTCGCGGAAGAATCGCCTTTTGAATCTCCTTGGCTTCCGCGAGTTCCCGCTGGAACCGAGAGGTCAAGTCTCTCAGTCGCAAGTTCGAGGAGTTCAAGTCGGCATCGGCACGGCGTTGGTCCGCCTGTAATTTGCGCATACGCAGCAAAGTTGAAACCTTGACCAGCAACTCGGCATTACCGGAATCAGGGGGCAAGAAGGCAAGGGAATCGCGCCGGGATCTGGGAACTGCCGCTTGCTCAGGTTTTTCACCGACGGCTAATATATGAACCGCAGAAGCTCTTCCTAGATTCGGATCGCGCGCGATCGCTGCTGTACGCTCAGCTAAGTCATGTCCGTCAAAAGGCGCTATGCATACAACTAGATCGATGATCTTCTTTTTACCGAGCGCTGATGCCGCCTTAAGATCGGAAGCTTGCTCGACTTCGTATTGGGGAGAACTAAACGCGGGTTTAACCGCTTCCAGCCGTTTTGCATCTTCGCACAGCAGCAGCACTATGTCAGCTACTGCTGTAGATTCTACTTCACGAGATATTTCAGTCATCGGCCCTCCTAGAGGAGCGAGGCGATGGTGCCAAATCCAATAATGGTACCAATTGAACTGCCAAGATTTGCGAACACGATCACCAAAAGTATCTTGCTCACGCGGTTGGTCCATACCCCGCGAACCGTCGAGATGTCATCAGCGATCGTTTCCAAGTCTTTAATTCGGGGCTTCTTAAGCAGAGCTTCGACAAGGCCGCAGACCCATCCAGCGGCTATCATCGGATTAAGAGAAGTAATCGGAGCGGCGACAAAGGCCGTAACAATTGTCAGCGGATGAGCTAGAGCTATAAGCGTACCCAGCGAGGCCAAAGTGCCGTTCCATAAGATCCAGGCTTTCATCATCTGCGCGCTGGTCTCAGCGCCGGCATTGATGAAGCCGTAAATTATCATTCCAAGAATAAGGATCGGAAATCCCCAACTGAAGATTTGGATGCTGCGTTTGGGCGGTGGTAGTTCGTCGAGCGCCTCCAGATCGATATCAGTTCCGAAGACGCGCTTGATTCCCGGAACGTGGGCAGCGCCAACCACCGCGACAACAGTCTCACCCGGGGCCTGCCGCATTTTCTCGGCAAGATAGCAGTCGCGCTCGTCAACCAAGGCGACCTTGACGCCGGGAAGGTAATCGGAGAACTGTTCCACCATCAACTCGAGCGCGTCGGTTGACTTAAGTTTTTCTATATCCTCTTCGTCAAGCTCTTCGGATGTGAATAGGGCGCCGATCATCGAAAAGAAGATTTTCGTCATCGACCATAATCCGGCACTCGACCAGGCGCGCTTTAGAGTGGTCTTGACACTGCGGTCGATCAGGGCAATTTCCGCATCGACCTCCTTGGCCACATTTGCAGCCGCAATCATCTCTTCTCCGGGCTTTACGTCGAGCTTGTTGCCGAGCTTCTTTTGAAATCCCGCTAAAGCTAGCTGAGCCATCAACAGGTATGATTTGCCTTCACGGATTACTCGAAAGATGTCGGTTTCACGCCAACGCTCAGGATTCAGCAGCGAGCTGTAGCGCTGTTCGTCCAATTCGATTGCAACCGTGTCCGGCTGATAGCGGCGAATCGTCTGCTCAGCCAGCTCGACGCTTGAACGGCTGACATGGGCGGTGCCGACCAGGTAGAAAACTCTGCCTTCGTATTCGATTTTATCAACGTTCGGTTCGACTGAGCTGATTTGAGCCATGGATACTATTCTTTCAGCTTAGCGTTGGGGCGCAATAGAAAAAGGTTAAAAACAGCTATCAAACCTTTAGATAAGTGTAGGTATCGAGAGCTGCTCTGTAAGCTCGCTGCAGCCTGGCCGAGTCCTCAAACGTCAGTTTTTCTTCCTCGAGTGCCTGTTCGAGGGAGAGCCGCAAACGTTCTTCGAGTTCTTTGGCGTTAAACTCAACATATTTGAGTACATCCCTGACCGTATCGCCCCGAACGACACGGTCGAATGAGATAGAGCCGTCCTCACGGACCTCGATGTGTACGGCGTTAGTGTCTCCGAAGAGATTGTGCAGATCGCCCAGGGTTTCTTGATAGGCACCGACGAGAAAGATACCCATGTAATACGGCTCCGAGCCGTCAAGCTCGTGCACCTGCAAGTAGTGTTTGACGCTTCTTTGATCGACGAATCGGTCAACCTTGCCGTCGCTGTCACAGGAGATGTCCGCAAGTACCGCACGCCGGGTCGGCTTCGATTTATGTTTTGAGATGGGCATGACCGGGAAGAGTTGTCCGACGGCCCAGGAATCCGGCAGCGATTGGAAAACTGAAAAATTAGCGTAATACGTGTCGCAAAACTGAGCGTCTAATTGGCGCAGGTCCTCAGGAACGTAAGACAGCTCCTTGGCTAGACCGGAGATTTTGGCCAGAATCTGCCAATATGCCCGATCGGCGTAAGCTCGTTCCTCTAAGTTGATATCACCTTGCGTGAAGCGCGACACCAGTTCTTCGCGCAGAATAAGCACATCGTTTAAAGTTTCGTGGCAGTTCTTGACACTAAGTTCTTCAAACATTTCGTAGAGCTCCGCCAGCGTTTCATGGTCACTCGGCGGAGAATCGAGAGCAATTGTCGGTGTCGGCTTTGTGGCGGTGTCGATAATTTGAGTTACAAGAACTGAATGATGAGCTACCAGTGCGCGGCCTGACTCACTAATGATGCACGGAGCCGGGACTTCGGCTTCCTCACAAGCCTGTTGAATTGCATACACGACGTCTCGCGCGTATTCTCCGAGCGAATAGTTCGCTGAAGATTCAAATGATGTTCGGGAACCGTCGTAGTCTACGGCGAGTCCACCACCAACGTCGAAAAACTCCAGAGCGGGGCACATGCCGCGCAGTTCGGTAAAAACCCTGCAGGCCTCCTTGAGCGCCCGTTTTATCGCCCCAATCGCAGTTATTTGGCTGCCGATATGAAAATGAAGCAGCTTGACTGAATCAAGCTTCTCGCAGCGGCGCAGGATATTAACGGCTTCGATAATCTCCGGCGTGCTTAAACCAAATTTAGCGGTGTCTCCTGAAGAGCTCTCCCACTTGCCTGCACCGCGGCCTACTGGTTTCATGCGAAAGCCGATTTCGAACTGCTCGTTCATATCGTTCGCAGTTTCGAGCACCAGTTCAAGCTCGGCAAGACGCTCGATAATAATCATCGGACGCCGACCGAGTTTCTGAGCCATCAGAGCCAGCTCGATGTATTCGCGATCCTTATAACCATTACAAAGGATCAAACCATTGGGGATGTTTTGCAGCGCAAGGACGGCAAGCAGCTCAGGCTTGCTGCCGACTTCCAGACTCAGACTGACCTCTCGTCCGGCAGAGATAATAGAGTCTACGACGTGACTTTGCTGATTTACTTTTATCGGATAGGCCGGGAAGTAGTTATTTGAATAACCAAGCTCGTCTATGGCTTCATCGAACGCTGCTTTGAGAGTGCGTACTCGGCTCCGCAAAATACCGTCGAACCGAATTAGAATGGGTGCCTCGATGCCGCGTTCGACTATGCGTGCGACGAGATTTGCAAGATCGATCTCTAGGCCGTTCTTTTCAGGACGAACGACAACATTGCCGGAGCTGTTGATATCGAAGTATCCGCTGCCCCAATTGCGTATGCCGAACAGCTCAGCACTTTTATCAGCATTCCAAGCTTCCATCTGTTGCCTATCTTCCTCCAGCTGAGCGGCGAAAAAACGCATTAACAGCCACTAATTAACTAAGTTGCCCGCAAAGTTGGCCAGGCGGATATTATTACGAGGATTTGTATTTGTAAATCCGCAAATCTGGACTATCGTGCGGGACAGAAGACGGAGTGTATATCCGATGCGCGGCGACAAAAAATACCCGTTCCCCGAGTTTCCTGAATCAATACAAGAGACATTTAGCAAGCTAGCTCGAAGAGTCAGCGAGGACGAGGTCCACGAATTGAGCACCCGTCTGACGCAAACAGTGCGGATGATCGCAGCGCGGGACGAGCGGCATCACAGCGGGTTAGGGGCGGCCTCAAGGCGCATTGCTCAAAGCTGCGAAATGCTCTTATCTCGCTATCACCACTTTAAGGAACGCGAGCAAGCACTTATCGTCGGCGCTGTGCGTTATTTCATTTTGCAGCGAGACGGGCTACCCGACGACACGCCGTTTCTGGGCCTTGAGGACGATGTGAGCGTTCTCAATTACGTCCTGGAAGAGCTGGGATTAGCGAGCTCTGCTATTGAACTCGAATTCCCGGAGTAGCGAAATCGCGTTGTTTCTCGCGTATTTGGTTTAAGCAGAATATTCCGCACATTTTTTAGGCACCCCAACACAATATGTCTGTTACACGGTGTATTACGCCGGGCTGCGCTTTTAAGGCGCGAACTAAGTGCTCCTTTACATCTTGGGCTGTGCGCTCGAGCCATATGAGATAGCTAATGTGACCATATTTTCGGCGCAAGCCGACAAAGGTTTTTTTGCTCATGCGAACATTGAGGGGCAGCTCCTGCCTTTGAATGTTCGCATGAGGCGCTCCGATTTCTCGCTGAGTCTCTCGGGTGTGTATCCCGAGCAGTGAGGTAATGAGGAGTGACGGTTCAAATAAGGAGGACTACCTTGAGTGAACACGAAGGGACGGTACCCAAGCCGTCGTGGAAGCAGCGTTTCGCCCGTTTCGGCGCGATCGCGGCCCTGGTGATCATGGTTCTGCTGGCGTTCCAGACGGGGGTCGTTCGACTCTCGCTTCCGGGCGCCGTCGACCCGAACACCGACCCGCGCATCGAGGAGCTGGAGACGGCTCTTACCGAACAGCGCAGCGCTGCAGAGGAGGCGGCGACGCAGCACTCGGAAGAGGCCCGTCAGCTTCGTGAGAAGCTGACTGCAGCCGAAACCGAGCTCGCTCGTCTTCGCCCGATCGTGGCACGCTACCAGGAAGAGTTCGACGCGGCCACTGCCGATCGTCTCGCCACGGAGCTGCAGGACGCCAAGAGCGGCCTCAGTGAACTGGCGCGGCGCTACGCAGACCACGCTCTCCTGCTCGCGGATGTCAACAGCGCCCTCGGTGCTGCTGCCTCTGCGGCTGGAGAACTCGATCTGGCGCGTGACTTCTTGGATCACTGGGAGAAGTTCCAGCGTGACAAGAACCTCGTCGAGGATGCGCTCAGCAAGCTGAGTCCGCATCTCGCTCCGGTCCAGCAAGTCGCCTCGGGTGACATCGGCAACGCCGGTGAAGCCAGGGTGCGCATGGAAGCGGGGCGTGCGGAGCTTGAGCGAGCTGTCGCCGCCTTGGAACTCGGGACTACTCGTCTCGCGGCTCTGGTCCAGGAAACGCAGGGGTTCTCCGCGAGAGCCGACAACCTGCGTGCAGCCTGGTCCGCAAGGAACCCGGGTGAGACGCTCACGGGCCCCACGGCACGCGAGTTGATCTCCGAGTTCGATCAGTCCGAGACCGGCCAGCAGCTCGCCGCACGGCAGGCTGTCTGGAAGGAACGTCTTGCTCGTCTTACCGGGCAGGGCGGTCTGGTGCAGATTCCTGCAGGAACCACTCTCGAGAACGTGGTGCGCTCTTCGGGCTTTGCGAACTACATCGCGGAGTTTGAGCGCACCTACGCCGACACCGAGGCTCGCAAGAGATATCTCGGACACCTGTCGGACGGCAACTGGGTTCCTTCACCCGCTGTGGTGGAGTACATCCAGAATCCGCCGTGGAAGAGTTCCAAGGGACCTCAGTGGGTGAGCAACTCGCTGGGGCTGCCGACGACGACCTTCGCTCTGGCTGACTGGCGGTATCTGATGGGCAACTCGCGCACGTGCAAGTTCCCGGAAGACGCCGACTTCAAGGCCGAGCTCGACTACTTCACCGAGAATTTCGTCGCGATGGTCGTGGCGGATGTCGGTCCAAACGGTGAGCCTGCGCTGCCGTTCGAGGAGTAGTTCGACGAGGTAGGTAGACGAGTCAGGGAGGCGGCGGCGTACTTCGCGGGTGCGTCGCCGTCCTTTCTGATTTTCTCCTGAGATAGAGGTCCTTTTCGAAAGGACATGGTCACGTTGCTATCTCATATTGCACCGAGCGAACTTTTCAGAGCTAGTTTTCGCTAGAAATCTATTAGCCCGGCAGCGACTTATAGCATACAGCGCGCTAACACCTGTTTAATCCCGCAAACTTACCTATGTGCAAGTGCAAGCGCGCTTCTTGTACGGGAATTCAGGATATGGAAAAGCATATCACGAAGGTGTAGGTTGCCGCGGCGCCAGAGATATTTGGCGAGAATAATTCCAGATATCAGTTCAGCGAGTAGACGAGACAGTCTCGCTGTGTGCCGGCCGGTGCCCGCACACAGCAACGTACACCAAGAAAGGTTTCAAGACCGCGTGAGCCCCTTTGCTGTGGGGAGCTTACGTATAACTTGCAGGGCGGTGCGAGAACGTCTCGCATACGGGCTTGCGTTCCACACCATCTTAGCCGCAAGGCGAGGAGGTAGTTCTCATGCAGCGTTACATCAAGCGCGTACCAGTTCGTCAACTTACCATCGGCACCGCCGATGGCACGGGGGCCTCTCTCGAGGATACATCCGTCGAAGTTCATGCCAGCAGTGCTTCCCCGAGCGGCGCCGTGATCGATCTCGGCGACGGCACGGAGATTCCCTGCTTGGTTCCCGCGGGTGCAGACCTCAGCGAAGGCGCATGGGATGTGACCCACATCGGTGTCATCTGCGACAGCGACGACAATGCGATCGGTCTGATGGCCGCGCCGCCTGTCGACGATGACGACGAGTCCGGTGTCTACGACGACTACGGACAGGGTGACATCCGCGAAGTGCTGATCATGGCACCCGGGGATGCTGCCGACATCCAAGACATCGGATGGAGCGACGCTGACTCCAGCGGCTACTTCTGGGAAGTGCTTCCGGATGGGCGTCTGACTCGCGACCGCGATGTTGAGTCGCGTGATCGCTGGGCGCTGCTGATCGTCGACGACGAGGTCGAACTGCGCCTGCAGGCTGACGGCGTTGCCTGTGGTCGCTACGACGATGGCGATCTCGGGCGGACCGACTCGTCAGCGCTGTCTGGGTCAATCTGCCCCTTCGCGGAGCTGATCGTCGGTTCGAACGGACTCGGTGCCCAGCGGACTACTGTCAAGCTGATGCCCGGTGAGTCCGAGGACGATGACCCGTTCCTCGCTGTGCACAAGGACCTGCATGTGCCTGTCAAGCTGCCTGAGGGAATCGAGATTCCCGAGGACGGCATCGACTGCACCGGCGTCATTGTGCTGCATGACGAGGTCGGCGACCCGACTGGAGTAATGCCTGTTAGTGAGCCGCTGCCCGCGCTCACCGTGGCTCATGGGAGTGACGAGGTCGAGAGCGGGCCAGAGACCGGCGTCGTGCTGATCTTGCGGCCCGCTGACGGTGTCGCCTCGGCTGCGTACGCCGACGACAACTCCGACGGCGGGTACTACGCTGTCGATGCAGACGGTGATTTCGCCCGCGACGACGATGACTCGACCGAAGGCGCTGCGCTCCTCCTGCTTTGCGACGACACTGCGCTCACGCTCGAGGCTGACGGCAATCATGCCGGAGACCTGCGCTGGCAAGATTCGGTGCTGCATCTGAAGGCCGCCGAAGCGGACGACGCTGCTGATGGCGAGTCCACGGAAGACGAAGAGACCGAAGCCGTCGGCGAGGTCTGAAGTCCACAGCACTGTTCGTGGCGGCTACCCTCCCGGAGATGATCCTAAGAGGGTAGCCGTCGGTGGGTTTAGTACGTTGCTGTAACCCGATCTGTGTGCGTATTACTTTCGCTAATTTGAACTTTGGAAACGGCACAGACATGCCGGCGGGCTCTATCATCTAACCTTCGCAAAAACCGCGAAGAGAAGAAGATGAGGCCGCAGGCATGGCAGAATGCGCAAAGAGGTTCGCCGGTTCATCCGAAGATGTCGCCGATACTCTTGACGCTGCGAATGCCGTCCTCGATCTGCTGACGCGCAGAGTCGGCCTCGTTCTTCCATTCCGGTAGCGACTTTCGGTTGCCAGAGCCGTTGGTGGTCTGGAAACTGCTGCAGCCGACCGCCGGAAAAAGGACGAGAGCGACGAGGATAACGCGAACGAGAGTGCTGAGGTTCTTGCGGTTCATCGTAATTCCCTTCTGTGAAATCCACAGTGTTGTGTGTTCCTTGATTGAACGAGCCCGTCGGACATGTCTGTGCCGTCTACCCGGTTGATCTGTGAAATGAACTTTTGGGAATTCATTGCAGGCGCGAACGCTGCAAATGCTGCTGAATAAGAGCAGACAAAGGACTCCCCTCCCGCACTTGTTATGCGCGGGAAGGGAAGGGGAGAAACATTGAAAACTATATTTGTATTGGCAACTTAATAGCCGGGCTCGACTGAGCTCACTTCGATTTCGCCTAAAGCGGCCATTCTTTCAGAATTCGCTCGGTTTCCTCAGAATGTCCACTCTCGTCTCGAACCATGTCTTCGAGCTGGACCGCAAGCCCCTTATCGCCGAACTCCTCGGCCTGCTTGGCGCGCTCGATATAGCCCTTAACTGCACGGCGTTCTGCCTCGAGAACCGCTGTCAACATTTCCTTATTAGAGCTGACTGACGGCAAATCAGCCGGCTGCGTAGTCGGCTCGCCACCAAGCGCCACGATCTTGTTTGCCAGAAATTGCGCGTGGCCTTGCTCGTCCGCAACCTCCTCAAGATAGAACTGCGAGAGTTGCGGCCGAAAGGGTCCGTAGGCTTTCGCGGCGTAGGAAATATACTGAATTATTGCAGCGTATTCGTTAGACAAATCTTCGTTAAGCTTCGCAATAAGGGTTTCTTTATCCATTGAGTCGTTCATTCCTCATGCTGTTGTTAATAGCCGACAATTAGGCTAACACCTCGCAATCTTGAAGCAAAGCTGGGCCCTAGATTCGCAGCAGAGGAGTTCCGTGCATCGCGCTAGATCCGACTAAGCTCGCACTAATTTCCATACTTTTAGGTAGCTTAGGTCATAAGCGCTCACTTAGTTTCAGCTAATTGCGGTTCCACTCGAGTACGTCGCTTAAGAATTCATTGGCATACCGATTGCTTGATTAAAACAGAGGGCTGTCGGACGCGCTGTTTTCGTGAATCGCATCTAGCACGGGGAAATACTTGGGAAGAA
>JAUIIP010000131.1 GCA_030431555.1 bacterium
AGGGAACCGTCGATAAATTGGTGCTTGAGCAGCGTGTGATTCTGGCGGGAGATGGCGGCGATCCCGACGAGCGAACTTTTAAAACTTTGATCGAAAACGCCTCTTACAGCCCGGAAATCACTACTGTCGTGCTTCTCGGCGACAATGTTTACCCTGATGGCCTTCCCGAGTCGGAGGACAGCGAAGAGGCGCGTAGGTTTAATTCACAGCTAAAGGCTCTTCGCTCGACGAAGGCTTCCGTGCTGATAATTCCGGGGAATCACGATTGGGGCCCACTCAACGCCGAACTCAGACGCTTAGACCATCAACACCAAATGGTTAAAGGCTGGTTTGGCCGCGGGATTATGCTTCCCGAAAGCGGCTGCCCCGGGCCTTCGGTTCGCACCGCAGGAAATAGTTTTACGCTGGCTGCGCTCGACACAGAGGCGCTGCTAAGATTAGACAGTTATCCTAAGAACTGCACAAATCGCTCGCTTGCTGAGACAGTAGAGTCTCTAAGGACTCTCGACATTAGTCATCCTTTGGTTTTGCTGACCCACCACCCGCTTGCTTCTTTTGGGCCAAATGCAAGACTTACGGACAATTGCCCAATGCGCATGAGTTGTCCGAAGAACCGCGAGATGGTCAAGGCCCTCCAGTCCGCGTTAAAGCAGCGCCCCGCTCTACTCTGCGCAGCGGGGCACGATCATACTTTACAGCTGATTGAGGGAGACGGTGCCTGCAAGTATTACGCAGTATCGGGAGCGCTGGGTGAACTTCACTCCGTAGAAAAGAATGAGCGCTTGATCGCCAGCAGCGATAAAAACGGTTTCATGCTGCTCGAAAAATTCAAAAGTGGGACGGTGAAATTGTCTATTATAACGACCTCTATCGAGAGCCTGGACGGCGAACTCGCAAGAGTGGTACGGCTAAAATGAACTCTCGGCGTCTATGCCTTTGCAGGCGCCGCAGCCATAATAATTTGCTCAGCCGTATCGGCCTGACGAATGTTTTCCCGGATTATTTCTGCCGTTACGCCAAGCTGTGAGGTAAATTCACATTCGGCATCAAGAACGGATTTGAGCTCAGCCGCTATATCTTCTGCAGACTTATCCGAGACAGGCTCTACTTCAAGCGAAACGGGAATTTTTCTCCAAGGCAGAAGTTTGTCCAAAGTGTTGGGGGCTTTGCCAAGCTCGGCTCGCTCGACGTTCCAAACCTGACCAGAGGCATCTAACACCAATGCACCGGAATAAACTCCTTCCTTAAAAGCGTCGGTCGTACATTCAATTCGCTCTAATGGAGCGTCCTGCACCCAGAATGACTTGCCTGAACACACAAACAGCAAAGGTGGTTTTGGACTCATCTCAGTATCCTCGCAGTTTCTCCCTTGAGCATAACGATTTTAGAGCTGCATGCAAGTTAGAGCATACTGCACTGCTCAGAGTCACCTTGCCGGACCATTATCGCTGCTTTATTTGCTCAAGGCCCGAGCAAATAAACACCCACTGCAAACGCATCTGATCACAGAGCGGCATCGCCGTGACTCCCTGCTGCGCTCCTTCGCTGCTTATCTCTTCGCAGTCAGCTCCATCTGCCAGCCGCGCCCTCCAATTCTCAATCTGAGCACGCCACTGTTCGGCTGCCGGATCAGGCGGACCCAGCACTTCTCCAACGCGAGGCAGGATAAATAGCGGCATTTCGGAAACCAATGTCAGTGTGTCCTTCCCCAAACCGCGCACATATTCCATCGAACTTGGACGAAACTTCTGCGCTGTTTCCGAGTCCCCTCGCTCTAAAAAGAACTCCCGCATCGCGTTACTGTTCGGTCGAGTGCAAAAGCCACGTTCAATCCTACAAAAGCCTTTTTCGCCGAAGCGCTCCACATCGTGAAGCCGGTAGCCGAGATTTCTCACAGCCGAACTGCAGCGTTTGATCACATGCTCGCAGCACTCTCTCCACGCCGGGTCGATTAGGAACCACGGGCCGGCGGCGAAGCCCATTCCATGAAGAGACGCGTGTAAATCAAAGCCACCGCTCTCACTCCACCACTTAGCAATTGCCAGGTTTTCAGGACGGGCTTCCACATCAGCGCCGTCTCGAGGAAAACCGAATTCCATGTCGTCTCCGGGAAGTTCCCGGCGGGAATATTTAAGATACCTTCCAAGTTCTACTGACTCGCGCAAAGAGTCCTGCCACGACGCGTTCAACTCTCGGCCGTCCGGATTACTGTGAGGAACCAGCCACCACGAATACTCGTTGAGCAGGGGACTATCGGCTTCCTGGCAAGACAAATAGCGCGCCAGAAGATCAAGTAGCCTGGGGCCTGCCGGCTCGTCCGCATGATTGCCGGCAATCAGACTAACTGTCGTCGGTCCGCCGCCAAAGCGGTGCGCTCTGATTGGCCGACCCGTTCTAGATTTGCCTATTTCCTCACCGTCGACTTGGGGCACAGTGCCTGCTGACAGCAAATCATCAAATAGATACTCCATCGAAACAGCTCCCTCTCAGACAGGCGTAGAAAAAATTGCAGGCTTAGATCAAAAACCTGCTGTCAAAATACATCAGCCGAATGCAGACAGATTAATACAGATCCGCACTCAAGCAAGAACCAGATACTGCCTTCCAAGCTGCAAAACCGATAACTGACAAATTACGGCGCCATTTGTGACGTATGTTTTCTGCGTATTTTTCTTCAGCGCGGTCTGCCTTGCGGCGATAGCGAACTTAAGGCTGGTACACCATAGGAAACCTCACACACACAGCGCTGCCGATTAGCAACATGCGCACCGCTTTTCGGCAGCGCTCTCTTTCACGGACGACATCACAAACCATCAGTCCGAGGCTATAAAGCTAAATTATTTAGATTGTAAGGTAGAGTAGACGAGAGGCAAAAATGAGACGCGCCATAATAGCTGCATTCGCAGCCGTCTTATGCACAACCCTGTTCACCTCCAGCGCACAAGCCACAAACTGGCGAAAACTCGAAGTAACACGCGTGATCACTGATCGCGATGCTGGAGTGCTGCATATTTACGGCGACAACTTGACAGACGAAAGACGACGAAGAAACAGCTTAGAACTTTCCGTTTCCCTGGGGGACGAAGAACTTGAGATTCTTGAGGAGACCGATTCTCATGTTCAGGCGAAACTGCCGCCCAACTCCCAAGCAGGAAGCTATCTGCTACAGGTCAGCCTCGGTAGAGGTTGGCTGCGCACCGCCGAACATCATATCTGGATCAACTTAGAGGAAGCCGCCAGTGCAGGCGACCCGGTTGCCGGACCGCCGGGACCCCAGGGCCCACCTGGTCCTCAAGGCGAAATGGGTCCGGCTGGACCCCAGGGTGATACTGGACCGATGGGACCCGCTGGGCCCCAAGGAATTGCTGGACCAGTTGGACCTGTCGGACCCAAAGGGGATACTGGACCCACTGGGCCTCAAGGAATCGCCGGAGCTCCCGGGCCTGTGGGGCCAGTCGGACCTGCCGGGCCTAAAGGGGACTCTGGACCCGCTGGGCCTCAAGGGATCGCAGGAGCTGTCGGGCCTGTGGGGCCAGTCGGACCAGTCGGACCAGCTGGACCGCAGGGTGAGATCGGACCGATGGGTCCAGCCGGACCGGAGGGACCGCAGGGACCTGCCGGAGAACCCGGAGCCGTGCCGACTGAGCTTTTAGGAACAAATTTCATTCCGGCAAGCGGTGCCGTTGGCATTGGAACAACGCAGCCCCAAGCCGAACTTGACGTGCGCGGAAAATTGGCCGTCGACGAGTTAAGCGGTCCCTGGGATCAATCTGCAAGCGGATTCATAATACTCGGAGACGTTCAGATTGTCTGGGGCAGGTATGCAAGCAATGCGGGAGGGGCTCCCTATTTCACCCAGTTCCCGGCTCCGTTTGTTGATACCTCTTACGCGCTGACGGTTACGCCGGGCTTCATTACTCCCTACCGAGTTACGAATGTAATGTCCAAGGCTGTAACCGGATTCGCGGCGCAAACATTCCACAGCAATGGTGCTGCTTCCGCTGTTGGTGGAGATTATATAGCAATTGGGCGCTGGCGCTAGGCTGCTTTAACGGCTAGCTCGGTGCGCATGCGGTCGATGAATCGCTGACGCGCACCGGCTGCCGCTTGAGCGTACCTCTCGCTGTATTTGAGGTTCTTCGGCGGTGCATCGTCGCAAATGAATTTCATCACGTAGTCGTAATAAAGCGCCAAGAGATCAGGTTCTAGCTCTTTAAGAACAGAGCACATTTCAGAAAACAAATACATGCTGAGGTCTGCCTTCATCCCCTTCGACTTGAGGTAGGCAATTTCGTTCAACTGAATCATCAGCTGTTTGATTAAGAGCACCATTGCGAGCTTTTTGTCTGGGTCGACTTCGCCCATAAGAGCGTCGGCCCGCGTAATATCGGCTTTAGTCGCCTCTGAAGTATCAACCATCATTCTGTCTCAAGTCCTATTTCTCTGCCGCTCGTGCGAAAACCAGAAGCTTCTGAATCCCCCCCCCGAAGCAACATCGCGCGCACAGAGACCACTCAATTTGGGAACGTCTCCACTTATGCAGCACTCATGCCAGGGCTGAATTTGCCTGAAGGAGGCAACGGTTACCAAAGATCGGTCACCTCAGATTCCCTCAGATTGAGCCCGGTTAGCCGTATTTTGCAAAAAGCTGCGGGCGAGCCGCAACGGCAAAAACTTTAGATATCTAGTGAATTCCCCTAGGCCCTCAGGGCTCAATGTGGAACTGCGGTTCTATATAGATGATTTGCGGAACCAATCCACAAGTCGCTCACAAGAGCTGAATAAGAACGAAAAGGGGCACGGGCGCGGCCCAACCATGGCATGAACATGATTCGAGCGTGGTATGTTCGAGTTAAGCGTGTGACGAGGATGGACCATCGTCGGGCCGCTTACGTGCCGTAGAGACTGTTTGCAGGCAACCACAAGGGGTTGTCTCTCAGCGCGCTGGTCGAAGCCCGCAAGATGTTGAACGCTATTATCTAGGGGTATAGGTCTGAGCGCGGGAATGACCAGCACGATGGGAGACAAATCCTGTTCGTAAACCCAAAAAAACCATTCAAAGAACCAACCCAACTGCGCGTCATTCGACAAAAACAGTGGAAACACATCCAACCTGAAGCCATTATCTGACTCATAAGATTTATAGTCCAGAAAGAAATTTTTAAGGTGTCGTCAGGCTGTGTCAGCACGCATTGCGCTCCTCGAACGGGTATTCTGTTCAAGATGATCAAGCTCATACGCAGGGCTGCCTCGGTGCGGCAGATCTAGTTCTATGAACGCGAAGCTGCTTTGCGCGGCGGCGGTCGCAATTTGCGCCGAAGCCGCTCTATACCCAAACGACCTGGGGGCACAGCCTCCATCGCTAGAGCGACACTACCTTGAACGAACATACATTGGCCGTTCGCTCTATTACCTTAAGCGCGCTGACAATAGGTTAGAGCTGGGGGATTACGCTGGAGCAGCTGCGGACTACAGGCGAGGCTTGGATTTCGATCCTAAATCCAGCAAGCTGCGGGAAGGTAAGTCCAGAGCGCTCGCTAAACTCGAACAGCAACAAGACCAGGAGGCAGCACATCAACTACAGAAAACGACTGTAAACGGGGAATAACGGAGACACATGGTACGCCCATGAGGACTCGAACCTCAAACCTGCGGATTAGAAGTCCGCTGCTCTATCCAGTTGAGCTATGGGCGCACAAAACTGAGCATCAGTTCTAGACTTTCGCGCCAAATCGAGCAAGGACTCGAGTGAATCTAGCTGGCTTTCGTGCTAGGTTCATCGATTTTCTAGAGCAAAAATATAAAAATAGGACAACAACTGAGCCATAAGACTGATGAGGAAGTTTGCAATAACGCTGGTTTTATTCGGAGCACTTCTGTCCGCGTGCATTGCGCTGCTGCCATACGCTGTCTCGACCGAGTTCTTTGCCTCGACCGTCAGCAGCCAACTCAGTGACGTGCTTGACCGGCAAACTAGCTTCTCTGACGCTAAGCTGAGCTTAGGTAAGACACTCAGCCTGACGTTGCACGATGTTAATATCGCTAATCCAGACTGGGCCAAACAAGAATCCTTCGCTGAGGTGGCCAAAATTGCCGGGGAAATTCCTCTGTGGTCGCTGCTGCGCGGCGAACTCCATTTCAACAAACTGGAAATCAAAGACTTAAATATCTATCTTGAATCGTCTGACTCCGGTGAAGGCAGTTGGGAGGACTGGGGACAAGAACAAGAATCCAGCACGGTAAAGTCGGAGCCGTCTTCCTACGAAGCAGTGCCGGAAACAAATGTCTTGCTGATTGAGAATGCAAAAGTTCACATCAGAGATGTTAAGGGCTCCCCGCATGTCCCTCTGGACATCACGAGACTGGAGCTGAATAGCGTAGGTATGTCCCGCAGCGGGAGGCACAGCGGAAAAATTGTCCTTGGCGGACACCCCCTCGCACTCGATCTTACGCACTCCGATCTGGAACGACTGCTGAGCGGCCGACCCACACCGCTTGAGGTAAAAGCCGAATGGCTCGAGCACTCGGCTCACCTCAAAGGCAGTGCTACGCTCGGCGGCGGTGAGCTGAAGCTAAGTGGTCGCATTCAGTCAAGCGGACCCAACTTGAAGGAGTTGGAGCCGCTTCTACTAAGTGAACTACCCTCACCCGAACCCTACAGTTTGTCTGCCGATTTTACATATTCGGCGGAGGAAACCTCGGCTGAGAATCTCGCTGTCAAACTTGGGGAAAGCGACTTGGCCGGAAAGTTCGACTTGGATTTGAGAACTTCGCCGCCTACGCTAAGAGCGGAACTTAATTCGCAGCAGCTGCGCATGACTGACCTAGGCGAAACCCGTGGAGCAGGTGACAACGATACCAGTTCGACGGAGTCAAGCGCAGCCGGCATCCCGTACGAACTTCTTAGTGTACTAGCTGGAACCTTAGATGCCTCGATTGGCAGATGGAAGCCGATCCCTGACCTTGAGTTCGACAATGTAGAACTCAAGGCTTCGTTGAAGAACTCTCAGCTTCAGGTCAGCAAACTTAGTGGTCGCGGCCTAAAAGGGCGCATAGAGAGTAGCGCAGAAATCGAGCCCGGGAGTATTGCACTAAATGCAGCTGGCTCCGATATTGACATCGAAGCACTCAGGAGACTACTGGGTATTCGCGGCGCGATGACGGGGCAAGGCAACATCGAAACCGAGCTTACGGCGAAAGGCGGCACGCCTTCCGAACTCCTTAACTCACTCTCGGGTAATATTTTCGCGGCAAGTCCGGGAGCAGAGCTACAAGATATTTTCTCACCGATTTTTGGGACGCGCAAAGAAGTTCCTATTGAATGCGCAGTGCTCAAACTTAATGTGGTCAACGGCAAATTTACGATTGATGACTACGTAGCCAAGCTCGGCCGACTGAAGATTTTCGCCAACGGCAGTTTGGACTCCGTTGATAAAGACTATTCATTCAATTTCTATTCTCGCTCGAGTATTCCATCCGTGTCATCACTGCTGCCGCCATTCACCGTATACGGAGAATTAGGAGGTCGCCTAATCGCTGTTCCGCATGCACTTGGCATGGCCAAGGATGTGCTGGATACCGCAGAAGGACTGTCCGTAGGAACGGTAGAGAGAGTCGGAGGCGGCGTCAGCTCGGCGTTCAATGCAATTTTCGGTGACTCCAACGAACAACAGCCCGAGGACTCAATCGAGACTTGCTTGGGAATACTCGAACGCGAAAAGAAAACAATCAGCTCCCGAGCGGGCGCGCTTGTGCAGTAGTCTCGGTCCAAGGCGCAGAGTCTATTGATGCCTTAGTTATTTAGAATTAGTATTCGGATAAAATTTAGCAGAAATACTGGCTTATGGCTCGAGTTCGAGGTAACTAAGGCCTAAGAGCGTGTAATAACACTACTGAATATGCGTAAGCCTTATTGTATATCCCATTTAGAGAATATACATGATTCTAGTGACTTACGAACGAGTGCGTAGAGCAGGTTTTAGGTTTTAAGTCGAACTCTGCCCCCTGGGGCTTGGTCGACCCGGTGAGAGAAGTTAGGTTACTCCATTATGGCTGCAAGAGAGCCGCTGTCAGCAAGCAGATCAGCAATTTTCGATGAACGTTACGAGATACTGTCCACAGTTGGCCGTGGAAGGAACTCGGTCGTCTATAAAGCCAGGCTGCTATCGCCTCACGCAGGCGAAAACTCTGACTCTGACTCTGAAGCTGACGCAGTAGTTGCGCTCAAAGTTCTTACATCCAGCAGCCGCGCACCCGAAGCTAATCATGACCGTATGCGCCGCGAAGCTCTGGCTATGCTTTCAGCCCGGCATCCAAACGTAATCCAGCTCCACGACTACGTGGCAGGAGAGGAACTTTGCTACCTCTCGATGGAGTACGCCGACATGGGAGACTTGAGGCATGAACTTGAGCAAAGCGAGTTTCCCTTAGACTACGAAGTTGTTTTGCACTTGATGCATCAGCTGCTAAGGGGACTTGATGCAATCCATCGAGGTGGAATTCTTCACCGCGACATCAAACCCGAGAATTTACTGCTTACATCGCGCGGCATGCTCAAAATCACGGACTTTGGTATTGCGCTTCTGCCGACTGAGCACGAGCCGTTTGAAGAGGTTAACCGCGGCATTGGAACTCTGGAATATTTGGCACCGGAGTATCTGGATGCCGGTATTAGTGTGCCGGCTACCGACATTTACTCTGTGGGAGTCACGGCCTATCAGCTTTTAACTAAGTACCTCCCGTTTGAGGGAGAGACCGTTGCGGCACAACTTGAGAACAAGATGGCAGGAACCCGGGTGCCGATTGACCATTACGTTGAAGGTCTTCCCGAGCATCTCGATGCGCTGATAGGCAAAGCGCTTGAAACTGACCACACGAAGCGTTTTCAGTCCGCCGACGAGTTCGGTACTGCGATCGAGCGCTTCCTTGATGGAACCTGGACACCCGATTACCGAGAAAAGCCCTCCACTGCAGAGCAGCTGCATGGGTCGCACGAACGCAAATCCAGCAGCCCTCAAAAGCAGCCGGCTCAATCGCAGTCAGAATCGGTAGATGCAATTTTCGATAAAGCCGCCGGCCTGGGGCTTGACGCTGCGGACAACGACAGTCATGAATCCGAAGTCGACAGTTTTGAGCCTCTGAAACGACCCTCTAAATCTCAGCGATTAATTGAGCGATTGAGCGCACTTTTCGCCAAGCGCGGTAAATCCGGTTCTCGCCGCGGGCTTTCGCTTGGGGGAGCCGCCCTGTTCGGGCTGAGCACTCTAGCAATCTGCATCGCAGTCGGCATCAAAGCAATGACTTCGGACGGAGGCGTTGATGCTGCGGTTCGTCCGTCGAGCGCAGCAACAGAGTCCTCCCCTGCAATTATTGTTCGCGCCCAGGCGGGAGTCATGTATGATTTGCTGGGCAACGGTAGTGAGACGCCGCTGGCCGTCGCATACGTAGACAGCCCCCAGGGGAACAAGGCTGTAATTTCTGTAGGCGTAGCTGGATGGGTGCCGCCGCAAGTCGAACTTGATTCCTGGGAGAGCGGCGAAACCATAGCAGTCGCCTCGGGCGGATTGAAGTTTTCATTATGGCGAGACAAGATCAACAACGTTCCAAACAGCCTTGCAAACGGCTACTATCACGAGAAAGCAACCGGTCGTCGCGGACGCTGGGTAATCTGGCAGTAAAAACAAAACTTTTTGGCCTGTCGCTGGTCCTCA
>JAUIIP010000132.1 GCA_030431555.1 bacterium
CCGCTACCCTCGTAATCGCGGCTGTTAACGTAGTCTTCCCGTGGTCAACGTGACCTATCGTTCCTACGTTCACATGCGGCTTCGAACGATCAAATTTCTCCTTCGACATTATCTAAAATCTCCGTGTGTTGACTGCCTTAGTCGTTTCTTTACACGCGCTACCGTGCGGCTCAAAAAAGCCGAACTAATGGACCATAAAATACAGTGAGAGCGAATACAAAAAGCTCCCAAAAAACTCAACCTAAATCCCGAAAAACGCGGCTAAAATTAGGCCAGCTTTTTAATGCTAAAAATGGTCCGGGAGAACGTCTGCAATATCATGTAAGTATTTGCCTGTAAAGCAGGCCAGTCCGGGAGTTTAGCCCAGCCAATCCTTGCAGCTCAATATTGTATCTGCTAGTCACCTTGTCTGCTGTTTTCGCCGGTTCGCAGAGTCGGCAAAAAGTTGTTCCGTATATTTATGGAGGGTTGCCCGAGTGGCTAAAGGGGACGGGCTGTAAACCCGTTGGCTTACGCCTACAGTGGTTCGAATCCACTACCCTCCATTCTGCTTCGCTCGGCAAGGCCGAGCTAGGCAGAGAGCCCCCGAAGCCTTGGCTAAGGCGGGCAACTAGGGCATTAATTCGCCTTGAATGAGGTGATTTGAGCGCATCATAAAAGTCAGAATGCTTCGCTTCTGACGGCGGTGGTGATTTGAGCAGGCCCTCCTACGCCAAGGCTTCGGAGGGCGCATCATAAAAGTCAGAATGCTTCGCTTCTGACTTTTATGATGCGGGAGTAGCTCAGTTGGCTAGAGCATCAGCCTTCCAAGCTGAGGGTCGCGAGTTCGAATCTCGTCTCCCGCTCCATTTTTTTTAATGTCCTTGATACCTTGGGAGACGAGACTCGAACTCTCAAGATAAACAAGGCGAGTCTGGCGGTTGCGTCAGCAAGCGCGGTTACGTCTCCCGCTCCATCATCTTGCCTCACTTAGCGCCCACGTGGCTTAGGGCACGAACAGCCCAGTGGACTGTTCGAGGCAAGTCCTTTATAGCAATGGTTTACTTAACGCCCACGTAGCTCAGGGGACGAACAGTCCGGCGGACTGTTCGAGACAGGCCCTCTGTAGCGGTGGATTACTTAACGCCCACGTAGCTCAGGGGTAGAGCGCGTCCTTGGTAAGGACGAGGCCATGGGTTCAATTCCCATCGTGGGCTCCATCACTTTGTTGAGGAGAGTCATGAAGAAAGCTCTAATTATCGTCGCTCTTATTTGCCTTGCTTATTCCTCCGCCTCCGCGGACATGAATGCAGAAGAGACTGGTACAACTGAAAATGCCACTACCAAGGCGCTGATCGACACAGCGGAAGACGGTGGAAAATCAGCTGCTGGTTCTGCAATTGACCAAGCTGCCGGTTCAGTCGGCGGCATGGCAGGCACTCAAGCTGCTGCAATGGGCAAAGACATGGCCAATAACGAAATTGGCGGTGCAGCTGATTCTGCACGTGCCAAGTTCGGCGTTGGTGAGAAAAAGATGGAAGAAGCTACTGAAAAGTAGATTTTTCAGAAAGCCTCCCGAAGATATATTACTTTGGGGGGCTTCCCCTTTCCGACTTAGCCGCAGTGTTCACTGCGCACCTTTAAGGCCTCAGGCATCCATTCATTAAACTGACGAATCCTCGTCGCAGGCGCAGGATGGGTCGAAAGAAATTCCGGTGGGTTCTTTCCCTGAGAAACTTGCGCCATTCGCTCCCAAAGCTTTGGTGCCTCGGTGGGGTCGAAGCAAGCTCTCGCTAAATACATTAATCCCATGTAATCGGCCTCGGACTCGTGCTTACGCGAGAATGGACGTAGAACTCCGTACTGTGCGCCGAGACCAAAAGCAGCCATAACGATCTGCCGGGTCTGGACGTCCATCTCGCCCACGGAGACTCCTACGGCAAGAGAGCCCATTTGAGCGAGCTTCTGCTGGGTCATCCGCTCAGCACCGTGTCGCGCGATGGCATGAGCAATTTCGTGCCCCATCACAGCAGCCAAGCCGTCGTCATTTTTGGTTACGGGGAGTATGCCGGTGTACACAGCGACCTTGCCGCCAGGCAGCGCAAAGGCGTTTACCTGCTTTGAATTTATTAAGTTGAACTCCCAGTTGTATCCGTTCGCATCAGTAACGCCGGCGATGCGTTGTCCGATTGAGCGAATCCTTTCTACTTGCTCACCGCTTGGCACTACGTCTTCCTTACTCAACACCGCGCGGTACGAACTCAGTCCCAGCGCCCTCTCGGTCTCCATTGAAATGTCAACAAGCTGAGCCCTGCCGGTCATAGGAACGGTCTTGGTGTAAGAGACTTGGTAATAGATAAATACCAGAGCGAAGATAAGCAGCGGCCACAACCTGAACTTGCCGCGACCCTGTCCAACTCCTCCCCGACGAAGTCCGAGCGGGAATCTCAGCGGACGCATTCTCATGTTTTTATCCTCCGCAAACGAGCATCACTCCTCTACGGCGCTCGGCGCGGCCATAGCAATCGGAGTAGTCGCCCACCAATACACTCTCACATGCGACCTTACATATTTGTCCGGCTCGCAAATTAAATCGATGTCCGTCAAGCCGGCGGCAGAAAGGTCTCGCCTACGTACAATGCGCGTACATTTTTGCGAGGCTTCCACTTTTACTACCGGAATATTGGGTTCTTCAGTTAGGTCGAACTCCACACCGCTCGGCAATCCAAGCGGAAATCTTATGCGATATCTCCCCGGCGCAAACCTAAAAAACTGCCCGTGCAGGATATACCCTTTTTCGTTTTCCCCGGGAATGCCAACCACAGTCCAAGGCCCCTTCTCCCCATAACGGCGGTGATCACCTGTATGCTTGGGGCTCTTGCGGATCTTAATCTTTAACGGTGTGCTGTAATCGGGAAGCGGCACCTGATAAACGCGCACCAACGAAGCCCCCTTAAACCGAAAAGCAAAGACCTCCGGGAACTCAAGCGACGGGTGCTGCGCCTTCCACTCCTCCCAGGCACTTTGAAACGCCGGAAACACCAGTACATACTCTGCGTTACCCAGCGCTCCTGCACCGATAAACACCAACTTCGATTGATCGCGACCGTAGTGCAGACGCTCTGTCTTTTTAGCGATGTATTCATCTCCCAACAGCATAACTCTTAGGTCATTGCCGTGCGCCTGCGCCTTATCCCGAAGAAAATCGATTGCTTCTTTAATACCTACAGGCGGCACTGACTCATTGCGCTCGGTGGCCAGTGCAAGGCCGCCGGAAAGTGGATTGCGGTAGAGTCCATAGTGCGGGCGCCAGCTAAGCATCGACCCGACATGCCCGGCGATAAGCGCCGCCAGCAGCAAAATACGAAAAGCCGCCTGCTCCTTTCCAAAAAGATCGGCAGCTTTACGAGCGGTAGCAAGCAAACCGTAACCGACGCAAAGATAGAGCAGTGGGAAACAAGACAGTATGTAGCGAACATTTTGCTTGCTCGAAACACCGAGTAAAATCATCCAAAGCAGGGAAATTAAAAACGCGAGAACGATAAACTGAACTTTACGGCGGTCTCGGTCGGGACGACCTCGGCGATAGAACGCCGCCACGCAGCACAGCGAAGCTGCCAAACCTAGAAACGCAATGAGTGGAAGCTGCCTGGCAAGCAAACCGAAATACCCCCCGGGCGGCGGTGTCCAAGTGTAGCCGTAACCGTGGTGAGACTCTCCCGAAAGACCGAAAGCCCACATCCAATACAATGCGACGTTTTCGTAGATATCGGGGCGAAGCGGCCAAAGCGCAAAAAGCATAGCTGCCGCAGCAGCGATCAGTTTCAGGTGTAGAGTCAGCGGCCACGGAGCGAGCCCGTCGGGCTTGGACCACTCTCTGCGTGCAGAAACGATAAGTCCGGCGGCTAGAAAGGCCGATCCTGCCGCTAAGTACCAATGAGACTTAAGCATCTTGCCGGCAGAGTATAGAAACGACGCAAAAGCGCTGTCGATGCCTACACGCCAAACGAAGCTTGAGTTCGTATGCCAAAGTTTGGTGTAGCTGGCTATCAGGAACAGGTGAGCGACGGCAACTGCTCCAATGTCGTACCAGCCGACAAAGCGCCAGCTCGCAGGACGCTTTTCAAGCAGACCTCTCGCTCGAATGAACTGAAACACCACAAGAGCAATTAGCACTACTGCCGACGTGGGTTTAGTAGCGATCGACATACCCCAAAAGAGACCGGCTAGCAGCTTAAGCCGATCTCGGGATGTCCAGTCTGCCCACAAATAGAAGAAGACCGTCAGCAATACGAAAATTGCCATCACCGCATCAAGATGCGCCATCTGTGACTGGTAGATGTAGTTCGGATCAAACGCGAGCAGCACTGCCGCCGCAATTGCCGCGCCGTCGCCGAAAATCAATCGCCCGCCAAGAAAGACTAACGGAAATATCAAACTTGCGGTCAGTGTGATTCCTAGCCTGGAAGAATACAAAGGGTCGTAATCGCTTTCTTCAACTGAGTGCGCTCCGCCATGCATGGCGACTCGCTTGCCGACTACCTGGCTCGCGCCCATCACAAGCGCCGGCAAGATGCCGGGATGGTTTATATTCGAGGTTAGCTGACTCCAGTGGCCGGCTCTGTAGCGTGCGACAATATCATCAGCGCGCAGCACCCAATGAACTTCGTCCGGTTGTATAACCCTATCCCGAAGATCCAGCACGCGCGGAAGAGCGCCGACCGCGTACAGCAGCAGGCAAACTAAAACGACGGCTCTGATTCGAAGCTTCGACGTAGCCACTGAGAAGCTCAAAATCTAATCCCCAGCGAGCTCATGAATGCAGTTATTGTAGGTTTCGACCTGCTCTCTGTACTGAGCTGCCAACGGTTGAGCGATCGAGTTAAGCCGATTGTAAGCGCGTACGTTGTCATTGTATTCTTCAATTAGCAAATTGATCCCCCTAGCAGACAGCCGACCGGGATTCTCAATTTTCTCCATGTAAAATTCAAGTTCTTCATGAATCTGATCCATTTTATCTCGATCACTTTCGATGCGGACTAGCAGCCTGTCACTTGGCAGGGGACATTCACTTTTTGAGGTTCCAAAAGTCTGAACTGCGAACCATACGGTCTTCCCACTGCGCTCTTGCTGCCGGACGTCGATCCCGATTCCACGATACCCTGCGTGAAGTATATTTTTTCTGTGACCGGGGCTTGCCATCCATGCCTCGACCAAATCGCGGTCACTGCTAAATCCACCTTTGGCCAAGTTCTCTCCGATGAATAGATACTCCTGCATAGTCTGTTCAAGCTGCTCCCCGGGCGCCAAGCCTTGCGGAGACTCATGAGCAAAGTAATCTTGTCGCAGCATGTCGTCGATTTTAGCTTCCGACTCGTCCTGAAGCAGCGCTTCACTGCCAAGTTCCGGCAGACCATTTTCTCGGCGGAAGTGATTTGTCCAACGCCGAATGCCCTGAACCGACAAGAGCTTGGTTTTGTGCGCGGGAGCGCGCTCGATCGGTTCAGCGAACTTCACTCGCGGCCGCAGCTCCGCCGCCTCACGGCCCAGTTTCACAAGCCTATCCTCGATCGTCTGGAGCTTTTCTGAGAAAGATTCCGGCTGCTCGGTTAACAGGGCATCTCTGTTGCGCTGCCGCGGAGAATCGAGCAGTAGAGCCCCGAGACAGGCCAGCGCTAGGAGAAGAGTAATTACGTTCTTAGTTCGCACTTAGCCTATTTAGCTGCTGCGGCCAGCTTAGACCAACTTTTGCTGAGCAAAGTCAGCTATCTTGACCTTTTTTCTGCTCGAAATTACTATGCCTTACTCTGCTCCTTCTCTAATCGATCAATCTAGTGACTACCGGGCTTCGCGCTGAGCCAGAGTTCTGCGCGAGGTCCGCGACCGGATAAGAGGTTTTGCTCCTTCGGTCTCTTCAAGTGCGGACTGGGACGCTGAATATCAGCGCCGCAGCCCGCACTTGGCGGCGCATGAACAGATGATTGCACGCAGCGGAGACACTCAGTTTCGAAGGAGAATAGTATGGGCAAACCATTTTGGACCTGGCTGATATCAGCGTTCAGATCGGCTGAACCGGTCCTCGTGATCATCGCGGTCGAACTCTTCGCGGTGTTCTTGGCGCAGATCGTTCACATGTTCTTCGCCCGACGAACGCTGAAGCGGCATCACAAGCAGCTCATCGGCAAGGTCAACCAGGACGAGATCGAGAACCAGTTGATCTGGGTGACGGATGACGGCGTACTGCTGATCAGTCAGATCCCACGAGGCACATCTGTGCAGTACCTCTTCTTCCCCAACACGGCGGTGCAAGGGGAGCTGAAGCGCATCTGCAAGACTGCCTCCTGGAGCGAGCCGGTGATTCCCTTCACCCGCGAGAACCGTGGCATTCTTGAGAAGCTGTTCAACAACGTCTCGGAGAACAACCGAGGCGCGCACGGCAAGGTCGAGCCCTGGCTCGTCATTCCGACCTACTGGGATATTCCAGAGGACAGGACCTGCATTCGGATGCTGGTCGTCAATAAGGAGCAGCTGCAAAAGTTCCTCGACTGGGAGTGGTGCAAAACCCTCAAGCTCGAGGGCGGCATGCACTGGACGAGAGTTATCGTCCTGCACCGCGCTGCGCACTACTACTTCGGACTCGAAGATGGTCGAGAGGACGGGCGAATTCGCCGGATTGGCCGAATGCGTCTCGTCATCCGCACCGACGACGAACCACTGCGCGCGCATGAAGTGGACTGGACTACTGAAGACAAACAACCGAAGCTGCACGAGGTCGGCCTGTCCGCCTAAGCGCCGCTCTCTTACGTCGTTCTTCGTCTGAGTGTCCACACTGAGGTTCTCGCTCCAGCAGCGAGGGGTTTTGCAATTACCGGTCTCGGTACCTCAGTGATTAGTAGTAGACGCTTACATCGGGCGGTCCACCGTCGCCGGGTCTTCCAGTTACGCCGGGTCGGTCGGTGCTCACACGAGAAGATTCGCCTGTTCCTCTGCGCTGACTACTTGCATTACCCTTTTGACCAGCTCCCCCGATAGGCGGGGCAACCGGCGCATGCTGCAGCGCTTCGTCGGTCCCACCGCCTTCGTTGCTAGCCATTGCGATCCCCGGTGCGCCGCCCGGAGCCTCCGCCGCGCTAACTCCGTCTACAGGAATGCTTGAGGTAGAACCATCGCCTCCGCCGGCTCTTGTAGTAGGACTGGCACTCGAGCCAGGACGCGGCCCAGTCGAACCGGCATTCCATGTGCCGGGCTCGGCTCCATTGCCACCGGAGCCTCCGCCTGGAGCAGTAGCCGCTGTCGAGTCATCAATTCCAGAATCTATTCCGTAAAAGTCTACGGCAAAGAAGTTGCCGCTTGCGACTAACTGCGGGAGTGACATCATCAACACCAGAGCGCTGCTAGATATCAAAAACGCAAGCTCTGCTACAGTGGCGCCGCGGCAATTGCGGCAGAAAAAACGTGGCACTGAGTTCACTCCCCGATTCGCATGGCGCGAATGCCTACAAACCCTAAACAAACAAAACCTTCGCTTATTATACATCTTATCTCCCAGCTAGTCTTAATTTACCCCGCAATCGATTCAGATTCCGACTGATTCATACTAGTGCCCCCATCTCTAAGCTCATCCGCTTCGCCTTCGATGGCGCTAAAACTTCCAAAAACTACGGTCACTCCGGCCTTTGGCGGCTCATGCCCCGCCTCAACAGGACGCTCAACAATGTCTCTGTCACGCTGAGATAAGTAGTCCCGAACGCGCTTATGCAGCGCTTTCGCTTCAGAACGAATCCAAGCTCTAATTTCTTCGACGTCGCTTTGATAGATGTTGTCGTAACGAGTTCGCAGCAAGACATTCGGGCTTGGGTCCGGCGCTCCAATATTTTCCTGCGCAGAACCGAGCAGACTCTCAACCATTTCACCTGAAAGCGCGATCACACGCTCCTCGTCTTTTGTGTGGCGCTGAGTGCCGCTGACGAGACGTATCCCCTTTTTAGTTCGCTTGACCGCGTTCGAACGTTCGAGCTCAAACAAAACGGTTCCAGGCGATACGCCCTTGCTGACTTTCTCGACTAAGCGGGAAAAATCGTTGTTTTTGCCAAGATACGTCAAAACTCTCGGTGTCCCGTTAGTAGTCTGGAACTCGGGGTCTTGCTCCCATTGCCCAATCAGCCGCGACAAAAAGTCCGGTAGCACCTTAGGCTGCGCACCTTGTTTAAAAATCCGCGAAACATCGTTTCGATGAACTCCTGTCAGCATGTGAATACGGCTGACGTTTACTTTGTTGTGAGATTTGGTCAGCTCTTCGCGTGCCACATCGACAAAAACAATTTTAAGCAGCTCAGAGAACTCTTGGAATCTATCAGCCCTGCGCAGCCAATAGCGCACAACCGGCCGCAGCATTTGAATCAGCGCCTTTGTTCGGATATTTCGCTTAGAGTCGGCCATAAATAAAACTGATAGATATTTTCATTATTATACCTCAAATTGACCGAGGAGTGTATTTTAGCTCAACAGAAAACTGCGAGCACGCTAAATGCTTAATATAACTTTTTATTTACTACCCACCCCCATGAGCCAATCGCAGGAATTGCAAAAAATGTAAACTTTTTTAAAATTTCACTGAAAAAATTTTTCATTTTATGCTACACTCGGTTTGTTGCTTGGAATAATGTAATTGTCTGGCGAGAGATAAGCCGCCGGCAGGAATTAGACGAGGTTTTGATGAACGGATTAGCTGCAATAAATATTTCGGCGCTGCAGCCGCAGCAAAGCGAGCTATTTCATATTCGAACACTCCTTCGCGAACTGGACCATCTCCTTCGCAAGGGTAGACAGCGTCCGCTGACCCATTGGGAAATGAAGCGGCTTTCGGAAATTCCGGCAGAACTCGTTCAGACCGCGAGCACAGTAACCCACTTAAATTTGGAAAAATGCTGCGACGAAATACTCGAGTTCAGCGAACAGTGCGTGCTGAGCCATATGCCAGTACTTGACGTCAAGCCGTTGAGGTTGAACTAGGCTCAATGCAAAAGAATTATATCCCAACAGCTCCGGGCATAGTCACTAGAAGGGAGATCCTAACCCCGGTCTCTATCTTCGCCCCTACACTTAGCCCATTTGACACCCCACATGCCCGGAGCATTTTCTTTTCAAAAACAGGCCTGAGGAGCAAGAGCAAGATTTTACCGTGCGACAACATTAACATTTACCATTAACTTGGCGGTCAGCAACTGAGGGAAGGCTGGGGAGGGAGAAAACATCCATCCGTTGGAGGCTGACCGCCTTGATTTTTCTTAAGCGCAAAGTTCACCGAACGCAAAGCACAGATGCTACAAAGCGGACAATACCCAGCGTCCCAGCAGAAAAGCTCCTAGCAAACCCCAAATAATCAGACAGGGCGGGCAGCTTAGGCCTTTACCCGAACACTTACAGCCATTAGCTTCGGCTTCGCACTGTTTATCATTAGTACCCATCGCTTTATACCAAGCCTAATTTACGTTCGTAGTTCGAGATGGCGCGGAATGCTGCCAAGGCCCCTACCACAAGGGCTGCAATAAACCACCAGGGAGACAAACCAGTCGTGGTTACAAACGTCGCCTTGCCAAGATCCCACTGCGCCAAAACATTTGCTTTAAACCAGGGATGAACTTCTGCATAAAGCGCCGCCCCCGCAAGCATACCGAAAA
>JAUIIP010000133.1 GCA_030431555.1 bacterium
TAGGCGGTCTGCGTGAAATAGGATGGGAGCTTGAGTCTCCGCTAGCCGGGGTGTTTGTTTGGGCGAGGCTTCCCGAGCCGCTGCGCGCGCTCGGTAGTTTAGAAGCTTCAAAGCTTATGCTTGCACGCTCAGGAGTGGCTGTTTGTCCGGGCGAAGGCTTCGATCCGTCGATGCAGGAGTATGTGAGAATTTCACTTGGCGAACCTGAGTCCAAGCTGCGAAAAGCGGTGGAAAGTCTGGCTCAGTTGGGAGAGCAACGATGAGAGCCTTTTATTCAGGACTATTAAGCTGTTTGCTTATGTCTCAGCTGTTGACTACTAAGGCTCACGCAGATTCTGCGGAGCAGTGTAAGGAAGCACGAAAGCTCGTAACCGAAGGCAGCGGTTCGACCCGAGACAAGCAGGAGCTGCTGCGTGTATACCGCAAGGCAATTAGCTTGTGTCCTAAGTTCCTTGAAGCGCATTACAATCTGGGTCTAGTGCTGTTGGAGCTCGGCAATCTTGGCGAATCGAAAGCGGCGTTTAGAGCAGCTCTTGACGTAAAGGAGCATGTGCAAAGTTACGTGGCGCTGGGAAATATTGCCTACCTGAGCGGTGATAAACGAGCAGCTGCAGACTACTACCAAAAAGCCGTGCAGCTTGACGGCAAATCATACCAAGCGCATTTGGGTCTGGGAGTGGCCTATGAAGCGCAGGCGCGTCTGGAGGAAGCAAAGAAAGCACTGACTCGCGCCAGGGAAATTAACCCGGATGATTGGGCTGCCCACTACAACCTGGGAGTGGTCGAACTGCGTCTAGGAAATGCGACTCAAGCTGGTGTGATGCTCAACGAGGCTCTGAAGCGCAACCGCGATCGTCCGGAGATTTACCGTGAGCTTGGACGCGTTGCGGTTATGTCTGCGAATCTTGCGGATGCGGAAGGCTCGCTGACAAAAGCGACTTTGCTCGATCCGAAGAACGTCGACTCATGGGCAGATCTAGGAGCTGTCAGGGAGAGGATGGGCAAGTACCGCGATGCTGAGGATGCCCTAGCGCGAGCCCTAGCTTTAAAGGCGGATCACGTTCCGGCGCTTGTCAGCATGGGAATCGTAAAAGTAAAACGAGGAGATGCAGCCGCAGGCATTGAGCTTCTGCAGAAAGCGGCGGGGCTTGATCCACGCAGCTCAGAAGCTTACAGCGCACTGGGTTGGGCCTATCTGGGCGTCGAAGACCTCGAAAACGCGGAGAAGGCACTTGCGACGGCGCTGAATTTGGACGAAAGTAGCGCCTTCGCTCACAACAACTATGGTGTGCTGCTTCAGCTGAAGGGAGACGAAGCTGCTGCCGCCGAACAGTTCAAGCGAGCCAAGCAGCTTAGCCCGGAGCTCAAAGCTGCTACTACCAATTTGCAGAGAATTAACGAGTAGTTTCGAACTATGAGCGGTTACGAACCACCTTGGAAAAGAACACAGCGCTGCAGCGACACAAGAGCTGAGCATGTAGGTCAGGAAGTAGTGCTATGCGGCTGGGTGCGCAAGCGTCGAGATCATGGAGGTCTGATCTTTGTCGACCTTGGTGACTATACTGGCACGACGCAGGTTGTATTCGTTCCCGAGCACGCAGACGCGTTCGCTCTCGCAGAAGGGCTGCGTTCTGAATACGTAGTAGCTATCAAAGGAAGTGTTCGCCGACGCCCTGAGGGAACCGTAAACCCAAGCCTCGCAACCGGTGAGATTGAAGTAGTAGCTAAGGAAATCCAGTTGCTCTCCGAGTCGGAAACGCCGCCGTTCCTAATTCAGGACGATATTGAAGTAAACGAGGAGCTGCGCTTGCGGCACAGGTTTCTAGATTTACGTCGTCCGGAGATGCAGAAAATTCTCCGGCTGCGTCACAAGGTCTATCAAGCCTCAAGAACATATCTGGACAGCCGAGGTTTTTGCGAGGTGGAAACGCCCGTGCTTACAAAGACGACGCCAGAGGGTGCTCGTGATTTTCTTGTTCCCAGCCGTCTCAGCCAAGGGATGTTTTATGCGCTGCCTCAGTCGCCGCAGTTGTTCAAGCAGGTGCTGGTGTGTGCCGGAGTCGACCGCTATTACCAAATCGTGCGCTGCTTTCGCGATGAGGATTTTCGTGCGAATCGACAGCCTGAGTTTACTCAGATCGATATCGAGATGTCGTTTGTTGACGAGGCTGACGTTTCGGGAATTGTCGAAGGCCTGGTTGCGAAGGTTTGGAAAGAAGCGGCTGGAATAGAAGTGAAGACGCCCTTTTTGCGAATGAGTTACGAAGAGGCAATGAATCGCTTTGGCGTGGACGCCCCAGACATGCGGTTCGGACTTGAACTTAGTGACGTGTCTGAGCTTTTTAAGGAAAGCTCTTTCAATGTTTTTCGTAAAGTCGTTGAGTCGGGCGGGGTCGTTAAGGGGCTTAAGTTCCCCGGTGGTGCGACTATGTCGCGCAAGGAGACTGACGATTTAGAAGTCCTCGTCAAGAACTACGGAGCCAGCGGCCTGGCTTGGGTCAAGTGGGACGGCAGTGAAATTAAATCTCCGCTGGCTAAGTTTATTGACGATGGCCTGGCCAACGAGCTTGTCTCCCGGTTCGAGCTTGAGGACGGAGATATCGCGTTTTTGGTTGCAGATCGATTTGCCAAAGCCTGCGCGGCGCTGGGTGCTCTCCGCGTTCAGCTCGCTAGGCAAGCTGAACTAATCGAGGAAGATAAGCTCGCCTTTGCGTGGGTGGATAATTTTCCGTTGTTCGAATTTGATGAAGACGCCAAACGTTTCGTTGCGGTCCATCACCCTTTTACTTCACCGTTGCTGCGAGACGACGCGGATTTCGACAAGCTTAAACAGGATCCAAGCGGTCTTAGCGCACGCGCTTATGATTTGGTCTTAAACGGTCAAGAAATCGCCGGAGGCAGCATCAGAATTCACCGCCGCGATATTCAAGAGATTGTCTTCAGGCACCTGGGGATCGGCGAGGAAGAGGCGAAAGGCAAATTTGGATTTTTGCTTGAGGCGCTTTCTTTCGGTGCTCCTCCGCATGGTGGAATCGCGTTCGGCCTTGACCGCATGGTTATGCTGCTGGCGGGGACGGATTCGATTCGCGATGTTATCGCGTTTCCGAAGGCACACAGTGGTATGGATCTGATGGTTGGTGCACCGACAATTGTCGACAATCAACAGCTCTCAGAACTGGGAGTGAAAATTACCGCTCCCCCGGAGAAACGCAGCTAATCCTCTTCTTCGAGTTCTTCCTCGTCATCTTCGTCGTCATCGAGGTCCATCATATCGTCATCGTCATATTCGATGCCGTTGTCCGAAGCTGCTCGTGCCTGGAAGCCAAATTCGTCGTCTTCGTCCCCGAAGGCAGACGGGTCAATTTGCTCTAGGCCTTCTGATAGAGCGTTAATAAGTGTTGCGAAGAAAGACGGTGTGCAGTCGTGCTCCTCAAGGGCCGAGTCAATCGACGTCTCCAGCACTTCTGCTAAAGCGTGTTCAAGTGCGTCTTCATCTTCAGGATATTTTTCCGAAAACTCCGACTCAAGTTCTGAAAACGCTTCAACCAGGTCACTCAGAGCTTGGTCAATCTTGCTGATCGAGTTCGACATAGTTTCCTTCGCAAACGGTAGTGGATAAAATCAAAGAATCATGCTTTCCTGGGCTCGCAAGCCAAAGAAGCAATCAGAAATGATTGAAGATTATCGCAAGCTCTTGTCAAGTCAATATAATTATCGATCATCCGGGTATTTCAGCATTGAAAAGCTTATTAAATGTCATTAGGTCGGCCGCATTTTCGGTGCCGATAGGTTTCATGTTCGCTGCGTGCGGCGGCGGCTGGTCCGCTACGGGAGGGCCGAGGCCCCTGGTGCAAAAGGCGCTGACTACCGAAGTAAGCGAGCACTTTGTTCCGCTGCGAGTTAACCAAGTAGCCATAATGCCCTTGGAGGGTGACGCTGTTAACCGCCTTCCGAAAACACAGGCGGATGCCTTGAATCGCGACGTCGTCGAAGCCTTCCAGGTTTGGACTTCGCTGGACTTAAGCAACACGAGCAAGCCGACGGACACCAATACGGCGATCGAAAGAACTCGCCAGCTGGCTGAGCCGTTGTTCGAAAAAGCCAAAGCACTCGGAGTGTCGACCGGAGCGCAGGGGGTTATCTGCGGGACACTTAATGTGTTCGATGAAACCAGAGGCAGCGCCTACGGCGCGATGGAAGCGGCGCGGGTGCAGTTTAAGTTGTGGCTGCTTGAGTCGAGTTCAGGCGATGTGCTGTGGACAGCTACATTCGATAAAGGGAACGTCCCACTGAACGAAAACTTGTTTCGGCTGGGAGATGCAGTGAATAAGGGAGTCAAATGGAGTGGTGCGGGGCAGCTGCTGCGAGACGGTATGAAGATGGCAGCGTCCGAGCTAGAACAACTCCGAACTAGGTAGACCCCAGCCAATGCCCATATTCTTCGCAATAGTTCTAGGCCTAGTGCAGGCGCTGACAGAATTTCTTCCGGTCAGTTCCTCAGGGCACTGGGTGATTTTTCAGCACTACCTCGCTCCGGTGCTGGATGCCGAACCGCCGCCCCTTGCGTTTGACGTGTTTGTTCACACCGCCACTCTCCTGGCGACGGTGGTCTATTTGCGCAATGATATCATTGCGATCTTTTCCGGGATTTTTCGCGTTGACGATATCGGCAGGCAAACGCGCCGCTTAGTCGCGCTGATCCTCGTCGGCAGTGTGCCCGCAGCCGCGGTCGGTCTGGGTCTGAAGGACTTGGTTGAGCAGGCGTTTCATTCCAAGAGCGTTGCCGCTTTCGGTTTCGCCGTAACCAGTTTGCTTTTGATATCGGCGCATCGCGCGCAGGCACGCGGGCGTGGAGGTGTCGCTGAGGCACAGTCGCCTGGCGGTCTGGTCGTCGACTGGCCAATCCCGAGTATGTTCGCGGCCGCTGCGATCGGGGCTGCTCAGGCTCTAGCGATTACTCCGGGGATCTCGCGTTCGGGTTCTACGATTGCTGCGGCATTAGTGCTTGGTCTCCCGGCGAGCACGGCAATCAGGTTCTCGTTCCTGCTTTCGCTGCCGGCAATCGGCGGCGCAACTTTGCTCGAGGCCGAAAACCTTCTCAATTTGTCGTCAACAGATGCGACTGCGTACTTCTGCGGATTTGCTGCTGCCTTTGCTGCTGGATTGCTCGCAATCCGTATGCTGGTCAGCGTGACCGAAAACTCGCGCCTGTTTTATTTCGCTGCCTATACGGCCATTTTGTCCGTTGCGGTCGCGCTCTTTTAGCGCCCTCCGTGTAAAGCGCGACGCGCCCGCGCTGATTTTTTGTGGTGATAGAAGGGCAAATATCGTACGATTACGAGCGGAACACCGTACTTTAATAATCTACTATCGCACTAGGAAATGGGACAAGCTGCAAGGAAGCGCAAACCGCTGCCGGTTAGAAAGGCCTCGAATGGCAGAACGCGAAAAACCCAGCCCGAAGAGGTGGGTTTCGTGCGTGAAGCCACCGCAATAGCTTTGTTTGTCGCCGGGGTCTTCGTCGCGATTTCCTTGTGGTCGTATTTTCAGGCAGCTGGAGATGGGCCTGAGGAGAACATGATGGGCTTAGTCGGCGCGCTGCTGGCTGCCCTGCTTGTAGAACTACTCGGCTGGTGTTCTTACGCCGTTGTGTTCGGTTTATTGTTGATGTCGCGTCGCGTGTGGTCAGGCGGCGGAGATAATGAAATTACGTTTTCCAGCAGTTTAGTGGCTGTCTTTGGGGCGGTGCTGATGGTCAGTTCAGCAGCCGCTTTTGTCTCTGTCTTGGCCGGAGCCGATGGAGGTGGTGCAGTTGGGGCTAACGCTGCATTCGTAATGGTCCAATACGTCAGCGAAGCCGGCACGCTTCTGATTAGTTTGGCGACGTTTTTCCTAGCACTCAGTTTATCGACAGGTGTCGGCACAGCCTCATTGCTTACGGCGCTCGGCGCTATCTGGCGTTTCTTATGCGCCGTGGCAGCGGATACCGCCTATTTTGTTTCGGACTTTAGTCGAGGTGCTGCGTCCCTACTTCTAAAGTTCGGTAGCTGGAGTGCCTCAGTTCTTGGAGTTGTCTTCTCGAATTTATGGAGCTGCTTAGGTTCAGGTTTAGAGTGGCTCTGGGAAACCTGGCAGGACCACAGGGAGCAGCGCAAGAGCGAGGTGCGAGATGTGCGCTCGGATGCCAGGGAGACTAAACCCCGCAAGCGTTCGAATAGCCGGAGCTCGGAAGATAATTGGACCCTCGGGAATGACAGCCAAGAGAGCGAGAGCACAGCCGAGCCGCGAAAGACGGAGGCGCCGCAGATTAAGGTCATGCGCCAGGACCTAAAACCTGCTGCCCAGAAACCTCTCAAGGCCTCGAAACGCAAGGTGGTGAAAAGCAAACCGCAAGCCAAGCTCGAAAAGAAGCGCATACGCAGCTATTCACTGCCTTCGCTGGAACTTTTGATTCGAGGTGACTCCAACGGAGAGCATGCTCCCGACGACAAAACACTGATTTCGAACTCAAAGCGGCTGGAAAAAGCCCTCGCCGATTTTCGCGTAGGAGGGAACGTCGTAGAAGTTCAGCCGGGGCCTGTGATTACCCTCTATCAGTTTCTTCCGGCCGCAGGAGTGAAGGTTCAGCGAATAGTAAGTCTGGCTGATGACCTGGCACTGACTCTGCGGGTTGCTAGTGTCAGGGTCTACGCTCCAGTTCCCGGTAAGGGAACGGTGGGGATCGAGGTCCCTAACGAGAACCGCGAGCTGGTACGCCTGCATGACGTGCTTGCCAGCGATGAATTTCAGCAAACCAAGAGCGAGCTGATGGTAGGCATCGGAAAGGATACCTTTGGCAATCCTTACGCGGCTAACCTTGCCCGGATGCCGCACTTGCTGATCGCTGGAGCTACCGGCACAGGTAAGTCGGTTTTTATCAACTCTTTGCTGCTGAGTTTGTTGTATCGCAATACGCCTGAGGATTTAAGCTTCATTATGATCGATCCCAAGATGCTCGAATTAAGCATCTACGAGGGGATCCCGCACCTCAAAGCACCGGTCGTTACCAATCCCAAGCGCGCGCGCGGTGTGCTGTGGTGGGCAGTGGAAGAAATGGAGCGCCGCTACAAGCTCATGAAGGACCTTGGAGTGCGTAATCTCGCAAGCTATAACAGTGTCGCGCGCGGAGACGACCTGGGAAGCCGAACGACGTTGCGAAACGGCGAGCAGGTCATTCAACTGCGGGATCGAGATATCGTAGCAACCGGAGCTAATGCGGCACCTCTTACGGGAGTGGACGACGGGTCTGACGAAGTGGAAATTTCTCCAGGCGCAAAACAACTCGAAATTCTTCCGCGAATTGTCATAGTGGTGGACGAGCTTGCTGACTTGATGCTGACAGTCGGCCGCGAGATCGAAGAGTTGTTTACTCGCCTTGCTCAAAAAGCGCGTGCCGCAGGCATTCACTTGGTACTTGCTACGCAGCGACCGAGCGTGAATGTGATCACCGGTTTGATCAAAGCTAACTTCCCGGCTCGCGTTTCATTTAAAGTCGCCTCGCGAATCGACTCGCGAACTGTCTTGGACGACTCTGGAGCGGAGCGGCTGCTGGGCGACGGTGATTTGCTTTACATGTCCCCGAACACCAGGGGGGTCGTGCGCTTGCATGGAGCATTTGTTTCGGACGCCGAGGTAACACAGGTAGTTGCTGCCCTGAAAGAGCAAGGTCCGCCTGAGTATGACGAGGCAATCGAAAAGATGATCGAAGCGGTTGAAAAGGGAGACGGATCGTCGTCCTCCGGTTCGTCCGCAGCTGATGAGTATGACCCTCTTTATGATGAAGCGGTGGCACTCGTAGTCGATAAGGGTAGTGCTTCGACATCAATGGTTCAGCGCGCATTTCGAATCGGTTACAACCGCGCGGCGCGGATTCTGGAAACGATGGAACGCGAAGGAGTCGTCGGTCCGGCGGACGGTTCGAGACCGCGTCAGATTCTGGTGCCGAGCCATGAAATCATGGCGGATTAAAGGTAGTTAGCTTAGTCGGATCGGCCGAATCAAGGTCGTGCTCAGGCCCGAGCCTAAAGGTGAGGGAAATAATGCAACAAATCGCCAATCTATCTCCACAATAAGCCTAAAGAGGACAGTCTCGGTTCACGAGGCTTCTGTTTACGAGTGGAGTGTATGGAGCGTGGGCACGGAAAGTTTAAGCAGGTCGAGGCGACTAGAAGACCTGTGCGTTACGCGGTGGATAGCACCTGATTTATGGGCGCATTTTACCGCAACAAACTCCGGCAAAGAGCCGGTAGTACTTAGGGTCGTTGGGCGATTCGAAGACACATGTCTGAAATTAGAGGAAGCGCTGCAGTCAGTTGATGACACAGAGCTGGTCTGCGTACTTCTGCACAGTTCGTTGTGCCGTGACGGAGCCGGCAGCAGACTCGATCACAGACTGGTAATCGATCAAGCGTCGTTTCTAAAACAGCGTTATATAAAGTTCTGGCACGGGAAAGTTGACTACGGTGAGTATCAGCTTGAGCTTGGATTCAGCTTTTACGCTGATCGAGGTACGGTGCACATTCATACAGTTTCGTTCGGCAAGGGTCGAGAAAGCAAATGGCGTGGACGAGGATTGATGTCTCGCACATTCGGCAACTTGGTGAAGCTGATTGAGCAATACTACGCAGGCTACGATATTACTGCAGTGACGGTAAGCGGCGCCGGTGAGCATTGGTTTAGGAAATACTTCCAAGCAGAACGCCTGGCTTCCCAGGTGGAGCGTCTTTCCGTCAAAGAGTATGTTTTTGTGGGAGACCACAATTCACATAACTTGATGCGCGGAAAGATTAGGCGTGAGCCCAAGACCGAATAGAAAATCGAATAGCCCAGGACGCCAATCCGTCTCAAGTGCAAGGACGGGCCTTTTGTGCTAAAGAAGGTCTGAATTTTTGAGACAGGGGGCGTCGTGCAGCTGATATTATTGATTTTGCTGACTTTTGGTGGAGTTGCCGACACGGCGGCTGAAGAGCCTTTGGGCGATTCTTTCGCCTGTCAGTCAGAGCTGGCTGTCGGCACATACGACGCGCTAATCGATGCTGTTGAGAAGCGTTACGGCACGGTTGCTGATGTTAAAGCCAAGTTTGTGCAGTATTCGTATTTCGCCGGTTTAGACAAGGGCGAGAAGAGCTTTGGTGCTGTAACCTTTCGCAAGCCGGGAATGATGGACTGGCGCTACGAGGGCCCTGAGGTTCAGCGTTTTATATCAGATGGAACTACCATGTGGTTTCATCAGCCTGAAGACAATCAGGTCACAATTGCCGCGTTTAATAATTCCTTTCAGTCGGATTTACCCGTTTCGTTTCTGCTGGGACTCGGCAAGATTCGAGAGTCGTTTGCTGTTGAGCGAGCATGTAAGGCGGCGCAGGGCACGCTTATTGAGTTACAGCCGAAAAGTGAGCAGGCGGATCTGCAACGTTTGCGCTTACTTGTGCGCAGCGATGATTATGTTCCAATAGGAGCACAGG
>JAUIIP010000134.1 GCA_030431555.1 bacterium
GCCGAATGCTGCCTTGAGTCTCTACAAGGTGGTCCGGTGGTTTCGGTCGAGTCCTTTGAGCACCGTCGCAGCTCGCAGACCAGACCGCTAAAGGCACGCACCGAGGCGTTCTTCGACAGCCGCAGCGCCTTTATCGAAGCCGAGCCGCACGAGTGGTTGTCGCTGCATAAAGTCTATGAGCCGTTATTCTCAGCTCTGAGCAAAGATTTGGGTAAGAACCTTGTCGTTCTAACAAACAAGAACCGGGCTGCCGTTAGAACCCTGCTTGAGCACTTTGGTCTTGAGATTAACTGGGACTGGGTCTACTCAGGGGACGGCGGCGCAAGCAAACAACAAAACTTCGAATTACTTCGCGGCAAGCACCCGTCCGGCAAATATTACTTTGTGGACGACTCGCTGCAGAACCTCATTTCCCTAAGGAGATATTTAGGTGAAGAGCAGATACTGAAACCGCTGCTTGCGCTCTGGGGCTATGTCGGGCCAAACGACCCTGATGAAGCCGAATCCGCGGGCATTGAATGTATCTCGCAGCAAGAGCTGATTGAGCTTGCCCGCCGCTGCCAGTCCGGATAGCTTTTTTTCATGGTCAGCTATTCTAAACCGAAGAACAGCGCCGGCTCGATAATATTTGACGCCGCTTTCGTGCTGTTTGCTGCACTGACCATACAATTTCTGTACGTCCGCAGCGCAGCCCCCGCAATTACCTTGGAAAGCGTGCGAGCGCTGCGAGGTGCATTGGAAGTCATCGACGCTGAACGCGTCGTAATTCTCGACGCTCATTTTGCCCCAGGCTACTCGCTGTTTATTGCCTCGATACTGCAAATAGCTGGGAAAAGCATCGGCCCGGTTCTTGCGGCACAGCATCTGCTCGTGGCACTGCTCGCAAGTTTGGCTACCGTAGTAAGCCGCGTCTACGCCAAGCGCAGTTTCAGCTTATGCGCTGGGTTTCTAATCGCACTCGACCCGCTGTCGGCTTTCGTCGCAAGTTGGATTTCTCCTGAATGCCTATTTGTGTTCCTGATCAGCGCTGCGGCAATGGCAGCATTCGAAGCTCACAGGTCTCCGCTTTCCTCGGCACTCTCAGGGCTTCTTTTCGGCAGCGCTTCCCTCGTGCTGCCTGAAGGCGCCGTTTTGTGGGCTGCAGCGTTTTTGCTGGTATTTACCGCAAGCCTTATTCGACGCGACGACTTAAAACAGACCTGCGCTGCCTTAGTACTCTTTACCCTGAGTTTTCTACTGCTGCTCGTGCCGTGGATGATGTATCGCTATATGACGCTCGGCAAGATTGGAATCGCCGATAACACCGCTGTTGAAGTCACCCTGGAGAAGGACTACCTGGAGCAGTCTTTGCTTTCATTCGCGGAACTGCTCCATCTCAAATCAGACTCCCATAAGCTTCCGCAGATGGCGGACAACTATCTCGGCGGTAAATTATCCGCCGATGATTTGCTCAAGCGTGCAAAAGCAACGCAGGCGGAGAAAGACATTCTGCTCAGCTATCAACCAAAGAGCACCGCAGCAGAAAGCTGGCGCGCGGTGATTCACGACATCCACAACTACAAGGTCATTTGCTCAATGTTCTTGCTGTTTTTGGTCTTCGTTTCGATTTACGCACTTGCCCGCGGCAGTTTGTTCGATCCAATTTTCCTGCTTCCGTATCTTATCTTCACTACTCTGGCCGCGCATCACGCGTATTTTCTGGAAACAGACGAGCGCTTAACTCTGGTTATCGCTCCTTTGCTCTTCCTGCAGCTCGCGTTGCTGCTTGGGGCTGTAGACGTCCTGGCAAAAACTAGGCGCTAACAAGGGCCTCGATCTCCGAGATTTCCTTTGGAATAGAGGCAGTAAGCGACTCAGAAGCCTCTTCTGTGATCAGCACAGTGTCTTCAATGCGAATCCCGCGCACTTCCAAAAAGTCATTTGCTTTTTCAAGATTCAAACAATCAGCTAACGGCTCTGTGCGCTGCGAATCCTTGAGCAGCGCGGGGATCATATACAGTCCGGGTTCGAGTGTTATAATCATGTCTCTTTCCAAAACTCTGTCGAGCCTTAGCGCAGAGTAACCGAACTCTTCGCTACGCGCCCGGCCTTGGGCATAGCCTGCGGCGTCACCGAAATCTTCCATGTCGTGAACATCCAGCCCGAGCAAATGACCGAGACCGTGGGGGAAGAACAGCGTGTGCGCGCCCCTTCGAGCTAATTCTTGCGGATCGCCGGTAAAAATCCCCAGGTCAATCAGGCCTTGGCAAATTGTTTCGCAAGCCACTTGGTGTAGTTCCTTGAACTCGATACCGGGCTTGGCCAATGCAAACGCGGTTTTTTGCACATGCAGAACCAATTGATAGAGATCTTTCTGCGGGCCGGTAAATTTCCCGGAGACCGGCCAGGTTCGACTTACATCGCTGGCGTAGCCTTCACTTGATTCAGCGCCAAAGTCGACGAGCAGCATTTCGCCGGCGCTCATGTCTGCTCCGCAGCGCGTCTGATGCAGAACTTCGCCGCAAGTCGTAACGATCGGATCAAACGCCAGGTCGGTTCCTGCTTCGCCGACAGCGTACTCCATTTCTGCTCTGACTTTTCGTTCGTTAGCACCCGGCTCTAACGCCGCAATTCCTCGCTCAAAAGCCCTGGAAGTTATCTCGCAAGCTTCTCGAACCTGAGCCAAGGAGAAAGCGTCGTGATACAGACGCATACTTATTATTACATTAATCAAGGTACTGTCGCGTCCGTCTCGTCTGACCGTCCGATCGAGCACCAGCCGAAGCTCGCCGTTAGTTACGGGGTCGAGGGTAGGCAGCGCCAGAATATCCGTTTGATCAAACTTGGAGATAAATGTAATCAGCTCAGACTTTGATTTAACTTGATCGGCACAGCAAGCGGCCCGATACTGCTCAAAGCTGGGCTTTGGCCCATGCCACAGCACATCGTCCTTCGCAGGTTCTTCAATAAAAACGGTGCTGCTGCCTTCGGCGAGCACCGCAATCGTACCGGGCGGCATTTTGCCGAAGAAATACAAGAATGAACTTGCAGGTCGAAATGGATATGCAAGTGAAGTGATGTTTCGCAGCCGAGACTGCCCCGCCGCGATAACTAGAACGTGCTTAGGCAGAGTTTCCAGCAGAGCCCGCTGCCTGCCTCTAAGTGCCTCTTCTCGAGTCATGCGCCGCCGTCCGACTCAACATCAAGATTCGTAAAAATATGGCTGTTTGGTATCGAGAGAATCATCCGCGCCGGGCAGCTCGCAATGTCGCCTGATTCACTTAACAAACTTCGCGCAGCCTCAAGTTTGCCCTCCCCTATCGCGAACAGGAGCGCAGTAGTTGAATTCAAAATCATGCTTTTTGAGGCTGTGATTCTTTTCGGAGGCGGTTTTGGGGAGTCTTCGAAATAAATAAAGCGGTTTTCTGCGGAACTGAGTGCCGGGTGATTCGGAAACAAACCGGCGACATGTCCGTCTTCTCCAATACCCAAACAAACAATGTCGAAGCCCTCTCCTATTTCGTGCAGCTGCGCCGAGTAAGCTGCAATTGACTCTTCCGGCTTCGAGGAGTCATGCATGTATGGATGAAGCTGTCTCTTACGGAGTATCAGCTCGTCTACGAGCTGCGAAAGGTGGCGCTCTACAATTTTAAAGTTGCTGTCGTCGTGGTCAACCGGCACAGCCCGTTCATCAACCATAAAAAACTCAAGTCGATGCCAAGCATCGAGCGGCAAAGCCTCGGCATGCTGGACCAGCGCATTAAGAAACGGCACGATACTTCTGCCTCCCGGCAAAGCTACCAAAACATGGCTGCCCGCCACTTTGTCAACGGCGTCAAAGAATTGATCGACTGCTTGCTGGTAGAGCAAATCTAGCTGCTCGCTCTTATGTATTTGAGGCATGCGCTTAGTCTTCTTTTTCTAATTCGACAATTTTAACCTGACCAACATAATCAGAGGTATGATTGGGGTCGGCTTTTTCTAGCTGAACAAGGACGTCATTCAGCGCGTTGCATTCGCTTTGGATTATCCCGGCAGCTTCGAGCACACTTGAAGCCTCGGGTCCTGATTGTTCCTTCAGGGCACTGCGGATTAAATGACAATGTAGAAGGATCGACTGAATGGGTTGTTTTAGCTTATGCGAGGCTGCGCCCGCTAGCTGCATCGCGACTAGCTCACGCTCCTTTGCAACCAGTTCCGCCTGCGTTTGCTGAAGCTGCCTGGTTCGTTCGTGTAATCTTGCCGTCAGTTTCTTAGTTCTAAGCAGCGCCACAACTCGCGCCTGGAGCTCTCGAGCGTTGAACGGCTTTACGACGTAATCGTCTGCTCCGCCCTCGAGACCCTCCACCTTGTTCTCGACGTCGGACAGCGCCGTAACCATCATGATTGGCACAAAGGGACCGGCAAACTCTTCACGAAACGCTTTTACAAACTCATTGCCAGACATAACCGGCATCATGATATCCATGATGATCGCATCAGGCAGTTGCTCTCGGCACTTATCTAAGGCGTCCTGCCCGTTTTCCGCCTCCACAACGAAGGCACCCAGCGCCTCGATTGAAGCACGAATAATCGTGCGCGTGTCCGGATTATCGTCGCAAACGAGGACTAGTGGCGCCGACTCATGGTCAAGCAAGTTAGATGTCTTTGCTGAGTCCACGCTTTGGGAAGGCTTGCGATCCGCTGCTAATGAACGGTCGCGCTGCGCAAAAGGTCTAAGGTCACGCCTGGCTGGTGAAGCACAGCTTGAATCAGCTCGTGGCGAAATTCGGCCGCAGGAACAGGACTGTCAGAATCTTCGGAGTTTGCTTCCTGGAAACAAATTGCGGCGTCCACAACTGCTTCGGCAGCCCGATAGAGATCTTGCTTGCTTGCCTTGCGAAGTCGCTTGCGCATTTCGATTTCGTATTGGTTGCCGAGGGAGATTACCACTAGGAACTCCTAATTGTTCTTTGCACATCACATCAGCCAAGAACTGCTTCTTAGCTGGAAATTTGCTACTTACAAATTGCTGCTTATCTACGAAAAACCGTGGGCTCTGGCCTGGAACGACCGGCTCTTAAACCTGCACACGGGATTATAGCGTAGCAAGAAAGCTTAAGATACAAATTAATGGCAATTTATTACGGCAGAGGACGATCTAAGTGGCTGTAAGTAAAACGGAAACTCAAAACAAGAATTCTTTGTTGTTTTCGTACTTTATTTTTTCCAGAGCTTATATTCTGCTGCTGATCGTCCTGGTGTCTTCATTCACCATGGTCGAGGGAACGGCGCCCGGGGGCAAAGTCTATGAGTCCTGGCTCGTACTCAAAGACCTGGGAGCTTCACTTGAGCAGGTAGTCAGGTCCGCCGATGCGGTGTGGTACGAGGGAATCGCTACCGAGGGCTACGACCAAGCAAGCTCACCCTCTGCCAAGCCGCAGAACTGGACCTTCTTCCCGCTTTACCCGCTGCTAATGCGTCTGCTCTCACCGCTGTTCGGCAGCCCAATAATTGCGGGACTGATTATTTCCAATCTCTGCTTCCTGTTTTCGCTATTTGTTCTTCGGGAATATTTGACGGAGCTTGGAGTCAACCGCCAGGTGATTCGCCGTTCACTGTGGTTTCTTTGCATCTTTCCCACGACTTACTTTTTTTCTGTGCCGATCACCGAGTCGTTGTTCTTGCTGCTTAGCACGAGCAGTTTCTACCTTGCAGTAAAGCGGCGCTGGATATCAGCAGGACTCGTCTACGCACTGGCCAGTGCGACTCGCCCGACAGCGCTGTTGATCTTACCGGCCTTTGCGTTAACACTCTATCAATCGGGAGCGCACCGCAGTCCGCGAGGCTGGTTTTCGCTGGTGCTGGCACCGACCGGCGGAATTGCGTTCATGGCATATCTTTATAGTCTAACGGGCAATGCGCTGGCATTTAGCAGCAACCAGGCTGCGTGGAATCGCTTTCAGCACAGCTTCTTTGAGCTGACCACGATCCTTGCCGGCAGCCCCGAAACGCTGATGGTTAGTTGGAATTTTCTGCTGATAAATGTCTTGGCATCGGTGCTGGGAATCAGCCTGTCTATATACCTGTGCTTTAAGCGACGCTTCGACTGGGCGCTGGTACTATTTCTTCCGATCGCCTCCGCACTAGCCACCGGCTAGGTCATGTCTATGGCCCGCTTTATCATCGCACTCTTCCCTACTCCCGTTGCCTTGGCGATGGTTTCGCGCAAGCGCAGCACTGAGCAAATAGTAAGTTTCATCCTCGCCGGCTTACTCACGATCATGTGCCTGCTGTATGGAGCGCGAGCTACTGCCGGGATGGCCTAAAAAAAAGCCCCTTCCTGGGGAGGAAGGGGCAGCTGGGGTGTTTTCGTAGGGAAAGCTGTGCCCACCGTAGGACTAACAAATGGGCACACTTCGTTCGTCGGAGTCTGTTTTCTAATTGAAACTTGTTTATTAACCCTCTCGCTAATAGTTATGGCAGCCCTCCGGCGTGCGGTGACTTATAGTGCGACTTTTCCGCACTTTTTTTTCACAAACATATTTTAATCAGTTATTTCTGATACATAGAACACTAAAAACACCTGGATGCTGGTCACGCTGCGACATATTCTCAGTATAACATCTAGGCAGTCCGTGCGTTGCCCGATAGCAACTCTATGTGATGCCAAAAACTCTTAACTATTTTAACATGTTGACCGATAGACTCTTTACAGGCAGCAATCTGCGCAAGTTGGCAGATTAGTGCTTTTTTTTCGCACCTTTTGTAATGACCGAAGACGACCCTCGAAAACTTGAGTTTCAGGCGATTCAGTTCCTACTGAAGCCGATTGTGCGCTTTTGCTTACGCCGAGCGCACTCAATTCAGGATTTCATGGAAGCCGCGAAGATTGTCTTTGTCGATGTTGCAGCAGAAGAATTGGCGCGAGGCAAAGAACGAGTCAATGTCAGTCGGCTCAGTGTCCTGACGGGTCTATATCGCAAAGACGTCACACGCATATACAAGGAGCAGCAGACAGGGGTCAGCGAACCGCAAAGTGTTTTAGGGCGAGTCATTGGCCAGTGGCGCCACGACAAGCGGTTTATAAACAAGTCAGGCCAACCTAGAGTTCTCAGCTTAAAAGGCGAAAAAAGTGAGTTTCGCCGCCTTGTTCAGACAATCAGCAAAAATATCAATCCGGGAACAATTTTGTTTGAGCTTGAGCGGATGGGATCAATTGAGCGCACACCCAACGGAGTAAAGCTCGTTAGGCAAATGCCCGGCTTCGGTTCAAACCCGCGCAAAGGGTTTGAGCTGTTATCTCGTGATATCCAGACCTTAGTCGATGCCGTTCAGGAGAACCTGCTTTCAAAGGTTCGACCGTCTAATCTTCATATCCGAACAGAATACGACAACATCGCCAAAGAACATTTACCGGAAATTCGCCGCTGGCTGATTGACGAGGGAAAGGTCTTTCATCGCAAGACGCGGGAATACCTGTCGCGCTTCGACAAGGATATTAATCCGGAGCTGGACGAAACTACTTTGGGTGGCGGGCGTGTCGTTGTTAACGCCTTCAGCTTCACCACCGACGCCTCCGAACAGGGTGAGGGGCAGGAATAATTATTCTATTAATTCCAGCAGTTATCCTGAATCGCCAAACATTTAGAAGCACTGCCTGCCCAGACCTCGATTAGAGTCTGAGAGAGTCGAACAGCCGGACCACTCCGGCCTCGTCTCAAGCGAGGGGAACATGAGACGTTCATATCGAAAGCTTCAAGCTCAGCGAGGAGCTACAACGGCGGAGTATTCGCTGATTGTGGCGCTGCTCAATGTTGCGCTGATCGCTACCCTCGTCTTTATGCAGTCGGCTTCCTACTCCCAGTTTGAAGAGCTGTCTAGTCTCGACGGTTCTGAAGCGACTCGTTAGAGCGTCGCAAAGTCTGCTTTAGATTTAATAGAACAAACGGCTCGTTCCTTGCTCCGGCATGGACCGCACGCTGCAACTGCTTGCGCGCTTCGTGGCGCAAGCCTTTATCTAATAGAAGTGCTGCGTAGTTATTCCTAGCTCGGAAGTTCATTGGGTTGAGTTTGATTGCGGTGCGCAGCAATCGCTCCGCCGAGTCTGGTCGTTGATTCAGTTCTTCGTACAAGGCGAGATGCACGTACGCCCGGTCGTAATTCGGATCAGCTTTCAAGGCCTTCTCAAAGAAATATGCCGCGAGATCGTGATTCCCGCGCCGCCACTCGACGCAGCCAAGTCCGTCCAGCACCCGAGGATCTCGCGGGTCTAGGTCGCGGGCCAATTCAAGTGCATTGTTCGCACTGTCTAACGCTGCGCGAGCGTCTTTAGTCATTTCGTCAATCGATTTCGTTATCAGCAGCTGGACTTGCTGCTCCTGCATCGCCGCCTGCTCAGGACTCAGTGGACGCATCGGGACACAAGCCGATCCACAAACCACTAGGCCAAAACTAAAAATAAGTGAACGCATACTATGCTGCTGCCTTTTCGTTTAGCTCTTCGTCGAAATCTAACTCGGCCGCATTGCTGCAGATCCTACCGAGTATATGCAGCTTTACTTCTGAGCTTAGTTCGTTAATCGCTACGACTGTAAGCTCCGGCCTGCTGACTCTGCAAAGCTCTGCACAAATCAAGCGCGCATCTCTGCTTGTTACGAGTACTTTAGTGTTCGACTGCTCAAGGGCCGAGTTGACTTCGTCGAGCACAGCCGGGTCTATCCCAGAGCAGTCCCTCGCGGCTGAAGCAAAATGTTGATCCGGCGCAGCATCCAGCACCCAGGCTTCGAGATTCCAGTCCGCGTCACATAGACTTAGACTGATTGCTCGACTCAGCGCCTGGCGAAGCTCGGCAAGCAAGTCATAGTGCTCGATGCCCGCTGCGCCTGCCTTAGAGCTGCATTCGGCGACAGCTTGGAGGATAGTTCGCATCTCGCGAATGCTAACGCCCTCGGTTACCAGTTGACGCAGCGCTCGTGTCAGTTCGGTCACACTGAGGATCTCTGGAATGGTGTTGTTAATTAGGTCCTCTGCGACAGGAGTATGCACTTCAAGCAGTATACGGCTATGAGTGTCGTCAATCAGCTCTGCAGCGTGGCGCTCGCAGATTTCAGCCAGCGCAGCTACTAGCCGACTGCTAAGCGTCTCTTCCGTCTCAACAAGCAACCCCGTCTCGCCGTCCGCGAGACGCTGCTTAGCAAGTCCCGGCCCCGCTTCGACGCAGCTAAGCACGCTGCCTTTAAAAAGAATTTCGATTTTTCCGGGAGGAGTGTTGCTCGCGAGGTCATACTGCAAGTCGGGAACAACAATCCCCCTGGTCTCAAAGATCCTGCTGCGCATACGCTGAAGAGCTCCTAATATCGCTCCTTCGCGCTGAAGTGCCAACGCCGCATCAGCTCCCATTCTAAGAACGAACGCCGAGAAGACCTTTGGCTTAAATTCCGCATCGCCGCGTACCGCAGACACGCTGCTTCGCGCAGCAGCGGCTTTATGCGCAATCGTAGTCAAAATTGCTCCTCCGGC
>JAUIIP010000135.1 GCA_030431555.1 bacterium
CCCACCCCGAAAGACATATCCGACATCTGGAGCCAGGTCCTGCTGCTTGATGACGGAGAGCGCTTTGGAACCAACTACTTCGACTGGCTGGAGACAGTCGCTGAACTAGGAACTAAGTGGAGCCGAGTTGCAATTCGCAAGTTTAAACCCGACGGCGTAAACGCTGCCGCCGAGCGCGTTCATGAGATACTACTGCGTCGCAAGAAAGAGGAAGTAGTCGATCTTCCGGAAAAGACCTTTCTAACTCGCGACGTCGAACTAAAGTCTGACCAGTTGAAGCGCTACGAAGAAGTTCGCAAGGAGCTGCTTCTAAGAGTCACGGCGATCAGCGGCGAGGAATACTACCGAGAGGTCAGATCGCTCGCTGAGGAATACCTTCGAGCAGTGCAAATCGCTTCAAACCCGAGGCTCGTCGATCCTGCTTGGAGCGGCGAACCGGCTAAGTTTTTGGAGCTCGACGAAATTGTACGTGAAGTCGTTGAAGAGAACGATCGCAAACTTGTCATTTGGACAAACTATTTGGGCAACGTCAGCGAATTGACCGAGCGATACGCCAAATACGGTGCTGCAGCGTTTTCGGGAGAAGTTGATACCTCGGAGCGCGAGCGAACTATACGACGGTTTCAGGGCGAAGAATCCCCGCGCATCCTTATTGCTCTGCCCGCCGCGGGAGGTGTCGGCATAACGCTGACCGCTGCGCAAACGGCTGTATACCTCGACAAGACATGGAATGCCGAACACTGGATGCAGTCGATCGACAGACTGCATCGAATCGGTCAAACCGGCACGGTGGCCATCATTTCGCTTCACGCATGTAAAATCGACCGTCTAATCTCGGGCAACTTGTCGCGCAAGCAGCGGGCTCAAGCGCAGCTGTTAGGAGACGAAGCGGGGCAAATCGGCACAATCCCCTCTAGACGCCGATTACTGGAAGCTGTGTCCTGATTCGGCACAAGGTGAAATTCGCCTACGGGACGCACCTTAATAATACATGTTTTTTCTGCATCTTACGCCATTTTGTATACAGGGCTTGAAAAGAGTTGAGTCACAGGCTATTGTGCGCCGACCCTCAATTTCCTCAAAAGTTTGGGGAGCTTGACTTTGATGTGCAGCAGTATACTCGCTTTCAGCGCCGCTATAGAGGCAAGGTAAGATGGCTAAGACTTTTGATTTAGAGGCTCACTCAATAACTGTGGAGACAGTACTTCGTAACCTGCCTCCGGCGATGTTGTACGAGGAGGCGCTGAGGCACGAAGAAGGCTCAGCAATTGTCTCAACCGGAGCCCTTGCAATTTACTCCGGCGCAAAGACAGGCAGAAGCCCAAAAGATAAGCGAATCGTACGCAACAGCGAGAGCGAGTCGGACATCTGGTGGGGCGACGTTAACGTAGAGCTAGAAGAAACCAATTTCATAATTAACCGTGAGCGGGCGATCGACTACCTAAATACCCGCAAGAAGCTTTTCGTTTTGGACGGCTTTGCCGGCTGGGACCCTGAACACCGCAAAAAGGTCCGAGTCATTTGTTCTAGAGCCTACCATGCGTTGTTTATGCACAACATGCTCATTCGACCGACTGAGGAGGAACTAAGCTCCTTCGGAGAGCCGGATTATGTAATTTACAATGCCGGCCGGTTCCCAGCGAACAAATACACTGCTCAGATGTCATCAGCGACGAGCATCAACTTGAACTTGGAGAGCAGAGAATTCGTAATTTTAGGCACAGAATACGCCGGTGAGATGAAGAAGGGTGTATTCACGATTATGAATTACATCATGCCCAAGAACGACGTCTTGTCGATGCACTGCTCGGCCAACGAAGGTGACGATGAGGATGTTTCGCTGTTCTTCGGCCTTTCCGGCACGGGTAAAACCACTCTCTCTGCCGACCCGGAGCGCAAGCTTATCGGAGATGATGAGCATTGCTGGACGGACACAGGCGTATTTAATATCGAGGGCGGCTGCTACGCAAAGTGTATCGGGCTCACGGCGGAGTCAGAGCCTGAGATTTATCAGGCGATCCGTTTCGGCTCTATCCTCGAAAATGTCGTCTTCGATCCTCAGACAAGAAAAGTCGACTACGATGACACTTCGATTACCGAAAACACCAGGGTGTCATATCCAATCGAGTTTATACCCAACGCAAAGATCCCATGTGTGGGCGGGCACCCGAAGAACATCATCTTCCTTACCTGCGATGCGTTTGGCGTTCTGCCTCCGGTCAGCAAGCTTTCTCCATCTCAAGCAATGTATCACTTTATAAGCGGATACACTGCTAAAGTGGCTGGAACGGAAGAGGGCGTAACTGAGCCGGAAGCTACCTTCTCGGCTTGCTTTGGCGCAGCATTCATCATGTGGCACCCAAGCAAATATGCGGAGATGCTTGCAGACAAGATGCGCGCCCACGGCTCACATGCTTGGCTCGTCAATACGGGCTGGTCTGGAGGCCCGTATGGGGTTGGTTCGCGAATGAAGCTCGCTTACACCAGAGCGATCATCGACGCGATACACGAAGGTTCGCTTTCTCAAGCAGAAACAGTTGAGGATCCAAACTTTGGGTTCGCAGTTCCAACCAGCTGCGCTAATGTTCCGTCAGAAATCCTCATTCCAAGGAACACGTGGAAAGATGCGGCGGCGTACGACGATAAGGCTAAAAAACTCGCGAAACTGTTCAACGATAACTTTAAACAGTTTGAGAGCGGAGCCAGTCTCGAAATAATCGAAGCGGGACCTAATATCTAAGGGGCGCCGTCGAAGTTCGAGCTTCGACGACCAATGAGATCACTTTCCAGTAGGAACCTCCGAGCTGTCGGCTGGTTCTTCGTCATAATTGGCCTGGCGCTCTGCGTGAAGTTCAGCCTCGTGTACAGCGAGGTCGGCTCCGACTTCATGCAAGACTACGCGGCTGCTACGGCTCTTCGCCGTGGACTTCCGGTCTATGGCGAAACAATACAGAAGATTATCGACGAAACCGCTCAGGGGAGTTGGCAGATTGCAAACAATCATCCCCCCTCAACTGCCCTGCTGTTTCTGCCGTTCTCTCTCCTACCGTACACCGTTTCGTTCATAGCTCTTAATGTACTCTCCCTGATCCTGCTTATTGTCTCAGCGGTCACCTGCTCTAAAGAACTCGCTGTGTCCAAAGTGTTTCTCCCCCTAGTAGTTGGCTTCTGCCTCTGCTGGTATCCCGTGTTGTATTGCCTGGGAACCGGGCAGTCGTCGATTCTGATAGCAGCCTGCGTCACATTCGGCTGGCTAAGTCTACATAAGCAGCGGTCACGGGCAGCGGGCTCGCTGTTTGGCGTTGCAGTACTCTTCAAGCTCTTCCCTGGGTTAATCGCACTATATCTGGTTCTGAAACGCCGCTACGCCGCGCTGCTTTGGATGCTCATCACAATCTTCTGCGGAATTGCCGCTAGTATCGCGATTGGTGGGATAGATGCGTGGCATCACTACACACTAACCGTGATAGAATCCGATATGCGGGAATGGAACGCATTCGTTTTAAACGTTTCACTAAGTGGGGCGGTAGAGCGCCTGCTCGGGGAAAAGACTGGCTGGGTTGAGCCGCTGCTTGAAGCTCCAGCGGCAGCGAGGATGCTTCAACTAGTGCTTCAAGCTGGGTTGGTTTTATGGCTAAGCGCAAAGCTGCTGCTCAGCCAAGATGAGCAAGAGGGAATAGGGTTTAGCTTAACAGTCACGGTGATGCTGCTTGTCTCACCGATTATGTGGGCACATATTTTTCCGATTCTCATTTATCCGCTGATTCTCCTGCTGACAATGCAGGCAAAGCGTGGTGGGAAAAGCAGATTAGCAGCACCGCTGCTGATTATTGTTTTGCTTAGTATACCCGACGTTCTCTTGGCGCGACTTCTAATGTCGATCTATTTACCGAATCATATGCCGTGGCATACCGCCCTGCTGCTTCTAGGCCCGACAGTCGGCCTCATACTGCTCTGCGGCAAACTCAGCAGCTATCTCGATCGCAAGACTTAGAGATCCGTAAGATCACCCTCGGAAACAATCTTCTCGTCTTCATACGGGGCAGTCTTCCTTCGGTAGAACTCCGCCTTGATCCCTTCGAGAAACCCGAGCACTTCGTTGTGGTCGCAGTAACGCATCTGCGGTCCGTAGACTCTCTCGATAAGCAAACTGACGATATAATTCATATGGCCGGGACGGGCTGTTCTGTCGTCGGGAACAGCCTCGGCGAGTCTATTGATGCTGTCCTGATAAACCGCTCTGTCTTCCTTTTTGATGTACGGCATAGCTCCCTCTCTTTGCTTCACGCCAACTTTGAATGAGCCGCTTGAACCTCGTCTCGGCTGGGCATCGCCGGCGCAGTGCCTTCCTTGGTTACGCTCAGTGCTGCAACGACACTTGCTTCGACTGCGGCGGTGTACAAATCAGGAGCTCCCCGGGAAAGCGCCGCGGCCAATCCTCCGCAAAAAGCATCGCCCGCGCCGGTCGTATCAACCGCCTTTACTTTTATGCTCGAAACGCGTCGCGCCTGAGGACTCTCGGCTTCGAAAACAAAACTACCTGCTTCTCCCAAGGTAACGACCGCGCTCTTCAATCCAAGGCTGCGGCAAATATCCCTCAGCTGATCGTCACTGGAAAAATCTACTCCCCCGACTCCCACGAACTTCTCCGCCAGGAACAGCAGCTCCGACTCATTGGGAACTAGAATATCCGCCTCCGAAATAAGCTCGCGGTCGAGGTCTTCATTAATTGGAGCAGGGTTGAGAATTATTCGAGTTTCACCATTCTTCGCCTCTGCGAACGCTGCCTGAACTGCGCTTAAAGAGCATTCCAACTGGCAGACCAATATGTCAGCGGAAACAATACATTCCTGGTTGTTCCGGATGTAACTCGGACTCAGCTCCGCGTTGGCGCCAAGCGCAACCACAATCATATTCTCGGCGCCTGGACCTACGACTATAGAGGCCGCACCCGATGCCTGCCCTACAACTGTGTCGAGGCGTGCATCGATATTTTCTTTCTCTGCGAAAGCACGAGCGCCCGCGCCGAATACATCGTCACCGACTGCTCCTATGAAAGATGTGTCGACAGCCTGCCTGGCACTGGCGACTGCCTGATTGAAACCCTTGCCGCCCGGTCCTGTTTTAAAACTTCCGATTCGGGTCTCTCCCGGACTGGGAAAATGTGAGGTCTTAAACGAAAGGTCTTGAACGAAACTTCCTACGACACATACGCTCATCTTATCTCCCGTCCCTATAGAAGCGACTTTTCAATCTTCGAGCTTAGCACGAGCTGAGCTTCTACTTCTGAAAATGCCTGCTCAAATGAATCTCCGGGCAGCATCCTCGCCCATTGGTAAACATGCTCGCGAAGCACTTGAGGCAGTCGAGCCTTACGAGAGACTACTTCATCGAAAGCAGCAACGACATCTCCTGCAATTTGCTTGATGTAGGAATTTGCAGCCGACACCGAATCACTTGCCGCGCCGACCCCGCGCGAATCCGCAGATATGTGAGCCTGATACTCTGCGATCGCATCACTCAAAATAACCTTCGTTCTCGGGTAGTAGCTTACCATGAGATTCCAAGGAAGATCACCGCTGTCTCCAGCCGCTCGAAAATCGGTGCGCAAAACTACGGACGGAATATCTAAAAATTTTGCAAACATGAACTCGACAACTGTGCCGCTGTCGAGTTCCGTGCCGTCAAAATTAAACAGCGCCACATCGCTGCGATAGACTGCCTCAAGGTCTTGGTCGCGAATCTCCCTGGGAGTAGTCCCGCGCTGTTCGAGCGCCTGGGGAAGGACGCATCTGTATCTCCCATCAGAAGCGCCCTCAATCTCAGCCGCCAGAACAGCATTTCCTAAAATATGCTTGGCGGAAAACAGCTCCCCCGCAAAGTAAACTTCCATCGAAAGACTTATCTATCCTCTGCAAGCCTAACGAGAGTCCGATGCCCCGGCGGCTGAGTGAAATCTTCAATCCTGCACGTGTTGCCGACCCGGGATTCCTGACAAACGTTCTTTTGCAGGCCGGCATCTTTACAAGTGTAGGGGCAGTTCGTTGAGGTAATCAATCCCCTGCGCCCCGGCTCAACCATTAAAGTTGTTTGTTTTGCGCGTGAGTTGACGTTTGATGAACGCGCCTCTTCTCGGTTTACTCGAGCCATCGAACGGTGGCCGGCCGGCTGAGTAAAGTCCTCTATTTGGCACTTGTTTCCAACCTTGCGTTCAACGCAGTTCTGACTGCTAAGGCCCGCCTCAGCACAAGTATAGGGACAGTTGGCGGTAGTAACTAACCCCCTTCTCGAGCCCGGAGATTCGCTGTGCGCGAAGCTAACAGGTAAAACAAGCAAAATAGCAGCGGCTGCAAGCAGACGATTCATCTTTAACTCCCCTATAAATGCGTGGACAACTTTCGGTCCAAGTCTCTTAATGGACATGTTACAGCTTACATGGAAATAATCACGCAGCGCTGGCGGCACGTCAAACCTCTGTGAGGGACAAACTTATCTTGAATTCCATTATCAATCCTAGAGAATGGTTCGACGCAAATCGCTCTAATTGTCGGGGCTTTGCGGTTGTTGTTCACGGCCTGAACAATAATCCGCAGGCGCTCGATCCGCTCTGCAAATCATTGGCTGCGCAAGGATACTCAGCTTTGAGAGTAGCGCTTAGCGGCCATTACACCGGGAGTATGGATTTAGGGAAAGCGTCCTGTTCGAAGTGGCTAAACGATATTGAAGCAGCTTGGAGCGAGGCAAAGGGCCGAAGTTCCGGACTTCCGGTGCACTGCGTAAGCTACTCGACCGGAGCCCTTATGTGCATGCACGCAGTCGGCAAGGGCGTTCTATCGTTTAAACGAATGTATTTGCTAGCTCCTCCGATAGTAGTCCAGCCGGCAGTTAAGTTTCTGCCGCTGCTGTTTCCGTTTTCCGTTTTTGGCGCTGCACTACCAAGCCTCGCCCCTAAGGACGTACGGCTGCACACATGGACCCCCCTAGCTGCATACAGAGCCTTATTTCAGGCTATACGAAAGTTGAAGGGTAAGGAGGTGGGGCGCAGACTCGCCGCTGTGCCAACTACGATTGCGGTTGATCCACGGGACGAGTTCGTTTCAATGGATGGCCTGCGGTGTTGGCAGCATGACATGCTGCTCGAAAGGTGGCGTTTAGAGGCTGTATACAGCGATGGCCAAGCTGCGAATTTTCGCCGGCATCTGTTAATCAGCCCTCAGCGCATGGGGGAGCGAACCTGGAACCATATGCTTAGTGACATAACACGTTTTCTTCAGTGAAAATGCTTGATTTACGCTCAGCGCAATAGCAAGCTGTCTCCAGTGTTAACTACTCTTACCTAGCGGCCCGAATGACGAAAGAGCGCAAGAAATTCATAATCGAACTATTCCTGGTCTTCTTAATCTTTTTCGGAGTTCGCTTGGTTATGGTGTCGACAGGCGTAATGTTTATCTGGATACCGTTCCTAGATGACGCCTGCGCCTGGCTGCTAAGCCTTTTCACGACGGAATCCTATCAGCGTCTAAAGCTGTGGCTGCGCTTTCAATATCACAGCATGTAGTTAGGTAATTAACCGCCGATCGCAGCAAGTTTGCTGTCGATGAATCTATCAACAAGCCCACGAACACTTTCAGAAGTGACCTGACTGACCACGTCGCTCGCATACGCCCTAACCAAGATACGCCTAGCACTCGTCTCCGGGATGCCGCGGCTACGAAGGTAAAACAAGCCGTTTTCATCGAGTTGACCGACAGTCGCGCCGTGTGAGCATTTCACATCGTCGGCCCAAATTTTAAGCTGCGGCTTGGTGTCGAAGCTTGCATCGTCCGACAACAGCAGGCCGCTGTTAGACTGAAAAGCATTGGTTTTTTGCGCGTCGGGCCGAACTATAATTGTGCCACAGAAGACACCGCGCGACTTGTCACCGTAGATGCCTTTATAAAGCTCGTGGCTTTCACTGTTAGGCATGGCATGGTCAAGCAAGGTGTTGTTATCGACATGTTGCTCGCTGCCCAGAACGGAAAGTCCGTTAAAGGTAGCAACGATTTCTTCTCCTCTCAGCACACTCGACGCGTTATTTCTTACGAGCTTGCCTCCGAGTGAGAAACAACTTGAAGTAAATTTACTTGAACTGGCTTGAGCCGCACTTACATTCGACACATGATAAGCCTTGCTGCTTTCCAGTTGAAGACGGGTATGTTCAAACTCTGCAGACTGCATCGCGTGCACTTCAAGAACGGAATTCGCCAGATATTCGGTATCCTCGGCTCCGACAAAGCATTCAACCAGTGAAGACTTCGACTTCTCACCAAGCGAAACCAGGACTCTGCTGTTTGACAGCGCGTTGTCGGCGTCGGATGTAGTCAGGAACACCAGCTGAAAAGGCTTATCTATCTTTGCCTCGTCTTCAACAACGATCAGAGCTCCGTCCGAAACAAAGGCCGTATTCAGTGCAACGAAAGACTCATGCTCGTATGAAGCGACGGAACCCAAGCATTCCTCGATCAACAAGCGATCCTGGTCGTCGTCACCGGATTTGAGCGCTTCCGAAATCGATCTTACACGAAAGCCAACGGGACTTTCGTTCACCTCACTCAGCTCTGCCGAAAATCTTCCGTTGACGAAAACCAGCTTGGAGGCCGTTTCCGCTTCCAAATTAGCCGCTTCGAGCAGCTTAGCCGCTTCAGCTGAATCGAACTCAAGCGGCGGGAGAGCGAAAGTGTGATCAGTGATGCGGGAAATGTTCGTATACTTCCAATCCTCGTTCTTAGTGGTCGGAAATCCGACTTTCTCGAACTGATTAAAGGCACGTTTCCGCAGCGCATGCAGTGGAGCATTTGCTTGACCGTTCAAGCCCTGCTCAAACGACTGAAAGCCAGCCGCACTCCAAACAAGTTTATTCATATCACCAGGAGATGAGTCCATTTTCTTCCCCGCAAGCAAAACTTAAAATTACAGCGCAGCTGATGCAGAGGCTTCAGCTTTGAAAGCTTGGTAACCCGAGCGCTCCAGCTCCAGAGCAAGTTCTTTTCCGCCGGACTGAACAATCTTCCCGTCCAGCATTACATGCACAAAGTCCGGCACTATGTAATTCAGCAGTCGTTGGTAATGCGTAATCAAAATTACAGCGTTGTCCTCAGTGCGCAGCTTGTTAACGCCACCCGCAACTACTTGAAGGGCGTCAATGTCGAGACCAGAGTCGGTTTCATCCAAAATTGCCAGCTTGGGCTCAAGCACGGCCATTTGAAGAATTTCGTTCTTCTTCTTCTCCCCGCCGGAGAAACCTTCGTTCACCGGCCGGTTCAACATCGAAATATCTTTGTCCAGCAATTCAGCCTTTTCCTTCACCAGAGCAGAAAATTCGCGAACTCCGATCGGCTCTTCGCCGCGGTGTTCTCTCACCGAGTTAAGCGCAGTCCGTAAAAAATACATGCC
>JAUIIP010000136.1 GCA_030431555.1 bacterium
ATTGACTACACACCTTTGCGTCACTGCAAAAGAAGATTGAAAGCTGAATTGAGTTGCAAGTGACTTCCGACCATCGACTTGTGTTACTGACTACTGTTATGACCTATTCACTGCTGATAGTTACATGGAGGTTGTCGCCATGCTGTTCTACGTGGGCCTCCATGCCGCTGCCGTGCTGATAGGTCTCTATTGTGTTATTGTTTCCTACTTGTAAGTTCTCAGAACGATTACCATTTCCGAACTGCTCCACCATAACGCTGTTGCCGCTGCCGTTCTGTTGGGCAAAAGCATAGTTGTCAGACCCTACCTGATAAAGCGCGGCGGTGTTGTCGCTGCCGAATTGTTCCGCAATTGCGGTATTGCCCGTACCGTCTTGTTCGACTAGGGCGTTATTGTCGTTGCCCTGCTGAGAAATTCTCGCGAAATTATTGGATCCGTCTTGCCGGATTTCAGCTTGGTTGTTGTTTCCGTCTTGTTCGATTCGCGCTACCAAGTCGTCGCCCTCCTGGTAAACCAGGGCATCGTTGCCGCTGCCGTCCTGTGCGACAAATAGCTCTAAATCATCGCCGTGCTGAACGGCGTCAATGTAGTTGCCTACACCTACTTGATCGAAATTGGCGGAGACGCTCGAACCGACCTGTTCTAGAAATACTTCGTTATCCGAGGCAAATGCAGTGCTGCAAGCAAGGCAGCAAGAAAGGAAAGCGTAAACTGAGAACCGAAATATACTAAACATAAAAACCGTTTTAACTGAGGTCCAGCAGCGGTCGACCGCTGCTGGACCATCTGTTTTACTACAGCCTCGTCAATTAGTTTGACTGGCTGACTGCAGCTACGTGGCCTGAGCCCGACTGGCTTACGGACAACTCATGTCCCGCGCCTGCCTGGGCAGCAGCAAGAGTGTTGTCATTGCCGTTCTGGTCAGCGGTTATTGAATTATCGCTGCCGGACTGAGTCAGATACATATGGTTCGAATTGCCGTTTTGAGTAAGCAGCATAGAGTTTCCAGACCCACTTTGCGCAGTATATGAGCTGTTATCGTCTCCGTCTTGTGCAAGGTCGAGCGAGTCGCCGGAACCAGCCTGGAGCGCAGTTGCGCTGTTGCCGTTCCCTTCCTGAGAAATTGTCGCGGAGTTGTCGGAACCAGCTTGATAAACATAAGCGTCGTTGCTGTCTCCGGTTTGAGTCACGTCAGCGGTATTTTGGTATCCCACCTGGTCGAGGTGAGCACTGTTATCGTCGCCGATCTGAGCAACGGTGCCGGTTTCACTCAAGCCAAGCTGGTGAATTTGAGCGCTGTTAGAAGAGCCTTCTTGGTAGGCGGAAGCAACGTTGTTTGCTCCGATTTGAACGACGTCGACTGTGTTGCTGTCACCTTCCTGCGAAACCGCGGCAGTGTTGTTCGATGACAACTGATCAATATCGACAGAATTGTTTTGTGCAAAAGCGGGAGTTGACGCCAGCAGCGCAGTGAGCCCGGCTGCAGCGAGAATATTTAAGTTTAGATTACGCATAATAGAACCTTTCCTTATAGCAAAGAAAACCTAGCATTATTGAACACAGCGGTACCTGCCAAGGCGAGAAGGGAATGTAATACGCGATTAGATGTTCACGCGCTTAGAGATAACCGACCAACTACTTTCAATGCTATTGTGGATCGTCTAAGTGAATTGTTGTGGTAAAAAGCTGCGAGAATATGGAAAATTCCTGAAGTAAAACCATTATGTTATATAATTTAAAAAAACTTCTATCCTTAACGTAACGCTGTGCCAAAAGGCTTCCATAACAAGGGCTCCTCAAGTGTTAAAGCTACAAAATATTCTAACTTTCACCTTTGCTTCCGCTGCTTGCGGTCTGCTGTCGCTGGTCTTCGCGGCTGCAGCACATGCCGAATCTTCTGTTTCATCCGAGTGGTTCAGCAGCTCGATAGAGCTCAGGGAAGACGATACCCTCGTTCTTGAATCTATACCCGGCACCATGAAGCTTAGCGAGTCATCGGGAGATTTGATTTTTGTTAAGTATCGCGGATTAGACGAGGGCCAGGTCAAGCTCGTGCGCGACGGAAAGCGGGTGAGTGTCAAGGGTGCTGCGGGAGCAGATTCCGGGATAACGGTCGTCGACGGCGGCAGTACAGTAAGCGTTAACTCTAGTGGTTCAAATAACCGCGTGATTGTTAACGGTAAGGAAATTGTTTCTCCCTCGGAATCTACGCAGGAGGCTGAGGTTGAAATTCAGATTCCCCGCGGCAGCGATGTTGTTTTCAAATCTCGTGTTTCAGGAGAAGCAAGTGTTGCCCTAGGTGCTGTGGAGATTCGGCTTTCAGGGATTTCCAGTTTGACGCTGCCGGCCGCTGAAAGCGCTGAAATAGAGCTTGGTGGGACTTCGCGCCTTACTTTGGGGGAAGCGTCCGGTTCGGTGCATGCGAAAATATCAGGTGTCGGTAAGTTGACGCTTGAAGAAAGCTCAGACGCCGAGTTGTCCGCAAGTCTTAGCGGTTCCTCGAGATTAAGCGCATCGGGAACTTTTAAGACATTGACTTTGGAGACTTCGTCATCTGCTGCTGTGGAAACTAACGGGCTCGTGGAGGGTGATGCAAGTTTTAAGGCCAGTGGCGCCAGTCGTATAATTCACCGCGGTGAAATAAGGGGCGAGCTCAAGCGCAGTCGAAGTGGCGCGGCACGAATTTCGGTTGATTTTTAGGCTCGGGCTTATTCCAGTTTAAGTGCGGTCCCGGGTTCTAATTCAACCGGATTGCCCTTGTGCTCAATTGTCAGACCCGTGCCGTCTCGCTCCAGCGTGTAAATGGTATATCCGGTGTGGAGGTCGATATGAAGGCGCTGCCGCAGCAGCATCAAATGGAAGCTTAGGTGCTCTACCTCCTTAGGTAGTCTGGGATTGAAGGCAAATTTGCCGTTGCAGTCGCTGAAACCGGCGAAACCGTAAACTGCCACCATCCAGGAGCCTCCCATCGATGCAATATGGCAGCCGTCCTTAACGTTGCGACCTATGTCCGCTAGATCCATCAATAGTGCGGAAAGGCCGTAGCGTATTGCGAGTTCAGGATCTCCGACCTCAGCGGCCAGAATGCTCTGGATGCATGCCGACAGCGAAGAGTCTCCGGTAGTAAGCGGATCGTAGTAATAGAAATTCTTGCGCTTCTGCTCAAAGGAGAATTTATCACCGAGCAGGAACATTGCGAGTACAACGTCGGCCTGCTTTATAACTTTGCTTCGGTATATAACCAGCGGGTGATGATAAAGCAGCAAAGGATACTTGTCCTTTGGGGTGTTCTCGAAATCGAAGGGTTTGCGTTCCAGAAAGCCGTCATCTTGCAAGTGTATGCCTTGCTTTTCGTCAAATGGTAGGAGCATCTTTTCTGCGGCAGTTTTCCACTGAGCGATTTCTTCTTCTCTAACATTTGTTCGGCGAAGAAGGTTGGCGTACTCCTCTGAACTTTCTTCTCTTAACTGAGAAACAGTTTCGGCTGCGAAGAGCAAATTCTCACGCGCCATTAGATTTGTATAGAGATTGTTATTAACCACGGTGTTGTATTCATCCGGTCCGGTTACACCGTTGATGCAGAAAGCACCGCCTTTTTGCTCGGAGTAGAATCCCAAATCCAGCCAAAGACGCGCTGTTTCCACCAGCATTTCAGCGCCTTTCGTTCGCAGAAACTCTCTGTCGTTAGTCGCCGCCACGTACTTTTTCATTGCATAGATAATGTCGGCGTTGATGTGATATTGGGCAGTTCCGGCGGCGTAGTACGCGGATGCCTCCTCCCCGTTTATCGTTCGCCAAGGGAATAGAGCCCCGCGCTGATTGACCGCTCTGGCTCGCTCTCGTGCCTTGTCCAGCATGCTGTAGCGAAACAGCAGCAAGTTTTTTGCGATCTGCGGGTTGGTGTAAATCAGAAACGGCATTACGTATATATCGCAGTCCCAGAAGTAGTGCCCCTCGTAGCCTTGTCCCGTAAGTCCCTTCGCTCCGACGCCGCAGCCGTCAACTCGTGCAGAATTCTGGATAATTTGAAAAAGGTTCCAGCGAAGAGCTTGCTGAACTTCTTTAGGGCGTCTGATTTTGAAATCGTGATTGCCGTCGACAGAGACATCACTTCTGGCCCAAAAGTCATCGAGGTAGTTTCGCTGCTCTGCCATCAGGGTATACAGACCTGTGGTGCCCGCTTTATCGAGTGAGCGTCCGGCGCGGGTTCTTAGCTCTCTCGCGTCGGCGGTTCTTGAGGTGTGATAGGTTACATACTTAGTTAAGTTGATCGGGCGACCCAGTTTTGCCTGAACGTCAAAGACAACTTCTCCGTAGTCGGGCTCGGACCTTGACCTAAATTGAACAGGGCATTCCGTTTCGATCTCGTGATCGATCCCACAGGCTATTCGCATCCTGCTTGCGTCGGTGATGTGATTCAAAATCACGCGCATTCCGTCACTGGAGTCTTGCTCGGGAAGAAGGACTTTCTTTATGAAGCCCCGAGACTGTCGCGGGTCGCCTTCGCTGACCGGGTTTTCTTGGGTGCCGCGGACAATCGAAGCTATTGCCAAAGGTGCGTCGCTGTTAATCACTTTGACTGAGTAGGCAATTACCCCGAGATGGCGGTGGACAAAGGAGACCATCGATTTGCTTTTAATTTCGACCAGCAAGCCTCCAGGAGTTTCCCACAGCACCTCTCGTTCCAGAGTCCCATTTTGCATATCCAGGGTGCGCCTGAACTTAGCTATGTTTGCCCGCATTAAGTCAAAAGGCTCGTCGTCCACGTAGAGCTTTATGGTTCTACCGTCGGTTACGTTAACCATCGTCTGACCGGTTTTCGCGAAACCAAATGCGGCTTCGCCGTAAGTGATTTGCCAGGTCTCGTAGAAACGATTTATGAAAGTTCCATTTTGCACAGCCGGCTTGCCTTCGAGGAAGTTGCCGCGCCAGCCCATGTAACCGTTAGCAGTAGCAAATACCGTCTCTGTTTGACCCATTAGTTCAGGATTGAACTGAGTTTCGACAATCTTCCACTCATCAATCGGATAGATGTCCTCTGGTGGCGGTATTTGAGTTTCGTGCCGTATCAAGCAATCAGCTCCCGTAGATCTTGCACGGCAATGTCCGCGCCGTTGCTTCGGAGCGCTTCGGCTTGTCCGTCATGCTCAATTCCGATTACCAGTCCGAAACCGCCGCTTTTGCCGGCCTGTACGCCTGCTATTGCGTCTTCGATTACGATAGAGCGCGCAGGGTCAGCTTCGAGTTCTTTTGCGGCCTCAAGAAAAGTGTCGGGGCGGGGTTTGCCTGGAATGCCGCGCTCCGCGGCGACTACGCCGTCGATCCTAGTATCGAACAGATCTTCTATTCCTGCAGCTTGTAGAATCGCCTGGCAGTTTTTACTGGAAGACACCACACCGGTGCGAATTCCTAATCCACGCAAAAAGTTTACGAACTCAAGTGAACCCGGAAGCAAGTCTACTCCGCGCTCTTCAATAAGCTGATTGATTAATATATTCTTGCGATTGCCTAGTCCGCAGACGGTTTCCAATGTCGGGTTGTCGTCGGGGTTTCCCCATGGAAGCTTAATGTCTCGCGAGGCAAGGAAGCTCGCCACGCCGTCGTATCTCGGCTTGCCGTCTACGTAAAGCTTGTAGTCCGACTCGACCGTAAACTCTCGATACTCAGGTCCGCCGGCATCTTCCCGCTGTCTTAGGTAGTCATCAAACATCTGCTTCCAGGCAAAAGCATGTAGTTTGGCTGTTGCGGTCAACACTCCATCCAGATCGAATAGTGCGGCGTCGTAATTTTCTTTAGAAACAGTAATTTCCATACGCAGGCCTCTCATGGGCCGCTTATTCTCCATGAACTCAATCAGTAGAATAAGGTTAACTTAATCTATCGTTAACAGCCAATGGACAATTCGACTCTTTGTGGAATTTAAGCAGCAATTTTAAAGCAGTGAAGCCCGAACGGGCATTAGCCTGTCTGCTTTAGGCGTTCGATGAATGCTCGTCCGGTCTCGACGTACGACATCGCGGACTGCTTCAAGCCTTCAACAGCGGCCGCGTCCAGTTGACGAACCACTCTGCCGGGACTTCCGACAACAAGACTTCTGGGAGGCACCTTTGTTCCTTCGAGAATTAATGAATTGGCGCCAATCACACATTCCTCGCCAATGTCAGCCTCGTCGAGGACGGTCGCGCCCATTCCAATAAGGCTTCGATCACCGATGGTGCAGCCATGGATGATCGCGCGGTGACCGACTGTTACTTCTTCTCCGACAATGGTGGGAGTGCGTCCGTGAGAAGTGTGCAGCAGGGCGTGCTCTTGAATATTTGTTTTCTGTCCCACTCGAATTGGCAGAATATCGCCTCGAAGAACTGCGCCGAAGAATACGGAAACATTGTCACCGAGAACAGTATCACCGATAACCCAAGCGTTAGGAGCTACAAATACTTCTTTACCTAACTGCGGCTTATGTCCGCCCAGGTCGAGTATCATGGCTACATGCTTCTCTTGACTGCTTCGACGACTTCCTCTGCCTTGGGGGCCATCTCAGCTTCGATGCTTGTCGCATATGGGTAGGGGAAGTCTTTGCCGGAAAGCACTCTGATAGGCGCATCAAGGTAATCAAAAGCCTCAACTTGCAGCCTGTGTGCAATCCAGGAACCGACACTTGCCTGCGGCCAAGCTTCTTGAACGACGATAGCACGATTTGTTTTCTTGACGGACTCTATCAGAGTCTTCTCGTCCAGTGGTCGAATGGTCATCAGGTCGATCACTTCTGCTTGGGTTCCGCCTTCAGCAAGTTGATCGGCGACTTTCAGGCAAAGTGGGACGGTCTTGCCCCAGCAAATGAGCGTCACGTCGTCTCCGGGGCGCTTAATATCGCATTTACCGAGTGGAATTAGAATTTCGCCTTCCGGGACGTGAGAGCGCACCCCGTACATTGCTTCGGATTCCATAAATACAACCGGATTATCGTCGCGGATAGCGCTTTTAAGCAGGCCTTTGGCATCATTGGAGTTGCAAGGTGCGATTACCTTAAGCCCAGGAACATGGGCATAGTAACTCTCGAAGCTTTGGGAGTGCTGTGCTGCGAGCTGCATCACTGCTCCACTCGGACCGCGAAAGGTTACCGGCACCTTGACTTGACCGGCTGACATGTAGCGCATCTTAGCTGCTGAGTTTACGACCTGATCAATTGCGATCAGAGCAAAGTTCCAAGTCATGAACTCAATAACGGGTCTTAAGCCGACCATCGCGGCTCCAACTCCCACACCGGCAAAACCATTTTCGCTTATCGGCGTATCGATAACGCGCCGTTCGCCGAACTTTTCCAGCAGGCCGCGCGAGACTTTGTAGGCTCCATCATAATGACCGACTTCTTCGCCCATCAAAAAGATATCTTCGTCTCGCTCCATTTCTTCGGCGAGAGCTTCGTTGAGAGCTTCTCGAATGCTGAGATTTCTATCAGACATTTCTGTCAACTCCGCTAAACGTAAGTGTAGTCTCCCACCGTCGCAGGATCGGGGGCGGGGGACTCATCGGCAAATTTAACTGCATCGGCAACTTCGTCTTCTACACTGGAGCGAAGCCCTTCAAGCTTTTCTTTCAGCTCCGGATAGTCCTTTTCAATGTGCTGCTCGAGCACCATGATCGGGTCTTTTTCGTTTTGCCAGTCTTTGACTTCCTGCTTGGTTCTGTATTTGGCTGGGTCTGCCATTGAATGGCCGCGATATCGGTAAGTCTTATACTCAAGCAGCGTCGGCTCACAGGTTTCCCGTGCGTGGTCGATCGCCTCCTTCGCGTTGTCAAAGCAGTCGAACACGTCAAAGCCTTCGACGGTTTTGCGGCGCATGGGATAGCCCAGGGCCCGAATCGACGCTTCCGTGGTTCCCATTGACCTCCAGATCGGCGTGCCCATCGAGTACAGGTTGTTTTCGATCACATATACCACCGGCAGCTTCCAGGTAGAGGCTAGGCACATCCCTTCGTGAAACGGACCGATATTGACCGCGCCGTCTCCAAGGAAGCAAATAGTTACTCTGTTGTCCTTGCGGTACTTCGAAGCAAACGCGGTCCCAGCAGCTAGAGGAACGTGAGCTCCGACAATTCCGTGACCGCCTAGAAAGTTGTTAGCGGTGTCGAAGAAATGCATTGAACCGCCGCGGCCTTTGCTGCAGCCGGTCTCTTTCCCGAAGAGCTCTGCCATTCCTTCTTTGGGAGAGCCTCCCCGAGCGAGGTAGTGACCGTGATCGCGGTAGGCGGAGATTACATAGTCGTTGTCATCTGCTGCTTCGATGACACCGGTCGCCACCGCTTCCTGGCCTATATAGAGGTGCAGAAAACCGCCGATCTTGCGCTCGGTGTATGCACGTGCGGCCTCTTCTTCAAAGCGCCGCATCAAGAACATCAAGCGGTACCATTTTAGTATGGTCAACTGGTCCATATGGTTAAATATTTCCTACCTGGCGCAGCCGCTGCTTAGTACGTGGAAGCAGTAAACAAACACAAAATTACACTTGTCTCAAGCTGATACGAAGGGGGAGCAATCAACCAGCTCCCTAGGAAGCTAGTCGGAATAGCCTGATAGAAAAGGACGGGCCCTACCCCGCGAGCTACTGTAGTAACATTGAACCTGGTCCATCCAGGTGGGCACCACAACCGTCGGCAAATGCCGGGGCATTAAACCCATTCGAAGTCCGCTGCTTAATGCGGCATGTCGTCCGGGTCCAGAGGCGGTTCCCGTTAATTTTGCTATCGGTTCAAGTTTTCGATCAGTTAGACTCGATAGCAAAGTAGAGCCCACTACCAATATACCTTGTCCGTTTATTGCTTGTCCAACTGCAGTTTGTATTGGCACACTGTAATTAAAAAAAAGTTGTACTTTGTTGAAAAACCTTTCGGTTGGTATTCATTTTGCTTAGTTGTTCAGTTTTCAGGTGCCTTCAGTGCCTTACGCTAGATTAGTTGCAATAGACCCAAGTTTAACCGCCTCCGGCTGGGCCGTTTTTTGCCTTAAGAGCCGTATGCCGCAGGTATGGGGGGTATTGTCTCCTCCCGGTCCCGAACACTCGTTGGAGCTTCGACTGACGGAGCTTCAGAAAAGTGTTGTAGATATTTTTGCAAAATTCGATCTTGACGAACGCGATATTTTGGTGTGCGAGGGGCCTGCGCCACTGGTAAAAAACCCGCTGAGTTCACTCAAAGTCGAAAGGGTTAGAAGTATATTTGAAGCAGCTGCACGGGCGCGAGGCGTGGTAGTGCCGGGCCGTTTGAACCCGAGAACTGTTCAGTCAGAGCTGCTTGGTATGCGGGGCAAGCAGCTGGAGCGAAAGCAGGTGAAGGCATGGGCTCGTGAAGTAGCGCTTCGGCTCTATGGGAACCTTTTAGACGGCGAGACTC
>JAUIIP010000137.1 GCA_030431555.1 bacterium
GACATCTTTAAGGAGAGAATGACGAAAGCATTTTCTCTTAAGGAGATGGGGGGCTTTTATCATTCTGCTGCAGAGGATGATTAAGGCATAGTTGTTGTCTCGCGCTCTGATCTGCTATCAATCTCAGCATGACTCAAAAGTTCTCGCTCAAAGGTAAGCTGCACCCCCGGATTGCGGTATTTCTGGAGGAAGTCGGTCGCGTGCCGTTTGAGCCGAAACCGCGAATTTTCTTGGTGGGCGGTTTGGTCCGCGATGTACTGTTAGGTATCGAATCGCCTGATATCGACTTGCTTGTCGAAGGCGACGGGATTGCGTTTGCTAAGTATTTGCGACGTAGCTGGAGCGACTTATTTCCAACTCTTACGCCCCCCGAACACTGCGTTAGCTTTAAGCGCTACGGCACGGCTAAGCTGCTGTTCGGCTGTGAGGTGCTGCCGGGTGTAAGTGAGCTGGATTTTGCCAGCACGCGCGCGGAAAGCTATCCGGTGCCCGGCAGTGTGCCCGAAGTTCGTCCGGCGGGCATCGAGGAGGACCTTCGACGCCGAGATTTCTCGATTAACGCAATTGCTGTCGGACTGTCTGGAGACGAATACGGACGCACGATTGATTTGTTTAACGGCTTTGAGCACCTGCAGCACAGGCAGCTGGTTGTTCTGCATGACAAGAGCTTCGTTGATGACCCGGTGCGCCTGATTAGGGGTGCGCGGTTTATTGCGAGGTTCGACTTCGCATACGATGGGCATACTCAGAAACTGGCCGATGCAGCGCTTGAGCAAAAGCTGCTCGCAACTGTGTCGAAGCGTAGACTGTTTGATGAGTTAAAGAAGGCGCTCTGTGATGAGCCGCTTCTTCCTGTAGTTTTAAAGCTTAGACAGCTTGGCTTGTTGCAGCAGCTTCTTCCGCAGAGAGCCGGGGGAGAAGCTGAGCTGGCACTGCTTAGCACTGTCAAGCGAGATGGTTTGCCGAAAACCGATCCGGCGGCAGACAGCTCAGTCCAAGACTGGCAGATTTATTTAGCCTGTCTTTGCGCATGCGTGAGTTCCGACGACTTTTCTGTCTGGCTGAACGAAGTCGAGTGCCCGGGAGATAGTTTGCAAAGCATCCTTCGCCTGCACGAACTAACTTCCAGTTTGGTTCAGGCCTAATGTACTTAGAATTTGAGTTTGCACTAAGAGATGCGGCGCGGCGGCTGCTGGGAGTTTCGAGCGCTGACTGCGACGCCGCAGATGCATTGCGAGTCAAGGTCGTCCAAGCTCCGCCCGATGTTGATGCGCAGATGGCCAGCAATATAGCATTTGAAATTTCGAGTCATATGAAATCAAGGGGCAAGTCGCTGTTGCCAATGACTGCGGCGCAGCAACTGCTTGAGTGTTTTAAAGCGAGTGAGGGCTCGAAGTACTTTTCGGTGCACATCGGCGGAGACGGTTACCTGAATGCTTCGCCGACGCAGGAGTTCGCTCAAGCTTTCTTTGCAGCACTCTCTGCGGATCCTCACGTATTGCTGAAAGACGAAAGCTTTTTGTGCTTCGCCCGCAGCGATCGGCCGGAGCGGTGGCTGATGCCTCTGCCGGCGCTGGATACGGTTCGCACCAGATTGAATCAACGAGGTCGGAGCGATGTGTTGGCGCTGCTGGAAGAGCCGAGCTTCGGTGATTTGCTGGTAGCTTTTGCAGCCTGCGCAGAGCCCGAGTTGGATCTCGGGGCTTACGTTAATGGATATTACACCAGTGAGGCTGTTCCTTGGTATCTGGATCGAGCTGTCTACGACGCTGGAAGGTTTTTGGATCTTTGCCGGCAAGAATTTGGTACCGAGAATTCTCCTGCTGTGCCAAAATACGGACAAACGGCTTACAACAATGCAGCTGCGTTTCGCGGTCAGATAAAGGTTGGAGACGGTCGTAGTAATGCGGTTCGGCTCGTCGGCTCGCTCAAACGGTTTGCCGCGGGCTTTTATGAGTTCTTCAATCGGCCGAATTGCCGAGTTCCTTCGCAGCTGAGCGGCAGCGACGCTCTGGCGTACTGCATCCTGTCTAATGCGCTCGTGGAAACCACCGCTAAGGGTCTCGAGCTGCTTAGAATTTCTTGCGAGGATGGCGGTCTCGTACTAGAGAAGTAGTTAGGAAGCCTTTCGGGGCGTGCGCAGCCTGCCTAGTACAAAATAGCCGGCTTGGAGGAAGATTTTCGATGGCAGCCCATCCACAACTAAACTATTCATCGGTTGAACCCTATCAGCGTGTTATTCCGCCGAGTAAGTCGCTTAGAAGCAAGCCGCGGCAGTTCTCTTTTACTCTCGGGCAGCTAGTTATCAGTTGGTCGATTTGTGCAGGGTTGATGGCCGCTACTTTCTTCTTTGGCCTGTACGCTGGTAAGGAGCGCGGGATGCAGTTAGCCCTTGAAGAGCAGGCTCGATTAGCTCTACGTGTTCCGCTGCCGGAGCGACCATTGGCGGATGTTGGCCCACTGGGTAAGGCGCTTGAGATGAGCAAAGAAGCGCCGACCGCTGCCACCCCGCCTACGGTAATGCCAAAGTCTTCGCTTGCGGCGCTTTCGGCGGAGAAAGCATCTGCGCCTATCGAGGCTAAGTCGGGAAACGCCGAGTCTAAGTCAAAAACTATCGCTCAACATGTGAAGGCTTCTAAATCGACCGAGGCTGAAGCGCCTAAGCAGAAGCCGATCCGAGCTTTAGAGTCGACCTCCGCTCCTAAGAAAGTTGCCGCCAAACCCAAGCAGCCAGCGGCGCCGAAGGTGGTGATAAGCTCAAAGGTGACTAGCGGCTATTACGTTCAGGTTTCCGCCAAGCGCTCTCCCGACTCCGCCAAGCAAATGGCTCAGAAACTCGCGGGCGCCGATTACGGCGTTGCGGTTGAGCAGGCTAAGGTGAGCGGGAAGCAGTTTTATCGAGTCCTGGTAGGGCCTTACAAGACGGCGCAGGCTGCCAAATCACGCCAAAAACGGCTGATTAAAGCCGGATTGTCTCCTAAGAGCGCTTTCGTAAAGCGAGTAAGTTAGTGGGGTTATACCTCTGGCCGTAGTTTCCCCGAGTCTAATCGCCCGACTGCGTAGTCTAAATCATGGTGGCCGGATGTCCCGCCCATCGGCATTTTTGGTATTATATTGATACACTTAGGTTAAAGGGTTGGTCGGCAGTATTGCTTGGTGCGCCGCGCCAAGATGTAGTCGGTTTACTAACCCGTAGGCAAAGTCGAAGAGACAGTTTCTAGTGGACGTTGGTTCAGAGGAAAGCGCGGACTCTAAGGGTATTCCTTGCCGTTGCGTCGTGCTTACTGACGTAGGTAAGCGCAGGCAGGAGAACCAAGATTCGTACGGCTACGTGCACACCCAGAACGGCAGTCTTTTTTTGGTTGCTGATGGAATGGGTGGTGCTCAGGGGGGCGCAACTGCTTCCGCCTTGGCGATCGAAGTTATTGCTAAACGCGCAATTAACTCTGCCGGGCTGCTAAGCGCTGAGTCTTTAGTTACGGCGGTTCGCCTGGCCAACCAGGCTATTCACGAACACGCAAAGTCCAGCGACAAGCTTTCCGGAATGGGTACGACGCTGGTCGCTTTGGCGATCTTCTCCGACAAAGCAATTGTCGCGCATGTCGGTGACTCCAGAATCTATCTTTTGAAGAATGACGCGCTGACGCTCCTGACGCGGGATCACACTCTTGTCCAAGAGTTGATGGATGCAGGCACAATATCTGCGGAGCAGGCTGAGAATCATCCCATTTCACACATGCTTACCCGCTCTATCGGCCCCACGCCGAATGTAGACGTAGAGCTACAGGTATATCCGCTCCCTCTGACGGAGGGAGATCGCTTTTTGCTTTGCTGCGATGGTTTAACTAATCACGTAGAAGACTTGGAAATCCAGCGCATCCTCGAAGCGAAGGATGACTTGAGAGATGCTGCTGAGATGTTTATCGAGCTCGCTAATCAGCGCGGAGGCAGCGACAATATCACGGTTCAGCTTGTCGAAGTCTGCAGCTACGATGAAAGCGCGCGCAGCGAATTGTCCGACGGCAAAGTCGAGTTTGTTAAATCATCTGAGATTAAGTTCGACGAAGCAATTATTCCGGAAATGCCGAAGCTTGACAGCCCGGAAGTGGAAACTGAGGAGGCTGAGCCCACTCACGCTCGTGCTAACGGAGAAGATCATTCCAGTTCGGCAGTTGACTCCATTCTCTTCGGGGAGAATCCGACTACGGATGAGGTGCGCGACCATGAGCGCAGGGCCGAGAAAAAAATGCGTGCCGAGGAAGCAGTTGGGGCCAGTGTCGGCGCGGACAATCGCGATGCGCAGCCTACAGTCGAAGGCGAGGTGGAATCCCCGGGTTCGGCAGACGTCGACGTAGACGAGGAAGAAGACGAGTTTGCATTTTTGGACGAGGATCAAGTTGCTTCCGAGGGCGACGAGAAAAGCTTTCGCCAGGTGCAGATGATTGGAGTAGCGGTGATTGCGGTAGCGGTTGTTGCCGTAATTCTCGTTGTCGTCGGGCAAACAAACCAGCGCGTGCGTCTAGGTGATGTCGGTACTCGGCCGCAGGTGGCGAGTATCGGTGTTCCAGACGAGGCTGAGCCGCAACCCGAGGAGGTGGCTCCGCCGGCCGAAGCGGTCAATCAGCCTGATTTAGAATCTGGAACTGCTCCGGCTCAGCCTGCAGAGATAGTCAGTCCTCCGGAGCCGACGATTGTTAAGCCCGAAGAGGAGGAAGTTTCAGCCCAGGCGCAAGGTGCCGAGGGAGGCGTAGACAGGGGCGGCGAGTCTGAGGCTTGGCCGTCTTCAGAGATTATACCGACCGATACTATCGAGGAGGACGTTAAGTCCGCCGCGAAGCCCGAGAATCCTGAAGCTGCCGCTGCAATCGGACGCTTGGAAAATAAGAAGTCTATAATTCGGCAGAAGGTGGATGTGCGCAGCCAGATTGACGACGCGAATTACCGTCTCGCCCTGCTCACGCTCCCTTCACAACTAGATGTGGTGAAGCGTAAAGAGAAGCTTACCGCAGAGCTAGCGGAGGCTGAGGCCGAGCTTGCGAAAGGATCCGGTGCAGCGAGCGGTCGTGACGGCGATGTTTGGAAAATGCGCAAGACTTCAATTGAAGCCGGCAAATATCTAGAAGTTGCCAAAGAGGTATCGCCGGAGGTTCCGGAACTCGGCGGACTAATCCAGATGTATGAAGCCGCAAAAATGCTGGCAGACAATGCTGCTTCAGCGGCAGAGTCCTCTCCGGGTGATGAAGAGTTGGCATCTCGCACGGAAACTCTTAACAAAGAGCTGGCAACGCATCGCCAGAAGCTGGTCAGCAAGCTCACGGATGCTGTCGAGGATAAGATTGCCGCGGCTCATCGCGAAGCTAACGATCCTTTCACCGGCTACTTAGACGAAGGTTCGATTAAGTCGCGCATCGACCAAATTAAGCGCAAGCTCGAAGTGATAGACAGCCTTTCCTGGGGGCTTTCAATGGAGCGCTTGGAGCAGCAGGTGAAAATTGAAGCGCAGAAGAAAGAGCTTGAGAAAAAGCTATGGGGCCTGGGCTTAAAAGTTTCTGACGAAGAGGAGGAGAAAATCCTCAAGAGCCTGACCGAAAATGGGGGCAATCAGGAGAGCTCGCCCAGCTCTAGCTCTGCCGAGCCGGCGGACGCGAATTAGCGCGTCCATTCTCTAGTGCGATAGACCCAGCTTTGCCTGCGTCCGCTTGAAAACACTACGTAACTCCCGTATGATTCCGCCTCCGAATTAAGCCAGAAGCCGGGAGTGAAATAGGTAGAGATGGAGCGTTATGCGATCGTAAGCGTATGGGACAAAACCGGCATTTTGCCGCTTGTCAGAGAGCTGCAACAACAAGGAATAAAGATACTTTCCACCGGCGGAACGGCTAAGCATCTTGAGGAAAACGCAATAGAGGTTGTTCCCGTCAGCGCTTATACCGGTCATCCGGAGATTATGGATGGACGTGTTAAAACTCTTCATCCGAAGATTCATGGTGGAATATTAGCTCGCAGAGATCGCGATGATGATACAAAGTCGCTTGGCCAAGTTGAGGGCGGCTACATCGATTATGTTATAGTGAGTCTCTACCCCTTCCTGGAGCAAGTTCGACAAGTCGAAACAGCGGGCAAAGTCGAACATGACTCGCTTGTTGAATTCATTGATATCGGCGGGCCGACCATGCTGCGGGCCGCTGCCAAGAACTGTAAAGACGTAGCAGCAATTTGTCGGCCATCTGATTATGATCGTGTGATCGAAGAGCTAAAAGCGAGCGGATCCATTTCTCTGGAAACACGACGGATGCTGGCTGCTCGGGTGTTCGCAACCATGTCGGCATATGACGGTGCCGTTGCGCGATATTTTTCCCTGGACGAGTCGCTTCTCGAAGAAGGTGGAGAGCGCAAACAACTGGCACCGTTTGAAGCATTTACGCTGGAGCGAGTTTCCACTTTGCGCTACGGAGAAAATCCGCACCAGGACGCCGGGCTCTACCGAATGGCTGAAGTTGGTGACAGCTCGGATGCTGCGCCATGGGAGCAACTCCAGGGGAAGGAGATCTCTTACAACAACCTGCTGGATATGCAGGGCGCGTTGGGCATATTTCTAGAGGTGTGGCGCGGAAACCCCGGACGTGAAACAGCTGTAATCATAAAGCACTCAAACCCATGTGGGGTCGCAGTAAGACCGAATATCCACGACGCCTTTGTTGAGGCGAGAGCTTGCGATCCGCTCAGCGCATTTGGCGGAATTATCGCGGTGAGCGGCACGGTCGATGAAAAGTTGGTGTCGCTTATGTTGGAAGGATTCGTCGAGGTAGTTTTGGCAGCGGACTATACTGCAGGTGCCTTGGAAGAATTTAAGAAGAAAAAGAATGTGCGAGTTATCAAGTGCAGCTTCGATCGCCTGGAGCAATCTGCGGCCGATCAGTCGCTAACTATTAGAAATGCGTTTGGTGATTTTTTAGTTCAGACTGCTGATTCCACGTTGAAAGCCGTTGAAAGCGCTGAGGTGATCAGCGATCTTCAACCCAGCGAAGAAATGCAAAGTGATCTGCGTTTGGCTTGGCAAATTTGCAAGCACGTAAAATCTAACACAATCGTTATTGTTAAAGACGGACAAGCGATTGGTGTCGGTGCGGGCCAAATGAGCAGGGTTGATGCGGCGCATTTCGCATTAGAGCGTGCCAAAACTCACGGTCATGACGCAAATGGCTCTGTAGCGGCTTCAGACGCGTTCTTGCCGTTTCCCGACACCCTCGAAGTACTCAATGACGGCGGTGTTGCAGCTCTGATTCAACCAGGCGGCTCAATTAAAGATGAGGATGTGGTCGAGGCAGCGAACAAGCGAAAAATGGTTATGCTGCTGACCAAAGAACGGCATTTTAGGCATTAGTTTCAGCGACAGGAGAGCAAGGCTATGAAAGTTTTAGTTGTAGGCGGGGGTGGACGTGAGCATGCGCTAGCGTGGAAGCTCAAGCAGAGTCCAAAGGTTACTCAAGTCTACTGCGCCCCTGGTAATGCCGGCACCGCGCAGATTGCAACTAACATCGACATTAGTCCGAAAAACCTTGGCGCACTAGCTGTCTGGGCGGCGGAAAACAAAATTGCTCTGACGGTCGTTGGTCCCGAGGCTCCGCTGGCGGACGGCTTGGCTGACGTGTTTGCCGAGCACGGGCTTAAAGTTTTCGGTCCGACTAAGGAAGCGGCGCGGCTTGAATACTCAAAGAACTTCGCCAAAGAAATCATGCTGAAAGCCGGCGTAAGGACCGCAGAAGGTGCTTGCTTTGATTCGGCTGAAGAAGCGAAGGAGTACATACGTGAGAAGGGCGCGCCGATAGTAGTTAAGGCTGATGGGCTTGCCTCAGGTAAAGGTGTGATTGTTGCGCAGACGCTGGAAGAGGCGCTTGCTGCAGTTGATGAGTTCATGGTTGAGCAGACCATGGGCGACGCCGGCAATACAGTTGTAGTGGAAGAAAAGCTGGAAGGGAAAGAAGCATCGGTGATGGCGATCGTCGATGGTGAAACGGTTTTGCCGATGGTCGTGAGCCAGGACTACAAAAGGCTGCTTGACGGCGATGACGGCCCGAATACCGGCGGAATGGGTGCTGTCTCTCCGACTAGTGTTCTGCCCGATGAAAAAGTCGCTCAAATGGTAGAAGACATTTTCATTCCCGTGATTCGCGAATTATGGGCCCGAGGAACCCGTTATACCGGATTTTTGTACGCGGGAGTTATGATCGATCCGGCAGGAGCTGTGCGCGTACTTGAATTTAACTGCCGTCTCGGGGATCCCGAAACTCAGATCCTTATGCTGCGCCTGCAGTCTGATCTATTTTCGGCGCTTCTGGCAGCGGTTAACGGCAACCTTGAGACGGTCGAGCTAAAGTGGAGCAAGGACGCCGCTGCCTGTGTGGTCGCCTCATCACGTGGCTATCCAAAGCAGGTGGATGACGGCAAGGTGATAGAGGGATTATTCGAGCCTTCGGAGCGGATCGTCGCATTTCATGCAGGGACGCGAGGTGATGAGGACGGGAAGGTAGTGTCTAAAGGTGGCCGGATTTTAGCGGTCGCTGCCCTTGGTTCTTCCGTCTCGGCGGCCTTGGACAATGCATACGCTAACTTGAAGCGTATCTCCTTCGATGGCATGCATTTTCGCAGCGACATTGGTCGCAACAGCTAGAGCGGAATCAGGCTGGTAGTTTGTGTTTCTGCTGAGGAGGCAGACAACAGCCGAGCCGGCGAGAAGCCCGGCTGCTGCCTACGGTGATGTTAGATTCCCACAGCGTTCGCTGCGGATTGCTTGCTGAAACTTCTCAATCGATGTTGTCCTTTCGATTGCCCTAGTAATAAACGTTATCTTGCGTACTCCGACTACCCAATACGTATTGGGTGCGGCGGTGCGTGATGATCGGAAGAATTCATTTCACCGCGCTGCGCACAAATACTAAGGTAGCAATGAGTGAGAGCTTAGTTAAGACGGGCGCTAAAAATAGATGCAGAAAAAACACGATCCGCGGGAGATCGTGTTGTCAGCAGTTGGCAACAATCTGGGGGTAGCCGCAGAAAGTAAATCAGAAAAATAAGTGCGGCTTCCGCCGCTAGCTTCTAATTAGTTTGTAAATGTGAGCCGCGAGTTTGTCTGCTGATTATCGAACAGCTCGAGAGCACAGACAGCTGGAAAGTCTTAGACAGCCTCGGCGCACACGTTTACCGACTTATCCAGAATACCCGCTAGCCCGAGGTCGGGCGCCGCAAGGCGCCTTCTTCTTTGTGGCGTGAAGCACCACAATTAAACTGTTTTCAGAGAACAGAGAACAGAGAACAGAGAACAGAGAACAGAGAACAGAGAACGGACTCC
>JAUIIP010000138.1 GCA_030431555.1 bacterium
CAGGCGATATGTCGATACTATTTACTCGGCCTTTATGACTGCCGAAAGCCTGGAAGAAAGCTTTACCGATGTAATCTAAAACTCCTCCGGAGCGTTCTACCGGCAAGCCGTTCTTAACTTTCAGCAGCGCAAAAGTTCGGTCAGCACTCGAGGAGATAAGATACCTCCCGTCTGGCGAGTACTTCAGATCGCTAATTGTGGCTTCATGCTGAGGAATAAAAGCTTCGAGCTCTCCGCTCTTGTAATCGAAGAACGAGATTGACCCGTCGCCGCCGCCGACAGCTAGGATATCACCGCTGCGCGAGTAAGACATCGCCTGATACCCGCCGGACGGGCGATTTTCAGCGAAGATTTTGCGCGACTCTTTGCGGCGCTTGGCGTCCCAGACGATAATCGCCCCGTCAGAACCTGCCGTAATAATTTCCTTACCCCGAGCTGCACTTACGACCGACCTAACAGCACCGGCATGCCCACGGCGCTCAATTGCGAGCTCCCTGCCGCTAGCAGCATCAAAGATCCTGATCTTACTTCCGCTTGCTGCGTAAAACACCGAACCATCAAACGAAAGCACTGCGTCGTTAATCGGAGTCTGAGAGTCTACGATTGATTTCAGCGGTTTGCTCTCGCCGTAGCTCCAGCTTCGAATAGTGCCGTCCAAACTTGCCGTGTAGAAAGTGTTGCTACCTGGAACGCCGATAATCGAGTAAACCCAGCCTGTGTGACCGACATACTCCTGCTCCTGTGTCTCGGAATCAATTCGCCACTCCCGAATAATGTTGTCCGCGGCGGATGCCAGCAGGCTCCGACCGTTGTTGGCAAAAGCAACGGTAAGCAGCCAGCCTTGATTAGAGTGAAATACCTTAGCCGGAGTCCGTGACTGGACATTCCATAGTCGAATAGACTGGTCGTAGCTGCTGGACGCCAGCCGGCGTCCGTCGGGCGAAAACTCTAGAGCGCTGACAAACCCAGTGTGCCCCTTCATAGCCCCGACTTGATTTCCGCTGGCCACATCCCAGAGCATCACAGTCTTATCTCTACCGCCGGACGCGGCTAGCAAGCCATCTGGGGAAAAAGCAACAGCCAAAACCCAGTCTTCATGTCCGTCAAACAGAGCGATCTGCTCACCACTGGCAATGTCCCAAAGACGAACTGTGCCGTCTTTGCTGCCCGTGAGCAGTCGTGAATTGTCCGGTGAAATCGCGACTGAGGTTACATCCGAATCGTGGCCGACAAACGCTTTGACCTCAGTCCTAGTGCGCAAGTTCCAGAGCTTTGCGGCGCGATCGGCACTTCCCGTCACCGCGTAGCTGCCGTCGCTGGAAACATCAAGCGACCAAATAATCGCTGCGTGCGAGAGATCATACTCGCCGAACAATCCTGTCAGTTGCACATATTTCCCGCGGCGCATCTTCTCGAGAGCCGCGACTTCGCTGTCCGCACGCGCAGAATCAACTGCGGGAAACGAGACAAAAACTAGAAGCAAAAGCAACTGCCGGCTAGGAAGCTGCCGGCAAGAACTGACCAGGGTCTGCACCATCAAATGAATCGGCCAGAGTCTCCTGAATGCGAGATATAAGATCTTCGAACCCATCTCTTTTCAATGCGGATATCGGAAGTCCTCCGAAACGTCTGAGTAGAGTGCGGACCTCAACAGAACTAAGGCCGTCCACCTTATTCAGCACAAGACACCGAGGCTTGTCTTCAAAACCAAGGCCGCTGAGCGTTCGCTCAACTGTCTCTATTTTGTGCTCGAGCTCGGGATCACAAGCGTCCGCAACATGCAAAAGTAAATCTGCTTCTCCGACTTCTTCTAGAGTTGCCCTGAAAGCATTCACAAGTTCCTTTGGAAGTTCTCGGATAAACCCCACGGTGTCAACAAAAATCACTTCTTTTTCATTAGGAAACCGCATGCGCCGGCTAGCCAAATCTAGCGTGGCAAACAGCTTGCTCTCTACCAGCACTTCAGAGTTCGTCAACGCATTCAGCAAGGTGGATTTCCCGGCATTTGTATAACCCACAATCGCGACAACGGGCACGCCTCTCTGCTCTCTGCGCGATCTGCGAAGTGTCCGCTGGACGGCAATTTGGTCTATCTTCTTTTCAAGGTCAGCAATTCTTTTGCGAGTTCTCCGGCGGCTAATTTCAAGTTTTGTTTCACCCGGGCCGCGACCGCCGATCCCTCCCGTCAGCCTACTAAGTCCGCTGTCACGTTCCGTCAATCGCGGAAGCGAATACTTCAGCTGCGCTAATTCGACCTGCAGTCGGCCCTCACTCGTCCTCGCGCGCTGTGCGAAAATATCAAGAATAAGCATGCTGCGATCAACTACCCTAAGCTCAGTCGCATCAGTTATCGAGCGCAGCTGGCCGGGACTTAACTCTCGGTCGAACACAATAAGGTCCACTCCAAGATCCAGACAGTGAAGTGTTATATCTTCCAGCTTACCGCTGCCGATGACTGTCTTAGGATCAAGCTTGCGTCTACGCTGCATGACTTCATCGCCGACTGTGAGACCTGCCGTACGCGCCAGCTCTCGAAGCTCCTCCATATTCTTTCGAGCCTCCACGGCGCTCCCCGTATAAGCCCCGATGAGAACCACGCGGTCTTCTGATTCAACACCCGTGATATTTCGCTGTCCATCGACGATGCGGCGCTCCAGCTCCTCAATACAGCTGGAGAAATCGATATCTAGCGATTGGATCGACTTTGCCCGTGCGAAAAATATGCCGTAGTGCTGAACGCTGTCAGTTCCACGAGTTACTGCTGAATCAGTTGTCACTACTTCGACATGGGCGAAGCAGCAGGCGCCTGGTAGACCGCTTTCAGTCACAGACACATACAACAGGCAATCCAAGCGCAGTTTTTCCAGGTCAGTTAGCAAGTCCGCAGGCACAACGGGGCTAACAACAGATTTGGTAGAGCGATCGTCTAAACTTACGCTTTTGTTTGCCGTCTGACCTTTCGAGCCTCGACGAATCCATAGCTCGTTTGCAGGCTGCCGAAGTGAACCCTCAGCGTCAGGGGGAGCAAAGACTACCAGTCGCAGCCTGCGCAGCTTTGCTTCATCGAGCCTCATCCGACCCAGGTCAGGCAGATAAAGCCGCTGACGAGTTCCCACTACAACGTGCGAGGCTCGTCCGTCACGGGCGATCAATACAGCGATCATTCGCCCGAGCTGCGCAGCCACACTCGACGCGCGTTTCGCAAGATTCGCATCGACCACTTCTGACGACGCCGTGCGCTTTTGAGCAAGACGTTCTAGCTCGGATCGAGTCTGCGCTTTTAGGTCCCTGGTTTCTCCGCAAACAGATACTTTCATTTGAACTTCACATTATACAGTGCATTGGGATTAAGGGCTCGCCGCCGACCGAACGAATAGTCAAAACACGGACAAGCCCCATGAACATATATTCGAGGTTAAACTATTTTAGAAGCTGGAAAACTCGATTTGCGGGCGGTTTCGCCGCCTTAGCTGAGCGGGTCAGCTTAAGCAAATTTTTTTACTGCATGCCACTTGAATAAGACCCTCGCAGCTCCATAGAATGGGGCGTTATTTTAATCGGTTTTCACTTCCCTCCGACTCTTTTTTTCGAAAGGTTATTCTACGATTAGCATGTTTACGCATTAACGCGTCTCACGTACGGTGAATGAACGTACAGAGACTGCGACGGAGAAGATATGTTGAGTTCCGATAGTATTGAACAACAACTCTCGTTAATAGAAGGTAATCGTTCGGCAGCCGAACGCAGAAGCATTCCCCGCACACCTCGCCGACACGCCACCCCGATTATTCCACGCAGTGACATTGCTATCACCGCGGTCAATCATGACAACCGACGAAACGCTGAGCAGCTTTCCGATCTTTTTCGCCGTTGTTACGGCGCCTCTTATCCGGCAAAAGAAGTCTACGATCCGGAGCATTGGTATTCACCCGATAACGACTGCTTCAACGCTGAACTCGGTCGATGTATGACGAGCATGGTGGCGGCACACGGTAATCGAATTGTTGCCCATATGGCGCTACGGCATGAGCCGCACTCCAGACGTATTGAGTTTTTATACCCCGCCATTCACCCCGCATACCGAAAAAGAGTCTTCGAGTTTTGCCGCCTGTTTTGGAACACGATTTCAGACTTGGCGGAAAGACAGCAGTGGGAACTTGTTTACTTCTACAATGTCCTCGCTCATCCGATGTGGCAGCTTGTCGCAAACAAGTGCTTCAATTCGATCGAAACAGCGATCATCCCTGCAAGTATTAACGGCGGCTCATTTGCACGTCGTCAAGACTCTCGCAGCAGCTTTCTTGTCATGTACAATATTTTTGGTGCGAAGCATGCTTCTCCCCGCCCTTTCTTCGCTCCTCGTGAGCATAGAGAGTTTATCGCTTCTCAGTTCGAAAGCGCCGGACTGCTCCGAATTCCGGGCTCCAGCTCAGCAGACTTCAAATTCCACAGCTCTCCTGAGCTTGGAACTGACGGTGCGTCTTTAGTTCACAAGGAAGGCTTCGGAATATACAGCGTGCTGGTTGACCCTGAAAAGCTACGTGGTTTAGCTGAAATAGACGGCTGCACGCAGCAGCTGTCCCAGAAGCAGAAGGAGCGCTGCATTCTTTCCATTGCCTTGGACAGCGAGTTTGCCCCCGAAGTGTGCAGATACGCTACTGAAAACGGATATCGGTTTTGCGGCGTTCAGCCTCTAGACTACGGGAGAGACCGGGTAATTTATTCCAAATTCGACCCCGCCTGCCTGTCCTCCATTAGCCTATACAGCCCCCATGCCAAGCGCTTGCGAGACTATCTCGAGCGCAGCTGCAAACAAATCGGCTTTCCGTATCACTGATTTTGGCTATAATGAGGCGTCTATGGTGAAGGACGTTAGATGAAAACCGATCCACGCAAAGCTGCACTTGGCTTCTTTGCATTCTTCCTTAGCTTCTCGATTGTCATTGGTGTGGCGATACTGATGTTTACAGGCCTTTCGCTTGGTCTTCGAGTATTGCTTTAGAGAACACTAAGCGCCGCATGATTCAATCAAATTGCCGGCTCCCTTTTCCAGCAGCTCCTTAGCCGCGCGCTCACCGATCTCCTCAGCCATAGCCACTGAACCTGATGAGCTGGACTCTACGGCCTTACTTCCGTCGCCGCTAAGCACTCTACACAGAAGTGAGACTTGAGCTCCGTCGGAAGAGGCAAAGATTCCTACTGCGCTGTGACAGTCAGCACCCAATAATGCGACTGCAGCACGCTCAGCCTGCCACTCGGCTAGAGTTCGAATAGCAATTAAGTCTTCCAATAGCTCGGCGATGCGTTCATCGTTTTCGCGAAACTGAACAACCAACATACCCTGATTTAAGGCTGGTACGATCTGCTGCGCAGTAAACACCGTCGAGACGTGATCTGCTAGTCCCAGCCGCTCAAGACCCGCACGTGCAAGCACAATTCCACTCAGTTCAGTGGTCTCATCAAGCTTCTTCAAACGAGTCGGAACATTTCCCCGGTGTTCGACGACGATCAAGTCCGGTCGCAATCTTCGCAGCTGCGCCGCGCGCCTTGCGCTTGCCGTACCGACAGCAGCGCCCTGGGGCACTTCATCGAATCCGATCCTCTCGCCCTTGTCCCCTTTGCGAGCACCGATAAAAACATCTTCTGCGTACTGGCGCTCAAGCAACGGCCACATCATCGTGCCGGCTTCTATGTCGTTAGGCAGGTCCTTGCCGGAGTGCACCGCAAAGTCGACCTCTTCGCGCAGGACTGCCTGTTCGATATCAATCACCCACTTCTTCTTATCGGGAATTTGAGCATCCGCTGTTCCTTGACGCTGATCGCCGCGGGTGCTGATCTGACAAACTTCTATCTCCGGCGCATTAGGTCGGCTCGCCAGCGCCCGACGAACGATCTCCGTCTGCGCAAGCGCCAACTGACTGCCGCGTGTTCCTATCTTGATTTTCACGCTGAGGTTCTCCTGAGTGTTACTAGCGTTAAGGCTCTCACGAGCACTAAGCACCGTCAATCGGACTAGACAGCCGACGGGGAAGCGGTCTTATCGTCGCTTGCCGAGGCGGAATCGACGAACATTCTGGCCGTGTTCGCGTTGGAGCCCCAATGCGCCTGGACGGCTGAGACAAGCACATGCGGCAAAGGAGAAAATCCCTCTTTCATCATCAGCGCAGACGCCGTCCCGTCGGTTTTGGCATGCCTATCGGCAAGCTGAAAACATTGAAGCACGCGCTCTTCTAGGCGCACAAGCCAGCGAGTATCCCTGAGTCCACGAAATACATCGCCGGAGCGAGACAAGATCGTCGCTTGCCCTGCAACTACTTCACAGTATACCTGCTTAACGTAAGCTGTTTCCTCAACACTTGCTGTCGCTACAGCGGGTAGTATGCCGAGCATAGGGAAACGGCTGCCGGAATACAAAACGGCCTCCTTGCACAGATACGCAAGCGCGTTACCTTCGGCATAAATAGCGCCACCCGCATTCGCGAACTTGCGGATGCTGCCTAGCATCGACTCGTTTGCACTGAGATCTTTGGCGTAAAGGTGAACATAACCGCCGGGTATATAAATGCCACCTGTCTTCGGCGGCAGTTTGATATCCGCCAAAGGAGAAAATGCTACTATCTCTGCACCCGCCCTTCGCATCAGGTCTAGGTTGTCCTGAACAGTAAGGTGGAACGCTGCATCATCTGCTACGGCGATTCGACAACGACGGTTCTCACCTCTAAGAAGCTTTTTGTCGACTGCAAACGAACCGGCATGGCTCGCCACCTCGCGCAAAGCGTCCAAGTCAAGATAGCTCTGAACAAGATCGCCCACCTCAAGTAAACGGTTTCGCGTCAGCAAGCTGGGATTGCCCTGCGCCTGCCCGAATGTCCCGCCTGAGACCAATCTCTCATCACCGACCGGAATGCCGGCAATATATTTTGGTCCGCCAAGCCTTTCGACTGCCGAGCGCAGACAATCGTTATGAGCGGTGGAGCGAACTCGATTGGCAATTACGCCCATAACATGGGCTCCGCCGAACTGACACGCGCCTTGCACAACTGCCGCAATTCCTTCCTTCAGACCATAGGCATCAACCACGAGAACTATTGGCGTCCTCAGCTCAGCTGCAAAATCCGCCAAAGTCCGAAAGCTACAGCCCGGATCGTTATGGTCGTATATTCCAAGATCGCCCTCGATCAGTATCAGCTCTGCACCGGCTGAAAGCCTGGCCGTAGCACTCATTAGCTGATCTTTGTCGAGCAGCCAGGAATCGAGTGTATGTGACAAGCGGCCGGCGACACGACGGTGAATCGTAGTATCGACAAGCGAAGGCCCCACCTTGGCGAGCGCGGTTGAGATACCTGCTCGCTTGAGATTGACTATTAGTCCGAGAACAACGGTAGAAGTGCCAGCATTCTGACCCAGGCCGGCTACTATTACGCGCGGTGTATCAATGGCGCTCTGATTATTTTCCGACACGACCTCAGCGGCGGCGACGCCTTCGTCTACTGGCTTTTAACACAACCAGACGGTTCGTATTCGTTCCCTTCCGGTTATTGTCCACATTAAAACAATTGGCCAGCTTAGTGAAGTTCTGTTTGTTGATCAGCACCTCATGCACACTTAAGCGGGTATCACCGGCACTCAACTTGCAGGCCTCATCAGCCACAACCTCGTCGAGATTAATAATATTGCCGCCGCACTCAACTTCGCCGACCTCAACCACTGCAAAGCCTCCCGGCTTGAGGACTCTGGCGAACTCCGCGAGCACATCGCCGATGAACTGCTGCCACGCCTCGAGCGAACTACTCATGACGACATTGCCGGCAAAGGTTTCCGGTGAACTATCGATAAACCAATTCTCAAGCCAGTTGTCGGTCACGTAGTCCACCTTATCGAGAAACGGAGGAGATGTGACAATCAGGTCGACCGAGTTCGAGGCAAGCCAGTCTAATTTACGAGCGTCCGAAACCCTATATGCGTTCGCACTCGAGACCGAGAAAAACTCCGAAGTAAATCCGTCGCGCAGAGCGTGGGCAGCTTTCTTGATGATCCTCGGCGCAACTGCACGGTATTCAGGCACTTGGCCGCGTTTAATATTAATCTGCCTCTGATTCTGAGGCGGTATTGATATTTGCGGAAAAGAATACACCGAGAAAAATCCAGGGGAGTGGCCATGGAGCCGCGAAACCGCGATAAGCTCGATGAAACGGTTAACCCTGTCAGCGTCTTTGGAAATGAACGACCTAAGATTAAGCAGCTCCCTGTAAGTGTCGGGGTGATAAAATGGAGCGAAGGTATCTTTATAGGCACCTAGGTTGACGGGACGTCTGAAATCAACCTCATTCAAACGAAGCACAACCTCATCAAGACCTACGGGCTCTGTTTTAGCCCGAGCCAGACGCACCGCCAGTGGATTCACATCGGACGCGATACTGACCCGACCAAGCAGATTGGCCTGCAGAGGAGTCGTGCCCCTGCCGCAAAAGGGATCCAATACTACAGCGCCTTTCTCGCTGTATCGTCGTATGCAGAAATCCGGCAGCTCAGGCTTGAAACTCGCCCGATAACTCACCACGTAATGCAGCGAATGCATTTGGCGCTGCTGCGCTGTCCACAACTCCCCAACGAGCCGCCGATACTCCCGATTGGCATCAGGATTCTCTTCGACGAGCTTAAGCGTCGTTCTCTTGGCCATCCTTCCTCCCTGATCTCACGCAGCACCACCCTGCGAGAGTCTCAGCCTAGCACAGAAAAAAAGAAACGCGCACCAATTTTGTACGTTGCTACAAGCTGGATAAATTTGGAGTTAGCACCGTACCTTAGATTTAGCGAAAGTTGCTCAAGCTTGAACTAAAGCGGCTGTCGACTGGCCTTAGGGGATCATTCGCTGGGTTCGCGGTAAGCGAAGAAATGCTCGACCGGTCCGCTCCCCTTGCCTAGACGTTGGTTCCGAGCCGCGCTAATCGCAGCGTGAACAAAATCACCGGCAAGTTCGACCGCCTTCTCCAGGGCCACTCCACGAGCTAGGTAAGCCGCAATCGCTGCACTAAGGGTGCAGCCTGTTCCATGAGTATTCTTCGTTTCAATTATTGGTCGGGAAAATGTCTGAATTTTATCCTCGATGCACAGAACATCTTCCACTGAACCGACATAGCTATGCCCGCCTGTTAGCAGCACCGCGCAGCCGCTGAGCTCCTCAAGCGTCTTACAAGCATCGAATCTATTTTCGGAAACCCTCACCTCGCTCCAACCAAGAAGCAAGGCGGCTTCAGGAATGTTCGGTGTAAT
>JAUIIP010000139.1 GCA_030431555.1 bacterium
TTCGCCCGGCGCCAACTCGCCTTTAATGATCGATTCTCTTAAAGCGTCAGAAATTCGTTCACGAAGCGTTTGATGTCCACCCATTGCTACAACTCCACCACTGAGACCCATTAACAAACTGCTGCATCAACGCTTCGACGCAGCCACTCACTCTCAGCGCCAAATGATCCGGTCATTCACGGACTATTAGCGATGTGTTTTGATAGCGTATTACTAAGGTGCTTGTAAACTACCAGGTAAATAGGCTAATAATTGAGCACCTAAATAGTCGATATGTCATTGTTTTTACGGGGTAGTCCCGTATTTGCCCCGAGGCGGCCTCAGGCAATTGGCGACACCGGAGCTCGGAGAGCGATGCTGAAGTACAGCAAGGCCCGCCAAAGGGTTGAAACAAACTTTCGTGAGTTCCAACTGCTTACAGCAGTGGTCCTGCTGATCATCCTCTTCGGCACTGTCGGTTATTCTTGGATCGAAGGTTGGTCGTTGTTTGACGGCTTTTACATGACAGTAATTACTCTCTCTACTGTCGGCTATAAAGAAGTACATGACCTTTCACCTGCTGGACAATTTTTTACTGCGGCCCTGATCATGGCCGGTGTGGGTATTGCGATATACTCATTCACTTTTGTCACTCAAGCTATCGTAGAAGGTGACCTTAATCGCTTTCGAGGATTTAAACGGATGGAACGCGCAATACGCTCACTTAAAGACCACACAATTGTCTGCGGCTGGGGTCGCTTAGGATACATCGTTACAAGGGATCTACTCGACGCCGGCGAAGCAGTCGTAGTCGTAGACAAAGACCTGAACAAGTCCGGCCCCCTCGCGGACGAGAACATAATGCACGTTACCGGCCTTTCCTACGAAGACGACGTTTTGCTTTCGGCAGGCATCGAACGTGCTGCCAACTTACTTGCCCTGCTTCCAAGTGACGCCGACAACGTTTACACAATTCTCTGTGCCCGCGACTTGAACCCTAAGCTTCATATCGTGGCGCGTACAGAAGACGAAACAGGCGAAAGTCGCTTGCTAAGAGCTGGAGCTACTCAGGTCGTGTCGCCGTATCGCTTAAGCGGTGCCCGAATTGTGCATCGACTCGTTAGACCCAATGTTTCCGATTTCCTTGAACTTGCCTCAGGCAAGCACGGCGAGCAGCTTGCTATTGAGGAAATACTTATACCTGCGGGGTGCTCGCTAATCGGCAAGACTCTCGAAGAGAGCCGTCTGCGCCAAACCGTCGGCGTCACGGTCGCCGCTTTTCGCACTCCGGACGGCGATATGGTATTCAGCCCCGGTCGCGGTAGCGTCATCGCAGAAGGCTCCACACTCATCGCACTAGGTGAGAAGGAGGGCTTAGACAAACTTGCGGAGATGGTTAGAACAACAGCCTAAGCTATGAATAATTCTCAGTGTCAAACCAATCAGCCGCGATCACGTTTGCACGTACTGAGTGACGAAGATCTGCTCAGCGTTCAAAAACCCGCCCAATATCTCGGCGGTGAGGTCGGCTCGGTAATCAAAGATCTAAAAGCCGTCGATTTTCGTATCGCGCTCGGATTCCCCGACGCTTATGAGGTCGGAATGTCCCACCTTGGACTTCAGATACTCTATAATATTATAAATCGTGACGACTCAGCCTGGGCCGAGCGGGTCTACATGCCGATGCCGGATATGGAAACCTTGATGCGGACAAAGTCAGCGCCGCTATCCTCGCTCGAATCGAAAACCCCTCTTTCCGACTTCGACGTACTTGGGTTCAGCCTGCAGTATGAGTTGTGCGCAACGAACATATTGGCAATGCTGGACCTGGCCGCCATCCCTCGGCGTGCGGCGGAGCGCGCAGGCAATGACCCGCTGGTAATTGGAGGCGGCCCGTACTCCTACCATCCTGAGGCGATAGCCCCGTTTTTCGACTGCTTTCTACTCGGCGACGCCGAGGAAGCGATTCACGATGTTATTGCTGCGTGCCGACAGACCAGCAACCGCCAGGAGCGCCTTGAGCTGCTGGCGAAAGTTGAAGGCGTATATGTTCCCTCGATGTATCGTCCTCACTACACCGACGACGGCCGCCTCAGCAGCGTAGATAAGCCGGAGTCCAAGCCTTTGGTCACCCGGCGTCTCTTGCCTCGCCTGGACGATGCGCCATACCCGAGTAATCCGGTCATTCCGAATATCCAAACTGTGCACAACCGCCTTGCAGTCGAAGTCATGCGCGGCTGTGTACGAGGCTGCCGCTTTTGTCAGGCCGGTTACCTTTATCGACCGCAGCGCGAACGCTCTCCGCAAGAGATCTTGAACATAATCGAAGAAGCGTTGCCGCATACAGGATTTGAAGAGCTTTCTCTACTCAGTTTAAGCACCGCTGATTACTGCTCAATTGTTCCGGTGTTGCAGGCTATAATGGATCGATACGGCGACGGTGACCGCCTTGCAGTCTCCTTTCCTTCGACAAGGGTTGATTCACTTAAACCAGAAGTGCTTGAGCAGGTTCAGCGCGTGCGCCGTACCGGTTTTACCGTTGCGCCCGAAGGCGGCACCCAGCGTATTCGAGATGTTATAAACAAGGGCGTAAGTGACGAGGAAATCCTCGAATGCTGCCGCAACGTGTTCACAATGGGCTGGTCCAGCGTAAAGCTCTACTTCATGATCGGGCAGCCAACAGAAACAGATGAAGACGTATTAGGAATAGTCGACCTTGCGCGCCGCATTAAGTCGATGCCCGAAGCGAAAGGTAAGAGCATTACCGTAAGTGTTTCAACACACGTGCCTAAACCTCACACTCCATTTCAGTGGGCGGAGCAGATTAGCCCGAGCGAAACTGTGCGCAGGCAGCAAATGCTTGCGGAGGCGCTGCGCGGGATTGGCGGAGTGCAATTCAGATGTCACGACGCATTTTCGAGCTTCCTTGAAGGCGTGTTCTGTCGCGGAGATCGACGTTTGGCAGACGTTATAGAGCGCGCTTACGAACTCGGTTGTCGCCTCGACGCCTGGCATGAGCATTTGGATGAGGATTCCTGGAACGCTGCCTTCTTAGAGTGTAATATCGATCCCTATTTCTACTTAAGGGAGCGCGGGGTCGACGAAGTCCTGCCCTGGGATCACTTGAGCTGTGGAATACCCAAGTCCTACTTTGCAAAGGAGTGGCGCCGCGCTCTGCGAGATCGTGAGACTCCGGACTGCCTTACCCAGAGCTGCTCGATTTGCGGCGCCTGCAATTACGATGATATGCGCAACGTACTTTGGCCGCGCGATGAGGCGGAAGCTCTTTTTGCTGAATCTAAGCCTGCTCCTCCCGCGCCGCTTCCGGCTCACCCCGTGCAGCGATTAAGGCTGCAGTATCGCAAAAGCGACTCAATGCGCTTCGTAGGACACTTAGAGATGGTTACCGTGCTTCACCGCGCTATGCGCAGAGCATGCGTTCCGCTCTGCTACAGCTTGGGATTTCACCCCATGCCGCGGGTAGCGATGGGCCCGCCGCTCCAGCTTGGAATCAGTAGCAGCGTAGAATTCGCCGACCTGTATCTCGCTCAAGTAGTTAATCCCGAAAGCCTAGTCACTGACTTGAATGCTGTCCTACCCAACAGTTTGCACATTGTAGCCGCGCAGGAAGTAGACCTCGGCGCCAATTCCCTGCAGGAAAGTATAGAGTCGATCGATTTCTCTGTTGAATTCTTTCAGCAGCCGATGGGGATCTTTCAGACCGACATTCTAGGTGAAGAGCTGTCGCAACGCTTTTATGACGCAACTGTGGACCGAACTACGACAAAGGGTCGCGGGCGTTTACGCCGGACGAAGACGCGGACTTTTCGTGTCGGCGACTGCACCAGAGATTTCGCCTACCTCGCCGGCGGTGAAAATGCTCCCGGAGCAATGACGTTTCGTTTGATAAACGACCCGCGGGTAGCCTCGGCGCGTCCGCTTGAAATTGTTCGAGAAGTCAGCGGTTTGAGCTTTGGGCAGTTTTCAATAGAAAAGACCCAGTGTCTCTTCAAACGCGCCGCGCCGCTAAGCGGCCACATAAGCTCGGCAACCTCAAACCCGACGGGAGACGTTTGTCATGGCCAGCAATGAGCTATCCTTCAATCTTCTCGTTCTGGACGCCACCCAGGGCACCGGCGACCTGCTTCAAATGCTGCAGCAAAACCATCCTACCGAAGACACCGAATTCGTAAGCTCCACACAGTCGGCCGAAACCAAGCTCAAGTCCGGAAAGTATGAAGCACTTTTGATAAACGACCCCGAGCGCGATCCTGCGATGCTCGCCGGAATCTGTTCAGCATTTATGCAGCAGTTTCCCTTATTGGCTGTCATTGTAGCCGTGAACACTGAGAGCAAATCACAGCTATCTGCCCTGCTCTCGACCGGTGTGCACGGCGTGCTTTTACTTCCCGCAAGCGCAAAAGACTTGCGCAAGACATTCAATCTGGCGTTTAAAAAAATTGACGAACTTCGCCCGCTCGGTGAAGGTTCCCGAGAGCAGATCGCTAATTTTCCCTGGATCCTTGAGAACGTAGCCAGCCGGCTTGACTCTCTCGCTCAGCGGCTTCGAGAACAAGAAACAGAAGGTGAACCGGTTGCTGCCGCTCCGAATTCTATCAAGGAAGCTCTGCTCAGCGCCATTGGCAGCACAGAAAGCGACAAACAGTTCTGTGACGATTTCATGGAATGGCTTGAGAGCAAACAGAAGGACCGCCCCAAAAAGAAGGACTAAAATCCTCTTAGTCCTCAGTCCATATTCGACGAAGCAAGTAGCCGTAGTGAAAGCCCGTCCCTACGGAAAAGATCAGCGCGACATACAGAAAAATCATGCCGCAGCGGTGAAAATCGAACAGCACACCAGCAATCTCATATGGCGCGTGCACCAATAGAAAAGGAATAGCAATCATTGTCCATGCGGTTTTATGCTTGGCCCAGTTTGTAGCGGCAACCACCATTCCTCTTGTCGCAGCGATTGAACGCAGCCCGGTTACCACCATTTCCCGAGAAAGCATCACCACCACAATCCATGCAGGCACCCGGGGCTCTATAGGCACTGCCGCAAGCATTACCAGAGCAGACATCACAAGTATCTTATCCGCGAGAGGATCCAGCAGTTTCCCGGTAATCGTCTCTGCGTTGTAAATTCTCGCTAAATGACCGTCAAGCCAATCGGTAATAGACGCAGCAACAAAAATGACGCAGGCCCAAATGTTGCCCACCGGTGTAGGATCAATTAGCAGCACGACGAATATCGGGACCACAAGAATCCGCAGAATCGTCAGAACGTTCGGCGCACGCCTGCCGATCCAATTGCTCCACCTGGAGTCGTCGAAGGTATCCTCAGCCATCAACTCTGCCTTCGTCTTGGTAGCGCTGGTGGAGCCTCTTAACCTTGCGTATATAGTCGATGGTCTCACGGTACGGCGGAATGCTCGAGTAACGCTCGACCGCGCCAGGACCGGCGTTGTATGCGGCCAAGGCCAATTGCAAGTTGCCGGCGAATTTATCGAGCATCATTTTCAGGTATCGACTCCCACCACAAAGGTTGGCTTTAGGCTCATACGGATCTACGACGCCAAGTCTCCTCGCTGTGGCGGGCATTAGCTGCATTAGGCCCATCGCACCTTTCCTCGACGTCGCTCGGGGATCAAATGCCGACTCTACATGCACGACCGCCTTAATCAAGTTATGATCAAGCCCCGCCTCCCTAGCGCAGCTAAGGATTAGCGGATCGAACTCTGAGCGCCTCAGCCGGGCAGACCATCCCCGAGCACGAATAAATTGCGAACGTCGCGGACGCTTATGAGAGATAATGCGATATCGCTCTCCGTCTCGCGGGCTGCGGTACGTGAAGGTGACGGAGCCATCGGCCTGCCTTATTTCGTATAAAGTCCGGCCGTGCGCCTTCGACCCGCCTAAAATAAGCGTGCAGCACAGTCCCAGAAATATAAGCCCAGGTTTCATCAGATGTATTCTCAATGGCTTCCTGCTGTCGGGCAGAATATAGTGCACCGGCTCACTGTATGATACAAGCTACAATACGTTCAGCAAGGCTTTATCGAGCGTGTAGTTAGAACCATTTAGCCTATGAATACTTCTGATTATCTGGTCTTGGGCTCCGGAATTGCCGGACTGATCTTCGCGCTCGAAGTTGCAGAGCACGGTCGCGTATCAGTCTTATGCAAAAATGCCCCGGATGAAGGCAGCACTCGTTACGCACAGGGCGGCATTGCCAGCGTTACGAGTCCGCTCGACACCTTCCAGGCGCACATTGCCGACACCTTGGATGCGGGAGACGGTCTATGCAACGAGGAAATCGTGCGCATGGTAGTCGAAGACGGACCCGAGCGGATTGAACAATTGATTTCCCTCGGAACCCAGTTTGATCGCAAAGACGAGTCTGACGACTACGAACTCGGTCGCGAAGGCGGACACTCGGCAAGAAGAATTCTGCACGCCAGAGACGCAACGGGAGCGGAGATACACAGGGCGATTTTTGCTCGCGCGTCAGCTCATCCGAACATTGACATCCTGCCCTACCACATCGCGATTGACTTTATCACCTGCGACAACCCCGACGCGCGCGGCGGCAAAGAGGTCCTTGGCGTCTACGCATTGGATATTCAGTCCAACGAGATAAAGACTTTTGCGGCAAAACTTACGATGCTTGCTACGGGCGGAGCAGGCAAAGCTTACCTTTATACTTCCAATCCTGACGTTGCTACCGGTGATGGAATAGCCATGAGCTTTCGCGCCGGCGCCAGGGTCGCAAACATGGAATTTTTTCAGTTTCATCCAACCTGCCTGTATCACCCAGAAGCAAAATCATTTCTGATTACGGAAGCGATGCGCGGCGAAGGGGCTAAGCTGATTAATCTCTCAGGGCAACGATTTATGCCTGAGTATGACAAGCGTGCCGAGCTTGCCCCAAGGGACATAGTTGCCCGGGCGATTGACCGTGAAATGAAAAAGACAGGTGATGACTATGTCTTGCTCGACATATCTCACCGCGATGAGAAATTCATTCTCGACCGCTTTCCGACAATCGCCGAGCGCACCCGAGAACTCGGTTTTGATCTTTGTAAAGAACCGCTGCCCGTAGTGCCGGCCGCGCACTATTGCTGCGGCGGCGTAGTGTCCGATTCTTGGGGTAGGAGCGATCTGGCACGTCTCTACGTTGCCGGCGAAACCGCTCAGACCGGCCTGCACGGAGCAAACCGCCTCGCCTCTAATTCACTACTTGAGGCACTTGTTTTCGCACATCGCGCAGCACGACATGCGCTTGCCCACGGGGAGTACAGTGAAATTCCCAGGGTGGTGCCTGAATGGGATTCGCTCGACACCGTCAAAAGCTCTGAAGAAGTATTGGTCAGCCACAGCTGGGATGAGGTTCGGCGTACGATGTGGAACCTCGTTGGGATTTCCCGTCGCGACAAGCGCTTGGAGCTTGCGCGCAGGAGAATTGAACAAATTGCCGCCGAGGTGAAGGATTATTACTGGAGCTATCAGGTGACGTCAGATCTGGTAGAGCTGCGCAACATTATCACCGTAGCACTCATCACGATTCATTGCGCGGCCCGACGCAGAGAAAGCAGAGGTCTACACTTTAATTCCGATGTCCCCAATCACGATGACGAGAATTGGCTGATTGACTCCGTGGTCCATGCATCGGATATTTCTCTGGTATAGTGATTTTCTAACTTCGAAGGAGCTTATGAGTATTCGTCTCGCTATCCTGTTTCTTGCTGCGTTTGCGGCCGCTGCCTGTTCCGGCACTTCGCAACACTCCGTTCCCGGTGAAGCCGTTTTTGCTAAGAGGCAGTTGCAGATCGATATATTCCTGGCACGCGGTTTTCTGGGAGGCAGTGAGTACGAGCGCTACGCGGCAAAAGACGGCTTCCTTTGGAGAGAGTGCGGACAGCTCGCCGAGGCACCCTCTCCTCGCTCAAAACATTCTTCCCTTGAAGGCGATGAGCTTTTGCCGCCCGATCCCGGCCTTGTCGTCAAGGAACGCAGAGTGGAGAAACTGAGCAAGGTACAGGCTCGCTTTATCGCATCCAGGGCTCTGGATTTCGTTGAGGCGGAAAAAAACTCCCAAAAAGATTTACCGCTGCCGGGCTCCGTTTACTCACTTTCGCAGCCTGGTCTAGTCGAGCTGGTTGTATTTACGGACGGACAAGAGCATAGAGTCGTAACCTCAGTCGACGCCGTAGTTGAAGGCGAAACTAAGGAGCTCGAAGGCTCGTTGAAGCTTTCCGAAGCCATCCGCGGAGTCGGTCCAGAAATGTGCGATGCGAAAACCTTTTACGGTATCGCCCGCAGGACACCTTAAAAAAATGCCCCAATCGCCTCTTTCCCTCGCACTACTTACGATACCGGCGCTGTTAATCGCGGTGATTCTCCATGAAATTGCGCATGGCTGGGTCGCGGACAAGCTAGGCGACCCGACCGCGCGACTCAGCGGTCGAATCACCTTGAATCCGTTGAAGCATATCGACCCTTTCTTAACTGTGATAGTTCCGGGCTTGCTTGTCCTTTCCGGTTCTCCGGTGATTTTCGGTGGTGCGAAGCCTGTTCCGGTAAACCCACTTAATTTAAACAACCCGCGCAAGGATATGATATGGGTCGCGATCGCCGGACCCGTGACCAACATCATTTTGGCGCTTATTGCGTATGTATTGCTGAAAGGAGGTATTGAAGTCGGTTTTTTTAGCTCTCTTCCGCCGGGGATCGGATTATTTCTCTATTACTCCTTCGCGTATGCAGTCCTGATTAACCTCGTCCTTGCTCTGTTCAATATGCTTCCAATACCCCCTCTTGACGGGGGGAGAATCGCCGTCGGCATGCTTCCCGACGAAGCCGCTCGCGGTCTTGCTCGGATCGAGCCCTATGGGATCCTCGTCGTAGTAGCACTGCTCTTTATGGGCCTGTTCGACGTAATCATTACTCCTATTCTGGAGTTTCTCTTTAAACATGTCCTCATATAAAAAAGCGGCCGAGCATTGCTCAGCCGCTTAGTTGGACGGTGTTTAATAGAGACGATTAGTGAATTTCTATTTTCCTCGGTTTGCTTTTTTCGGCCCGCGGAATTTGGATGCGCAATTCGCCATTTTTGCCCTTCGCGGTAATGGCGCTAACATCGGCCCACTCAGGAAGCTTAAGCCGTCGTTCAAACTTGCCGTGACGACGCTCCACCCGCAGGTAGTTGCCCTCTTTTTCTT
>JAUIIP010000140.1 GCA_030431555.1 bacterium
GAGCAGTCAACACGCCGCCCAAAACACCAGCACACGCGATACGCAGCAAGCTCCCGTTCGTACGCTTCGGCGATGCCGTTAAGACCATCGCTACCATCAAGTTCACTGCGGCAGCACCGACAGCAATCTCGGTCGACTCGAAATTCGGCCAAAGCAGCAGCGAGAACGCCAAAGCTCCAACGAGTGAACCAAAATAGTCAGCGGCTAGAAGTTTGGACGGCGAAAGACGACCACCGGAATCTTTGCTTGCCGCGCGCTCAATAAGAACCGGAAGCTCAATACCGGTGAGCAGTCCTATCAGCAGGATGAGGACCGCCGCAGGTAGAAAGAAAGCTGCGCCGCCGACAACCCATTCATCTGCGGCGGAAAACCACAGCACCGTCAGGGCGCAAAAGTGAAGAAGGTAAGGAGACAAGGCGCCCAGCGCACACAAGGCAGCCTCTGTCCAAAACAGCACTACTGAGCCGGATCTTCGTACCAAGATAGGTGCAGCCGCGAATGAGCCAATGCCCATCCCCACCAGGAAGATACCAATCGTCAGTGAGTACCAAATGACCGTGTTCCCGGCGAAAACCGAAACAACCTGAGCTATCAGCAACTCATAGACAAGGCTGCAGGCCGCAAGCAAAAACGCTGCGGACAGCAAAGAAACTTTTCCTGAATTCAGCCCGCCATTTTCCATCAAAACTCGCACTCATGTGAAGCGTCCAGCGCACAAGATAACAATACGCAGAGGGGAATGAACAGGCTGCTCCTCTTTTGACGGAAACTTTGTCGGTTTTTCTACCGTTTACGGGCCGCCTTTGGTATACCAGCAGCTGGAAGTAGACCGCACGCAAGCATAGGAAGAACATTATGCCACTCAGGGAATTTATTCTGTTCATTTTGCTCGGCGTCGCATTCACCGGCCTCAATGGCCGAGCCCATGCAGAATCGTTAAACCATGTGCTGCCGTTAGGGGAAAAGCTGCAAGGCGTTGAGGTCAGCGAATCAGAAAAGACAATAGTAATCGAAGCTGCGAGAGCAGACGCAAAACTGCCTGACTCCAATGGAAGCTTGAGCTGTCTTAAGGTCGACGCTCAGTCTTCTATTCAAAACTTCCACTTCGAGCCTAAGACTTCTGAAGGCGCATCGGGATTGACTTCTGTCTGGGTACGAGTCGGGGCCTCGGGACAGAAGGATACAGTTTGCAGCAAGGGAGAATGCGTCGGCTCTTTCAAGATAACAACGAGCAAGTCCGGCAAATTAAACTCGGCTATTCCCGGGACTGCAGAATTATCCCACCGAGCTTTAAAGCTTTTAAGCGAACCGAACTTCACGATGTGCGTCGGCGTCACTGCACCCGCCCAAGGAAAGATAAGCGCCAAGAGCCTCGCGCTTGAATATTGCCCAAAAGAGCCTGAGTGCACAGAAGAACCGGCTGACATTTCCGGTTATTGGAAAAGCACCTATAGCTGCATGGACAGCTGTGATGGCCAAGGCGGCGAAAAATCGCTTACTATCTACATCACGCAAGACCCCGAGGACCGTACTAAAGCCAAATACGTTGACACTGAAGGTGGAAAGTTCAGCGGTAGTGTTTGCGGAAACAAATTCAGTTTTATCGGCGGCGGCAGCGACTGGGGCGAAAGCGGTACTTTCGTTCTTGAAAACGCCGGCACTGCCAGCAAGAGTTCTCAATACAGCACCCATGGCAACTGCTGCATCGGAAACTGCAGCGATAAGCTTGTAAGGCAGGAAAATCCTACGGCCGGTTAAATTAAAGTTTCGGATGCGGGAACATATTAAGCTTTCCGCTTTGCAGAGAATTTAACCTGCACCTCCTTGGCAACTCTGATGCCCGAGAAAAAAGCTCCATGCACAGTTCCGGGAAAGCGACGGTTAGTTGCTTCGCCCGCGAAAAATAGCGGACCGACAGGCTGACCTAGGTAGTAGTAGTCCGCATCCGTAGCACCAACCGGTATATGAGAATAGGAGCCTAGCGCAAATTGGTCCCGGGCCCACCGGCTTAACAGAAATGCGCTGGGTTCGGGCACGGAGGAACCGAACATTCCCCTAAGCACTTGCATCTGCCTCGAAACTATTTCCTTGTCGCTTAGATTCTCTAAGCTTCGCGCAAAAGCTGCAGCAGTGAAGCCGACGAGAATCGGCTGCCCGCTGAACTTGTACCAGTTTAGCAGCTCTGGAAACTCCCCTCGCTGCTTAGACAGATATCCGAACTTTGCCACCTCTTTAGGCCAAAACACTTTGGGAAAACTCAGAATAACCTTATCAAGCAAACCAAAACCCATACGTTCGATGACATTAAGTTTGCTGTCAGGCAGTGTCGGTTTGAATCTCAGATGTCGCGCTTTTAAAACACCAAGTGGAAGAGTCAAAATGACTGCATCAGCTTGAAAGCTCCCCTTGTCTGTCTCGACACTCGGCTCACTTTTGCGCCAATCTACCCCTAGCGCCTTTGTGTTCAGCCGTATATCCAGACCCTTTGCCAATGCCAAAACGATCCTATCGTACCCCTCCGGCAGCAGCAGGTCGCTGCCGGACAGTGAGTCCATGTTGGAACCATACAAAAATGAAAATTTATCGGCGTCCGCGCCAAATGCCATCTCGACCCGAGAGAGGACGAAGTCAATGAATCGTCTTTGACCGCTGCTCAAGCTGTCTGAGCCGACAACCTGTTCTACCGCCTCTGCGTAAGAGATATCCGGGCTGATCTTCGCCGACCGGTCCCAGATTTTTTTTTCGAGCTTTACCGTCTCGGAATAAATATATTTCTGATCAAAGCAGGTAGAGCCGGCGCAGAAGTACCTCCAGCTATCGTCATCAACCACTGTCGGTATTGCGTTTTCTCTGGCGATGGCGGTAAGCGGATTGCCTTCCGACTCATGAATCCATGACGCTCCCAGGTCAATGGGGGTGCCCCAGCTTCGATTGGTATAAATCCTACCGCCGATTCGATCGCGCCCCTCAATCACTACTACGTCGAAACCTGCTGCTTTAAGTTCGCGAGCGGCCGAAAGTCCCGCCATCCCTGCGCCTACCACAACTATCCGTTTCTTTGCTGCCCCGGCTGGCTGTGCATAAACGATTTCTTCGGCAGACCACCGGCTCAAGCACAGCCCCACGAGCATACTTAGAAAGTTTCGCCGGGATAATACGCGGTCGACGTTCACAACGCTGGACGCAAGCTCAGTACTTGGTCTTTGGACCAAACGGCGGAGGTGGAGGCGGTGCCGGAGCTGGGGCTGGCGCCGGTGCCGGAGGCGGCGGCGGAGACCCCATATACGGCGGACCAGCGGGGCCCGGAGGCGGCGCAGGCGGAGATGGTGCGGGTGCCGGAGCCGGCGCTGGAGCGGGAGGAGCTGGCGGCGGCGCGGGCGAAGGTGCGGGAGGAGGAGGCGCTCCACTCGAAGAAGATGACGCGCTTGGACCTCCCGATGGAGGACTAGACGCCGGCGGCGGAGGTGATGAACTAGGCGGCGGACTAGGCGGAGGTGAACCGCTTGAGCCCGAAGAAGCTGATGCAGTGCCCGGCGGTGGTGCCGGCGAAGGCGGTGGTGCAGGCGCCGCAGGCGAAGGCGGCGGTGCGGGCGCCGGTGATGGCGGTGGAGGCGGACCTCCCGGAGGCCCTGGGTCCTTTACCCCGTCAAGGGGATCTGTTGAAGGAGGCTGACAATCACCATCTGAGAATGTTGCGCCGGGATCAATTTGATTTGAAGCTTCGCCAAATTGACATTTCACGCTTTGACCGAAATGCCTGACTGCCACAAGAACAATGATTGCGATCAAAACAACCGCAATAATGTACTCCGCCAAGCTCTGCCCGCGGTTGCAAGCGAGCGTACGAGCACAACGCGCAGCAGGCCTTCGACATAGACTTTCAGATTGGGGAACGCCGAGCGTCAAACGAAACTCCAAACGGCAGTAATAAACTCAGTTAGCCTATTCAACGCAGATTTACACTTAAGTATCAAGCACTCCGTATTGCAGCATCGAGCAATCGTCAAAAAAATGAACTTACCTAGCTCCTTGTCGACATCGTTTAGGCTAGTGCGTTAAATGTGCTTGAAAAAACTAGGGATAGAGCTGGATTTGCGCTGATCCTATCCGTAAACGCCTTTCCTAGAAAAGATTGTGTCCGTCCTGCTTTGCCATCAAGGAACTTGCGTGTAAAAAAGGACACTGCGATCGGCGGGAATGAGGACGGCACTAATTGCGCAATACAACGCCCACAACAGCGCGGCATCGGACCGGCGGGATCTGGATAGTGTGCTGCTGGGCTTTGATCTGCGCGCTTTGCGGCTGCAGCCCTGCCCTAGCACCCAATCCAGTCGAGCCGCTTCCTGAAGGCTTCTCTCAGTCGGGCTCCAAGGTAGTTCCAGAGCAGTGGTGGACAGAATTTAACGATCAGCAGCTCAACGAATTAGTCTCTCATGCGCTGAGTAATAACTTGAATTTAAAAAGCGCATGGATGAGACTGAGTGAAGCTCAAGCGATTGCCGAACGCGAATCGTCCGAGCTGCTTCCAACTATAGACCTATTCGGCCTGGCGCAGCGGCGCGACCAAGACAGCGCAGAGTTCAATGAAGACAGCAGTCGGCAGCGCTACGAGGCAGGTCTCGCAGCAAGTTACGAGTTAGATTTATGGCAAAGAGTCAGAGCTTCGGTTAGAGCGGAAGAGCTGAGGTCGCGCGCACAAGCCGCGGACTATCAAACTGCTGCGCTAAGCCTTTCCGCTGAACTAGCAACAGCATGGTTTCGCCTGCTCGAAGCTCTGGCACGCCGCGACGTAATCAAGCAGCAGATTGAAGCCAACAATAATGTCTTGACCATTCTGAAAGCTCAATTCGGCAACGGTCTGACTCGACGGGCGGACATTCTTCGCCAGGCGGTACTTCTGGAGGCTACCCGTGAGGAACTCATCGCCGTAGAGTCTGAGATAAAAACACTTGAGAATTTAATCGCGGTTCTCTTAGGCCAGGCCCCTCAAAGCTTCAATATGGTTAAGCGCAGCACCCTGCCGGCAGACCTTCCTCCAAGGCCCTCAACCGGCATCCCGAGTGATTTGATTAAGCGCAGACCTGATATCCAGAGCGCTTTCTACCTATTGCAGGCAGCCGATCAAGATTTAGCTGCTGCAATTCGCGATCGCTTTCCCCGCATCACTCTTTCCGCGTCGATATTTACGGTAGACGACGATGAGTTTAAGTTTTTCGATGACTGGCTTAACTCTGTTGCCGCAAATGCCTTAGCCCCGATATTTGACGGAGGCAGGCGTAGGGCTGAAGTCCGACGCAGCGAGTCTCTACGTGAGCGTCGGCTATACGAATATGCTCAGAGCATTCTCGACGCATTTCGCGAAGTCGAAGACGCGCTGACCCAGGAAAACAAACAAACCGAAAAGCTGCAGAGTCTGGAGACACAGGTGCGCTTGGCATCGGAGACTTACGAACAGCTTCGAAGACAATATTTTAATGGCACGGGCAACTACATCGACCTTATTGCTTCGCTCACGAATCAGCAGAATCTACAGAGAGAACTTTTAATCGAGCGACGCAAGCGACTGGAGCTGAGAATTTCACTATACCGCGCTCTCGCAGGTGGGTTTGTTAACGCAGAAGTACAAAAGCAGTCTTAGCTAAATAGAGTTGGGTAGGCGATTTTGAAACAAGAACAGCAAAACGGAAATACCACTCCACGCGGACTTCGCCCCAAAAAGTCTCTGCTGATTTCATGCACTATCTTCGCCGTGGGGGCGTTGCTTCTCGGTATTATTTACAGCACTGAACCGGCCGCTGTGCGTGAGACTGCCACCAAAGAAACACCTATGCTTGTTAACACAACTCGCGCAGAAACCGGTGACTTTCGCCCGAGCCTCACTGCACTTGGTACAGTTAGACCCTCACGCGAAATCATACTTCGCCCTAGAGTCGACGGCACAATAGTTGAGCGCTCCAGCACATTTACTCCGGGCGCCCGGGTGAGAAAAGGCGACAAACTAGTCCAGATTGACACCGCAGACTACGAAGCCGCTGTTGCCATGCGTGAATCCGAACTACAGCAGGCGCGTGCATCGCTACAGATTGAGAAAGGCAGACAGAACACAGCGAGACAAGAATTCGGTTTAATTGAAGAGACATTGTCGGACGAGCAAAAGGCACTTGTCCTGCGCCGGCCGCAGCTTCAGGACGCCCAGGCTGCCGTTGAAGCCGCCAAGACAGCTTTGAATTTGGCACAGCTTAACCTTGAGAGGACTTCAGTCCGTGCGCCATTTGACGCCGTGGTAATCAGTCGAGAAGCGGATTTGGGTTCGCAGGTATCGGCGGGTGATCCTTTAGGGCGCCTAGTTGGAACAAAAGAATATTGGGTAGAGGCTACAGTTCCTCTTTCTAATCTCGACTGGGTAGAAATCCCTGAGTCTGCTGATGGGACAGGCGCTGCAGTGCGAATCAGACACCGCACGGCATGGCCGAAAGGGGTTTACAGGACAGGAACCGTCATTTCAATCATCAACGAACTCGAGGAAAAGACTAGAATGGCGCGAGTCCTCATAAGGGTTGAGGATCCCCTGCTTTACAAGCGCCCAACTGACGAGCTTCCGAAATTGGTTTTGGGATCATTCGTGCAGGTAGAGATCGAAACAAAGCCGCTGCTCGGAGTCACTAGATTGAATCGTGACTTTGTCCGAAAGAACAACACCGTATGGGTCATGCAGGATGGACGGCTTCGCATCAGGCCCGTCGAAGTTAAGTTTAGCGATCAAGAGTTTGCATATGTAAGTTCAGGAATTGAAGCTGACTCCGCTGTGGTCACTACAAACCTCTCGACCGTAGTCGACGGCTCAGCCCTACGCTTGCGTCCGGAGCACCTGACCAGCGGCCAAGATAAGCCGGAGCGTTCTAACAGTGAGTGAATCGGGAGGTGGACCGATTGCCTGGATGGCAAGCAATCATGTTGCTGCCAATTTGCTCATGGTGCTGCTATTGGTTGGGGGAGTCTTCACTTTCTTTTCGATCCAGAAGGAAGTTTTCCCGGAATTTGAACTGGACATTGTCGAAATCGAGGTTCAGTACCCCGGTGCTTCCCCAGCCGAGGTCGAACAAGGTGTAATCCTCCCGGTTGAAGAAACCGTCAAGGCCATCCAGGGCATTCGGGAGATGACATCTATAGCACACGAAGGCAGCGGCATGGTCGAGCTGGAACTGGTCGTCGGCACAGATCGCATGAAGGCCTTTCAAGACATAGATCAAGCCGTGCAGCGCATACGAACTTTCCCCGAAGAGGCCGAAGAACCGGAAGTGCGGCTGCGCTCCGCGGAGCGTGAAGTGATGGAAGTCGCTATCTACGGAGAGACCGACGTTTGGACGCTGCGCCAGCTTGCGGAAGAACTACGCGCACGCCTTCTAAGCGAGCCTTCAATTACTCAAGTTCTCCTTGGGCGGGTGCCGGACTATGTAACTCACATCGAAATTCCGCATGCCACGCTCCGGGAATACAATCTTCTGCTTTCGGACGTCGCCAGAATAATCGAATCGTCGAGCCGGGATGTTCCCGCCGGGGCTGTCGAAACTCACGATGGCGAGATTTTGCTGCGGATGAAGGAACGAAAAATTTGGGCCGAAGAGTTCTCCTCAATACCCATTATCTCATCTGAACGCGGTACAGTGCTGACACTTGGAGAGATTGCTAAAGTTACTGACGGGTTCGAAGAAAGAGGTTTTCACTCCGAGTTCAATCAGCAGCCCTCCGTTGAGCTGGAGATTTATAGGATTGGCGTCCAGTCTCCGCTTGAAATAGCAGATGCCGTAACTAAGGTGCTGACTGAGTTTTCCTCGCGCCTTCCTGAAGGAATTAAAACGCGGATCGACAGCAGCAGTGCTCGTGACTTTGACGAAAGACTGTCCCTTCTGCTTGAGAACGGCGTGCTGGCAACGGTGATCGTCCTCGTAATACTTACGCTTTTTTTGGAATTCAAACTGGCGTTTTGGATCATGGTTGGAATGGCGATTTCATTTATCGGAGGCATTCTGTTTTTGCCGTCGATAGGCGTCAGCATCAACATGATCTCGATGTTTGCCTTTATTGTCGTACTGGGAATAGTGGTCGATGACGCGATCGTTGTAGGCGAAAACATATACGAATACCGTCAACGTGGAGCCGCCCCGCTAGAGGCGGCAGTTGAAGGCGCAAAAGACATAGCGCTTCCAGTCGTCTTCAGCATTTTGACGACGATCGTCGCCTTTATCCCCGTTATGTTTATTCCCGGCACGACAGGAAAGTTTTGGTGGCCGCTTCCCGCGGTCGTAATCACAGTTCTGCTTATTTCTTTGGTTGAGGCTCTGCTAATCCTTCCAGCTCACTTAGCCCACAGAGAGCGTAAAGCTAGGCGGCCTTTAACCAAGAAGCTCGCAGCGTGGCAGCGAGAAATCGCCGCTGGTCTCGAACGTTTCATAGAGCGGCACTACAGTCCTTTTCTAAAACGCTGCCTTCTGCATCGATACGTAACGCTTAGCTCTGCCTTGACACTACTTATAGTCACTACGGGCTACGGACTTAGCGATCACATGGGCATCATCGTGATGCCCGACGTTGCGGCCGATGAAATCGAAGCCGGCGTGACGCTTCCGGTCGGAGCCACTCGCGACCAATCGGCAAAAGTAGCAAGAGAAATCACAGCGTCGACGCACAGGATGTTTGAGGAGCACAATCTGCACCGCGCTGCCGAAGGAATTAAAACCAATGTTCGCGGACAAACTTTCATAGATGTAGAGATCGTACTCAAGCCGCCGAACGAGCGAGACATGAGCGCTAGAGATATTATCGAATTATGGCGGAATCAAATTGGCGATATCGAAGGCGTCGACCAGATTACATTCGAAGCGGAGCGCGGACCCGGCGGTTGGAGAGACGATATCAGCGTTGCCCTCAGCCACTCTGATATAGACGTTTTGGCCAAAGCCAGTGAAGTGTTCTTGAAGCGAATGAAAGGCTTCGAGGCTACCCGCGATATCACTGACAGCTACGACAAAGGGAAGCTCCAATTTAACTTTACGCTGCGCCCGGAAGCGAGAATGCTCGG
>JAUIIP010000141.1 GCA_030431555.1 bacterium
GCGCCTGGTCCGGCGACTTGCGCTTCATGGCGTGAAGTCTTTATTTTCCCAACCCGGGGCCTATAGGGTCTGTCGTAGACTTGGTTAATTACCGACACTTGAGCGGGATGGACAGAAAGCTTGCCGCAAAGACCGATCTCCTTTCCGCACTCGACTTCCGCACGAAACTCGTCTAGCTCGCCGGGGCGGTACATGAATGAAACCGAGTCAACAATCGGAACGCCCGCCTGGTGAGCACTTCTGATGCTGTTTTCAACGACAGTTCTCAGTGGGCTGGATTCAAACAAGCTGGGACGCACAATACCCATGTAAGAAGACAAATCCTCGTATCCGACGACGTATAGCGAGAGGCAGTCTACCGCGGTTAGAATTGAGTCTCGCCGATTATGTCCGCGCAGTGACTCGATGGAGACAAAAAGCGACAAGGGTCGGCCGCAGCGTGTCTCGGCTTGAGACAGCTTATCTGCTAGGAACCGCATCTCGTCCTCACTTTCGAGCTTGGAAACGAATAAGGTGTCGGGGCAAAGCGACAGGGAGTAATCCAGGTCGTTTAGAAAACTTTCAGTGCGCGGCGAAGATATCCGCACAACTACTTCACGCTCGGGCCGATTTTGGCGAAGAAAATTGCTCAGATTCTCGCGAGTCGCCGTGTCACTCGGCGAGCAGACGGACGTATTGATATCAAAAACAAATCCATCAGCGTCTATGTCTGGAATCTTGTCTGCGAAACGGGCAAGACTGGGGGCCGGGATGAAATGTAAGCAACGCGGAGCGCCAAGACAATTCATAACAAAAAACTGCGTCTTTTTTTAGCCTGCTCTCTTCAACTACCAATCATGATGCACGACACTCAACAGTGTTTTCGCAAAAAGCATGACTTGTAACTCAAACAGTCTCTAAAGGTGACAGAAGGATCTGCTTCACAAAAGCACTAATATTCATAGGCTTTTAACATTCCCATTTCTTTCGGCAGGCAGCGGGCTAGACGCGCCACATGGAAAACATAAAGCCGAAGCCTAAGGTTCTAAAAAGGTATGCACTTAAAGCGAGCCTGATGTGCGTCTTACGAACGGAAACGGCTCCGGCCCCAAACAACAGCCTCCACCCCAGCCAGAGCACAGGAAAATAAAGCAACAGTGCAATAGTCGAGAACAGTATGTGCGCCTGCTCCGCCCAAGCCAAGGAAAAGCTCGCTGCCGTCTGTACCGCGTCTCGTGTAAGCTGCAAGTGAACAACGAGTGTCATATCGAGCAAAATAGCTCCGTGCATCAGCGCAACGTGTATGAACTTCCTCGTGCGAAGAACATATCCGGCGCTTAGCAGCAGCCAAGCGACAGTCGCTATCATCATGTGGGTCGTCATCGGACAAGCACTCCATCCAGCTAGGAAATCTTAATGCGCCATGATTAGACAAGCTAGAGATTTGTTATGTTTGACAGCCTGCGTCTTCGCCGCCCTCCTAGCACTTGGCAGTTGTCAGCGAGCCTCCGGCCCCCCGGGGCACCTGTTAATTCGCAACGACATTCAGGACAAACAATACAATGAATTCGTTGTCGATGATGTTCATGTAAAGGGTGCGAGAACCAGCTTTCGAAAAACATTCAGACCGGGTGACGAGGTGGTCTTGCCGCAAAAATCGGTTACGAAACTTAGGTTCACTCGTGAATATGAGGGATTCTCCAGAGTCTACATTGTGAGCTGCCCGAAAAACCTCTCAGTATCTGTCACAATTAAACTGATAGATGTCCATACGGGTAGACTTAATGGCGGCTGTAAACTCAGACGCAAAGGGAAGAAAATCAGGGGGCTTGTCACTTGGAGTGAAGACAGCCGAGATAATTGACAAAGCCCCTCAGCAAACGGTAGAAGTTGCTTGCTTGCGAGCACTAATAAGGAGAATACCTCAATGCTTGTAGAAGAAATCATGACCAGCGAACCTCTGACTGTCGAAACCACCGATAGCATTCGTGACGCTCTTGGCACGATGCACGACGCCGACATTCGTCATCTTCCGGTAACTAGCGAAGGTGTGCTGATTGGAATGATTAGCGATAAGGATCTCAAAGAGTTTACACTTCCATTAGACAACGAACTCGACACCGGCGGCGATCCGTTCTCAAGGCTTGAAACCCGCTTAGCTGATATTGTCCAGGGCGACGTCATTGCAGTGGCTCCTTCGGCAGAAATCAGCGAAGTTATCGAGCTCATGATTGAGCATAAAGTCGGAGCAATTCCCGTCACCAGCGTAACCGATGGAACGCTGGTCGGCATTGTAAGCTATATCGACGTTCTTCAAGCGGCTCAGGACGTACTATAGTCCGGGACACTGCCTGTGCCGGAATCAAAACCAAGCGTTCGTCTGACCTTTCACGGAGCCGCCCAGACGGTGACCGGCTCCAAGTTTCTCCTTGAAGCTGGTCCGCACCGTGTGCTGTTTGACTGCGGCCTATTTCAAGGGCGAAAGGAGCTTCGCCTGCGAAACTGGGAAGATCCGAAATTCGACCCAAGCCTTCTTTCTTCGATTGTTCTGACCCACGCCCACATAGACCACACCGGTTATTTGCCGCTTGTGGTACGCAGAGGCTATCGCGGTCCGATTTACTGCACCCATGCCACCGCCGAGCTGCTTGAGCTCCTGCTGCCTGACTCAGCTCACCTTCAGGAAGAAGAAGCGCGTTACGCCAATAAGCATCAGACCTCGAAGCATCATCCGGCCAAACCGCTGTACTCAGCGGCAGACGTCAAGCAGACGCTTCTGCAACTAAAACGCATTGAGCGGGATCGGGAGACCGAAATACATCCTAAAATTCATGTACTGCCGCGCTGCGCCGGTCATATCCTCGGAGCCAATTCCTTAACCGTCGATGTATTCGGAAAACGCATCACGTTTTCAGGAGATATTGGGCGCTACAATGTCCCGATCCTTCCCGATCCCTGCGGAGTGGATTTGGGCGATGTCTTGCTATGCGAATCTACGTATGGGAACCGGCTTCACGCTGCGGCTGATATACAGTCTGAGCTGGCTCAAATAATAAGAACCGCCGCAGACAAAGGCGGCCCAATTATAATTCCTGCATTTGCAATCGGACGCACCCAAAATCTGCTCTACTACTTGGCGCAGTTGGAGAGAACCGGAGAGATTCCAGTCTTGCCGGTTTACGTCGATAGCCCAATGGCGGTCGACGCAACAAAGATCTACCGCGACTTCAAGCATGACTACGACACGGAATCCTCCAAGCTGCTCAACGAAGGCGAAACTCCCCTGCTTACCGCAAATACCACTTTCTGCCGAAAAGTTGAGGAGTCTAAGCGGCTAAACTTTATGAAAGGAGCTCGCATCGTAATATCGGCAAGCGGGATGATCACGGGCGGTAGAATTTTGCACCATATGAAAAACTGGCTCGACGACGAGACTACAACCGTGTTGTTTGTCGGATACCAGGCGGAGGGAACCCGTGGCAGAATTATTCAGAGCGGCTCCAGAGAAGTTAAAATATTTGGAAGCAGGATCCCGATTCGAGCACAAATCGAAACAGTTTCCGGCTTGTCAGCTCACGGCGATCAGTCGGAATTGCTTCGCTGGCTCAAAAGCTCAAGCGGCTCACCGTCTATAGCCAAGATTGTTCACGGCGAGCCCGAGGCAAGCCATGAGTTCGCTGCGACGCTTCGCAGTCAGCTCGGGTGGAAGGCCTCTCCCGCCGAGTATCTTGAGACCATTGAATTTTAGCTTGCAGCCGCAGCAGTCTTCTGGGCCGTATAAATGCAAAGCGGAGGCAAATTAAGCGGTTCTCGCTTAGGCTTGCCTACCTCAAAAGCCGTGCTTAAAAGCTCGGCCAGCCCTTCCGGATTGACTTGATAGACTAGAAACAAACCGCCGGGAACCAGCGCTTCGCTGGTGTCCTTAACGAGTTGCCGGCGCACATCTTCGGAAAAAAACGAGAACGGCACACCTGAAATAATATAATCGACTTCCTCGATGTCGTGATCTTTAAGTATGTCGACGATTTTCTCAACTCCGTCGCAAACCACACTCAAGCGTGGGTCATTTATTGAGCTGCGCAGTTCCTTAGCAAACGGCCCGTTCTTCTCTATGGCAATAAGTCGGGAGTCGGGCCGCATACAATCGAGCAGGTGGCGTGTAAATACCCCCCCGCCGGGGCCATACTCAACTATCACCCTAGCCTTAGCAAAATCTATCGCGCTGCATACACGCCTTACCGTCGCTCGACTTGTCGGCGCAATTGAAGCAACATTCCTGTCGCCCAGAAAATTCTTCAAGTATCGAAGAGTCATTGCAAGGGGATTATATTTGTCGTTTTCGGCCATTTTGCTGCCTCGGTACTTTATATCAATATTCGACAAGCGTTAGCAGCGTTCTATCGAAGTAGCTTGATGCGCATCGCACGGCCTTCCGCCGTGCCCCAACGAGCAGTTAGGTAGCATATGTATCCTCAGCATATCAACTGGGGGTCCAGTTCTAAACATTATGTTATAATCAGCAGTCGATGGATAACCAAAGCGAACAGAAACACGGCTACGTAATCTCCGATCTGCATCTTTTCTCACGCAGGTCATTTGCGGATCAACAGCTTGATCTCATACGGAGTAAAGTTGAGCAGTCCGAGCTGTTTGTCTTCAACGGAGATATTTTTGATTTTCGCTGGACGACCTTAGGCACGCTGGAAGAGTCCGTCGAGAAGGCCGCCGAATGGCTCGATGAACTCGTCTCAAGCTTCGGCCGAACTCAGTTTCACTTTGTTTTAGGCAACCACGACAGCGGCAGGTTGTTTTTGAGCAAACTACAAGAACTTTCTGAAAAGCACGATAATTTGATTTGGCATCCGTTTTACGCTCGTCTTGGTGACTCCTTATTTCTTCACGGCGACGCAGCTCACGGCAAAAACATGACTCAGGACCGGCTGCTCAAATACCGCTCTCGCTTCGATGAAGAGCGGGGCCGCGGCCGCATGCTGTCACATATTTACCAGAGTGCATGCAACTTGGGCCTGCACAAGTCCACCTATCTACTGAACCCTAAGAGAATTGTCTGCAAGCGCATCATTGACTACTTCTACAACGTGGATCCCGATATCTTGAGCGGCGTGTCCCATATATACTTCGGCCATACCCACACGCCATTTTCTGACTATCGTTTTAGGAACTTCAATTTTCACAACACGGGCTCAATGATCAGGGGGCTTTCGTTCGATGCGAAACGAATCAGAATCAGCCCGCCTTATGACAGCTGGGAGCGCACCGCCTCCGGACTTTATATACCCGAATCGGATTAGCGCTGTGCTCGAACTCAGGGAAACCCGCGGAAAGACTAACCCCGACACAAATCTCGAATTCGACGACAGTGAAGGAGAACAATCAAACCGCAGCGATTTTCTTTGCGGTCGCTGCTTGGCCGGCATAGCTAATCGCAGCGCATTGTCCAGCCGCTCCGGAAGAACTGAACACGCCTTTGCCAATCCCGCCGGAATCCTTTTCCAGATTGCCTGCTTCAACGAAGCTCCGGGATGCTTGACCGAAGGTGCGCTAACATCTGAGTTCACGTGGTTTGCCGGCTACAGCTGGCAGTATGCCAATTGCCGACGCTGTTTTAGTCATCTAGGCTGGCTCTATGTCGGCTCGGAGGACTCTTTTTTCGGATTGATACTGGACAGATTGGTTCAAAGCTCTTGAGCCCGCCCGGTAAACCTCCGGACGCCTAGAAGCGACTAATCGCCAGACTATTGTTTCAATTGTAGGGATAACACTATGAAACCATTAAAACCTTTTCTCCTGCTTGGGGCCCTGCTGTTACTAGCTGCTCCACAGGCTCTGGCACAAGAAGGCGACATGAGCGGACGGGAGCGGCTGCGCGAGCTGTGCAGCAGCAATCCTGAGGCGCCGGAATGCAAGCGCCCAGTGGGGCAGCGGCGGCACAGCCGCAGACAGCAGATTCGGAAAATCTGTGCGGAGAATCCTGATAGCGAGGAGTGCGCAAAAGCCAAAGAACAGCGACGCGCTAGAAAAGATGAAATTCGCAGACGCTGCGAGGAGAACCCAGGCGACGAACGATGTGAAAGATTCCGACGACGGTCAGCGGCCGCCAAGGCATGCAAAGACAATCCCGACTTAGACGAGTGTAGAAAGCATCGTCAAAAGAAGAAGCATCGGAAACGTCAGCGCAGTTCGTCTAGAGGAACTACTTTAGACTGATATTGACGCAGGAAGCGCTTTCGCATCTCTAAAATCGATCCCCGTCGCGAATCCATAAAAGGATCGACCTTCATTTGCTTAAGCTTGTATGCTTTCTTTTCCAGGTTCGTATAGTAAGGCGTATAATCCGGCTTTTGAATTAGCTGGACCTTCGGCGCGGCGCTGAGCGCCGTAGAAGTATCCTGCAGCGCCTGCAGAGTATGCTCACGGTGCCATGTGCCCATACCTCCGCCTCCGGCCGCGGCGCTACCGACGGCTTGGAGCGTCGGGAGCAAGCCGGATACGATTGCTCCTGTTACCTGGCTCATCTGCATCGAAGAGTTCATTTCATCAATCTGCTCTTCGTGCTCCTCGAGCTTGCGCTCATACGTGCCGAGAGCAAGTATATGATTCACGCGCTGCTCCTGCGCCTTCAAGCGCACTGATTGCTTTTTTGAAACTGCGGTTTCCTCAAGCGCCTTATACTGATCCAGCATTGTCTGGCGACGTTTAATCTCAGCAACGAGCCGCTGATAATAGGGCGAACCATGCCGTGGACCGGCTTTCTCCCGAGCACGCACTCTGAGAATTGTTTCTAGTTCGGGATCGAGGGAGTAATAGAAGCGCAAGGTGCGCAGCGTCTGAAGATTGCCTAAGTTCTGCTTCAGACTCTCGATTGCCGGTGCAGCATCCTTCAAGAACGACGCATTATGCCTCTGCGCAACGTCAGTGAAATAACGAAATACGTCAAGCTGCTCGGCAGACTTGGGCTTCCCGTCGGCAGTGTACTGCATTACCAGCGGCTTAAACTGCTGGTAGGGGCTCTGAATACGGTAGGTAATATCCGATAAAGAGTTAATTGATCCGTCAATTATCAAATCGTAGGTCCCGAGCAGCTCCGGCGAAAAATGGACGACTTTAGCTGCCTCGCTCTCGCGCAAATCCATCAGCAAGCCGTACGCAACTTGGTCGGAAACGTAGCTGCCCTTCTTCGGCGCACCGCTCAAGCGATCACTAAACGGCACAACTGCGATAGTAAAATCGGTTTCCGGCAGCTCACGCACGCTTTCCGGCTGGTAAACGAGACTTTCACCGCTGCGCGCCGAGCAGCCACAAAGTGCGGAAAATGCCGCAGCCAAAAGGCCAGCAAGCAATCTCGACAGCATTGAAAAACTCATGAACTGGTGCATCCGCGCGGCCCCGTACGGTCGTTTTCGACATTTCCCTAGCATTCGCGTAGTATAAGCCGACCTCAGGTGAATATCAATTCAAGCGCAAACAGCGAACACCGTGGCTAAGATTTTTTCTGCAGTAAACCTTTTGATTAGGCCGTTTTGCGCTCTGTTGCTCGCACTCGCTGTGGGCTTTCCGACTCCGTCTGAAGCTGCACCTATAAAGTTTGGCCGCAGCAAGGGTGGCCTGATAACACTCGAACGTCCCGGACAGAGTGACCCCGACCCTTGGCTGGCAAAAATCCCCTATCCCGAGCCTCCGAGCGGCTACGCAGCCTGCCCCCATGGCTTCTGGGAAAAGAATGTCGACTGGAACGGAGCAGGAGACGCATTCATCAACGCCTGTTTAGGTGAAATCTACGGGGTCCAGCAAGCACAGGCGCTTAAGCCTCTGTTCATCAAAGGCGACCTAAAGTCCGCCCACGACTTTTTCAATGTCATCGAAGACATGCCAAACCAGGACATGATCAACGAGGTTCTTGCTAAGCACGGTCGCAGAGGCCGCATGAACCCAATAGGTGCAGCGCTCAAAGCAGAAGAAACAATATTTCGCCTTGTTAAATGTGCCGGTAATGTCGCCGTCCGTGCCTATCCGGCCTCGCCGCGCTACCGCGCCGGTCGTGATGCGTTCGTCACCCTTATGAACGAAGCTGCGGACACAGCTATGCTGGTCAAAGACATGTTTGACTTTCGCAGCAAAGTCAGAGGACTGAACACCAAGGCATGGAGTTATTACGACCCGATTCACATCGCTTCAAATTTGTCCAAGTCGGTCTTCGACCGCGGGCGCAGTGTCGCATTCGCACTCCAGGATCTCGAAACATTCAGAGACAACTTACTGAAAATGTGGCGAGCAAATATCGAACCAGCAATCGAAGAGGGCCGCAAAGAGTGCAACCCCGACCTGATGGAAGCGAAGACGCACGGATTTATAGGCGAAGCGCAGCGTCACCTAAAGCGTTTTAGAGACCACTACGCCTGGTATGAGAAGCAAATACTCTGTGGGCTTTATGATCTGCGGGAGACGGGCTCATTCAATGGCGTCGAACTCGACAAGACCGAGCCAGTCGACAGCGTTTACCGCAAGGTAGCCGGGCTAGGATTTGACGAAGATTTCGCGCAGGCGTTTAGCGGGCTCGCTGATTCGGAGAAAGGGGGTGATTCAGTTCGCAAGATGCTCGTCGATTATCGCGGAAAGTTCGAGAGCGAGCACAAGAAGCTCATCGAGGAAGTGCGTTCAAAGAAGAATTCTATCCAGGATAAGTACACCTTCTTCAGAGACCAACACACTACAGCTGCCCGAGAATGCAACTTCGTGCGAGTCGCAGAAGTCAAACGACAGTTCGTCGCTGCAAAACAAGATTGGGGCAAGTGCGGTGAGGAGTTTACCACAGCCAAGTTCATGAGCGATATCGAGGATGGCTATGGAGTTGGATTTGGCACAAACAAATGGCGCAGCGATCAGGCAGGTGTCGAAAAAGACTTTAGACTTGTTAAGGACGGAGGCGAGAACTGCACACTAAACATCATTGAGCCCTCGGGCAATGCTGGGTTATCCTTCTTGTCGCAGAAATCCAAAGGGGCGGAAGCACTTGAGCGCCT
>JAUIIP010000142.1 GCA_030431555.1 bacterium
TTAACGGCTAGTAGTTTGCCCCGTGTGGGCAGGGGGCTAAAGTGAAGTGTCCAAGATGCGGCTCCTCAAAAACACGCGTAGTTGATTCCCGTGAGGGAGGCGACGGACGGAGCGTCAGACGCCGCCGCGAATGTGAACAGTGCGCTTTTCGTTTCACCACTTTCGAAAGAATAGAAGAAGTTTTGCCGATGGTCGTCAAGAAGGGCGGCCAGCGTGAAGCATTTGATCGATACAAAATGCTGAGTGGGTTGAAGAAGGCCTGCGAAAAGCGCCCAGTAAGCGTCCATCAAATGGAAGAAGTGGTTCAACTTATCGAATCAAAGCTCTTAGAGACCGGAGAAAAAGAAGTTTCCAGCGAAATGATTGGCGAATTGGTTATCGAGCAGATTCAACAGCTCGATCCGGTGGCCTATGTTCGTTTTGCATCAGTATATCGGGAGTTTTCCGATGTAAGCGAGTTTATGGAGACGCTGCGCTCCTTTCTGTCGACGACGGAGGCAAAACCCAGCCGAGAATCGGTCAAGTCAAGCAAGGGTAAGCAGCAGCCGATTCCGCTCACTAGCGCTAAGCGCAGCAAGTAGAGGTCTCCGCTGATGTCCACCGACACGCACTCAGACAATTCATTGATGGATCGTGCGCTTGCGCTAGCCCGGCGGGGAAGCGGCTTTGCCGCTCCCAATCCGCTTGTCGGAGCGGTGGTTGCGAAAGACGGCGAAATCATCGGTTCGGGTTGGCATCGCAAGGCTGGTGAGGCGCACGCTGAAGTTGAGGCGCTTAAGGCGGCGGGCGAAAGGGCGAAAGGGGCTTCGCTGTTTGTAACCCTGGAGCCATGCAATCATTATGGTCGAACTCCTCCGTGCACGGAAGCAATTCTGGCGGCGGGCATCTCACGAGTTGTGATTGCAATGCGAGATCCGAATCCTAAAGTTAAAGGTGGTGGAATTGCGGAGCTTCGTAGCAAGGGTGTTAAAGTTGAGCTCGGGCTTCGAGGTCGGCGCGCAATCGAAATGAACCGGGGATGGATTCACTGGGCTATGACCGGACGTCCGTTTGTTCTGTTAAAGCTCGCCTCATCACTCGACGGGCGCATCGCGTCCTCTTCCGGCGAATCGAAATGGATTTCATCTCCTGCTGCAAGAGCGCACGTTCAGAGGCTGCGCAGACATGTCCACGCAGTGCTCGTAGGTGCCGGAACCGTCGTTCGTGATAACCCGCGTCTCACTAATCGAACAGGTAAGGGGCCCCAGCCGCTTAGGGTTGTCGTGGATAGCTCGCTTCGGACAGACATCAACTCTCATGTTTATCGACCGCTGGCTCTTGGTGAGCGCGGCCGATCGCCGATTTGTATGATCGCAACCACCTCGCGGGCTTCGTATCAGCGCAGGCGCGATCTGGAGTTGGCTGGAGTGGAGATAGTTTCGCTTGAAGGCTCAAATGGAAAGGTTGATCTCGATGCGCTGATCAGACATTTGGGCAAGGCTGGTATTCAATCTGTGATGTGCGAAGGTGGCGGAGGAGTCGCCACCAGTCTGCTTGAAAAGGGCCTGGTTAACCGTTTTATGTTATATCAGGGCCCATTACTGTTGGGTTCGAGTGGGAAGGTATGGTTTGACGGCGGCGAGATCGCGTCGATGCGCGACGCTCCGCGCTTACGGCTGCTTAGAAGCCGAATGGTCGGTCCGGACAACATGTTGTTGTGCCGCGTCAACGAGCCCGATGTTAGTTTCTTGCTTCGAGAAGCCGATTGAGGAAGTTCCATTGTTTGCAGGGATAGTCGAAGATACCGCTGATGTCCTCAGCGTGAGTGATCAGCCGGAAGGAAGAGAGCTGACACTTCGTAGTGCACTGTTAGCAAAAACTGCGTTGGGTGATTCGGTCGCCTGTGCCGGAGTCTGCCTTACGGTAGCGGGTCTCTCCGGGGAGACGGCCACTTTTCATGTTGCAAGCGAGACTCTGCGAAAGACGACCCTCGGTAACTTGCGTCTTGGGGATCTAATAAATATCGAGCGCTCTCTGCGCCTTGATGACAGAATCGATGGACACTTCGTCTTTGGTCACGTTGATTCGATCGCTGATACGCTAGCCGTTGAGGTCGAGGGCGAGACCCGTAAATTCGTATTTTCGCTGCCGGAAGCTATTACGAATCTCGTGGCGCCAAAGGGCTCCATATCAGTTTCGGGCGTAAGCTTGACTGTCGGAGAGGTGGGGGATGAAACTTTTTCAGTCTATGTTGTCCCCCACACCTTGCAGAACACAACTTTCTCACAGCTCCAGCCTGGAATGCAGGTAAACATTGAGGCGGATATGCTTGCTCGCTACGTGGCGCGTGTGCTGAGTATCTCCGATAAGGGAGTGAATCGTGGCGCTTAAGATCTTACCTGTCGAAGAGATTCTAGAAGATGTTCGCTCGGGCAAACCTGTAATAATTGTCGACGACGAGGATCGGGAAAACGAAGGCGACCTTATGGTCGCGGCTGACCGCATTACCCCAGAATCGATAAATTTCATGTTGCAGCACGGCAAGGGATTGATCTGTTTGAGCTTAACTAAAGCGCGTCTCGAGGAGCTGCAGATCCCGCTGCAAGTCAGTGACAACCAGGCACCGCTGGGGACTAATTTCACCGTAAGCATCGATCACTTATCCGTGGTTGGCCAAGGCGTTACCGCGGCTGCCAGGGCGAAGACTATTAAAGAGTGTGCCAGTGGAGGAGAGGCGAGCGACTTTGTCATGCCGGGTTTTGTTTTCCCGCTGTGTGCCGACGACGGAGGTGTCCTGCGTCGAGTCGGCCAGACGGAGGGGTCAGTTGATTTGGCGCGACTCGCCGGATGTACACCGGCGGGTGTTATTTGTGAAGTCATGGCACCTGACGGAAGAATGATAAGCGGCGAAGAGCTTCAGCAGTTTTGTGAGATTCATTCGCTTCCAGTTACGAGTGTTCGGGCAATTGCCGAGTACAGACTCCGCAATGAAGTGAAGCTGCGCAGAGTCGCAGAGGCTCCGCTTGAGGGAGTCGCTGAGCTTTTCTCTTGTGAGGATACCCCGGTCAAAGTGCTGGTTTACGAAGATGAAGCCGATGACACAGAGCAGCTCGCTTTTGTGGTAGGTGATCCAAAAGACGGCTGCTTGGTGAGAATTCATTCGGAGTGTTTGACCGGCGATGTCTTCACCAGTCAACGGTGCGACTGCGGTCCCCAGTTCGATGAGGCCTTGTCGCAGATATTGGCGGCGGGGGAGGGGGTTCTCGTTTATTTGCACCAAGAGGGCCGGGGAATCGGTCTCGGCAACAAACTAAAGGCGTACAAGCTCCAAGACGAAGGTTTAGACACCGTCGATGCGAATTTGCGCTTGGGCTTTGAAGTTGATTTACGTGATTACCGCGCCGGAGCTCAGATACTATTGGACCTGGGTCTGCGCAGAGTTTCCCTGCTTACAAACAACCCTGAAAAAGTCGGTTCTCTGCAAAAGTTTGGAGTAAGTGTTGGTAAGCGGATTCAGCTCGCTCCGGCTGCCGGTGATCTTAGTAAAAAGTATATTCAAACTAAGAAAGATCGTCTTGGGCACTGGCTCTAAGCGTTAGAAATCTGTTCAGCATCACGTTTTCCTTAGCGGCACATGCCCGTTCTTAGGATAATCTCAGCAATCTCTTTCAAAAGGAGTTGCTGGTGAAAGATTATTTAAGCTCTGCCGTCTTCCGCTTCGTTCACGGGAATCATCTAGTCTACAACACATGCTGGGAAGATCCGAGAATCGACCGCCAGGCGCTCGATGTGGAAGGTCAGAGCATGCTTGTGATTACTTCCGCAGGCTGCAATGTGCTCGATTATCTACTTGCAGGAGCGGAGCATGTGTACGCTGTGGATATGAATCCTCGGCAGAATGCGCTGCTCGAGTTGAAGCTCGCCGGAATCAAAGAGCTTAGCTATGACACTTTTTTCGACATGTTCGGCCGAGGTGTTCTGCCTCAGCATGAGCGGACTTACGAAAGCTTGCTCCGAGGTCATTTATCGCCTTATGCGCGCCGATACTGGGACAAACATATAAGTTATTTTGCAGGTCGAGGTTGGCGTTCAAGTTTTTATTTTCGAGGGTCTTCGGGCTTCTTTGCGAGATTTATCAATACCTACATTGATAAAGGTGCGCGGATACGTCATCGAATTCATAGTTTACTGGAGTCCTCCACGCCCGAAGAGCAGCACTGGCATTATGACGGACTCGTTAAGGAGTTCTGGACGCCGATGCTGCGCTGGGTAATGAATCAAGACGCGACAATGGCTCTGTTAGGAGTTCCGCGAGCTCAGCGCCACCAAGTGGAGAACAACTATATCGGCGGCCTGGTTAAGTATATCGAGGACTGCATCGAAGCAGTTTTTCGTAATTTGCCTCTAAATGATAATTACTTTTGGCGGGTATATTTGACCGGCAGCTACACTCACGAGTGCTGTCCGGAGTATCTCACTGAGGACGGTTTTAGTCGGCTTAAGGGCGGTCTCTGCGAGAGCGTCAGTGTGCATACTGACTCGGTTGATAATTTCCTGCGTAACACTGAGGCGGAAATAGGCCGATTCGTTCTGCTGGACCACATGGACTGGCTTGCGAGTAATCGCCACGATGTCCTTGAGCGCGAGTGGCAGGGCATTGTCGATCGTGCAGCCTTGAATAGTCGCATTATCTTTCGAAGCGGTGGGCTGAAGGTTGATTATGTCGATCCGCTGCCGGTTAAAGTCCGCGGCTCTGACGCACGCGTCGGCGAATTGCTTCGCTACAACACCAAGCTTGCAGACGACTTGCACGAACACGACCGAGTTCATACATATGGAAGTTTCTACGTCGCGTACTTAGCTGCAGCGTAGCGATGGAACTGCTGCACGATATACGCACGATTTACCATCTGGCAATTACTAGGCAGCGCGGCTCGACTCACAAAGAGAGATTGGACAACTTCTACAGAGGCCAGGCGCAGGACTATGACAGCTTCAGACGACGTTTGCTGCATGGCCGCACAGAGTTAGTTGCAGCGCTAGAGGACCTGATCGAGCCCGGACAAACTTGGATCGATATGGGGGCTGGGACAGGATCAAATTTGGAGTTAAGCACAGAATTACGGCGCCGTTTCTCGTCGATTTATTTGGTTGATTTAGCTTCACCGCTAATCGAGCTTGCGAGAAAGCGGGCGAAGATTCGTGGATGGGATAACGTGTTTTGCGTTGAGGCTGACGCTGCACAGTTCAAACCACCGCGCGGACTCGCTCAGCTGATAACTTTCTCTTATTCGCTGACGATGATTCCGTCTTGGCGCAAAATATTGCAGCATGCAGCTGAGATCTTGGCACCAGGCGGCTTGATTGGCGTTACGGATTTCTATGTATCTCGCGCTGAGCCGGGCCCCGGTTTTGTGCGGCACAGCTGGTCGGAGCGCCGTTTGTGGCCGGCTTGGTTTGGGCTGGATGGTGTGCATTTCGATCAGGAGCATTTACCGTTTCTTCTTGAGAATTTTGAGCCGGTCGTCCTCAAGGAGCGCAGGGGCAAGGTGCCGTATTTGTTTGGCCTGAAAGCTCCATATTTCGTTTTTGCCGGGCGTAAGCCAATCGCCTAATATCGGCGTCGCATGACGCTTTTCTATACACTTTCAATAATGGCCGCCGCCGGGTATTCGCTGCAAAGCACACTGATGACCTACTACTATCGGCGCATCGACACACTCTCGGCGATCGCCTATCGCGGTTTGTCACTTTGTATTTCTATGTCCCCGCTGCTGCTTTTAGCAGCTCCCGAGGATTTTGAATCGGTCAAGTCGGTGATTCCCGATATTTTGGTTGCTTCTTTTGCGTCTGTGCTCGGGGCTTGGTGCAACGCGAATGCTTATCGTTATTTACATGTTGGTGTCGCAACTTCAATGTCGATGAGCTTCGCGACACTGGTGGTCATTGCCGTTAGCTCCCTTGTTTTTGGTGAAATTATTCTGCCGGTTCAATTTGTGCTGATTGTAGGTCTTCTGTCCGGCGTGGCGTTTCTTGGCGTTAAGCGAAACATCGCCACTGCACCAAAGGAGCATCGTCCGCTGCTTGGAGCTTTGAACAGCATGACCTTCGGCAGCTATCTGGGGTTGGCCTATGTGCTGGTCGGCGCGGCTTCTCGGGAGTCTTCCCCATTTATCGCGGCATACGTGTGGGAAGGCGCAATAGGTGTGTTTGGCTTCGCTATCGCTGCACTGCGCAGTAAGCTGGGGGAGACAAAGCTCGAACGAATAACGATCAGGGATTTTACGAAGATCTTGCTCTATAGTTCTCCGACCGTTGTGGGCAGTGGATGCTATATGTACGCGCTTACGCTGGGACCTATGGGAGTCGCAGCAGCCCTTACCGCGACGATGATAGTCTTTTCCAGTATATTCGCGCACTTTCTCTACGGTGAGCATTTGGGTAAGCCGCAGTGGGCGGGCATGCTGTGGGTTGGAATTTGTGTTGCGCTGCTTAAGTTGAGTGCCTAGGGCAATGATCGGTGTGCTGCGGCAGTCTCGTCAGGGGATAAACCTCCGGGTGAGATGAATGCAGCAGCACATCGAGCGACGAGGATGAGTTTCTATTCCCTTCCTCAGCATTCCAGTAGATCTCTGTACATCATCACGCTGGTCATCGTACCGCTGCCCTGGTTGGCAGTGTACGTGCCGGCAATCTCGAAACCTCGATTGTCGGCGTACGTGTGGCGAACGATCCCGCACTGAGTGTGCGTGCGAACCCAGACCCTGCGGCAGCCGTGCGCACGAGCGGCGTCGAGACGCTTCTCGGCCAGGGCCGAAAAGTAACCGCGCTTGCGATAAGGCTTGGCAGTTGCGGCACCGGCGCAGTAGTAGTCGCCGGGCTGCGGATGGATCGTGCCTTCGAAGTCGGCGAGACCCAGTGTTTCGATAACCCGTTCAGTGAGCACGAGTCCGAAGGCAAAGGAAGCGATTTTGCCATCCTCGCCGGAGATGTACCAGAACATTGCCCCTTCCTGCTTGAGCAGCGTAAGAAATCCGAGCGCTGACGAGGGGTCCTCGCTGTCGCCGAACTGCCACTCGAAGTTGAAAGGGGGGTCTCGAAAGAGTTCGCACAGCATCTCGGCGAAGGTCGCTAGATGTTGCTGTGCATCAGTTGAACCTGCGGTGAGGATCTCCTCTACCATTATGCACCTCCAAGGGGTTTAAAACCGTGTCCACGAGGGACGAGACTGTCAGCAGCACGCCTGAGCTGATCTCAGGGGTGCCACTAGACGGAGGAGCTTCTACTCAGATGAAGGACTTCGAAGGGATCGATGCCTGGCTAGTGGGCTAGTTTTCAGAAATATCCAGTAATGTCGGGAATAGAGGGTTTATCGCGCGAAAAGCGCGATAATAATATTTGAGCGGATGATTAAATTTACGTCGAACGTCTTCATGAGCGGTCATTCTGGGGCGACTGGCGGCATAAATCAACCAGCAAGTGATAAATCAAGTCATTTCAACGCCTTATAGGCAGTCTCTGATTTGTTGTATGCAAAAAGGCCCTTGCGTCTTAGTTGCTGAATTTACTATAGAAAAACTAGCAAAAAACATTCACCCTGCTTTTGGTCACAGGGGGCTGATTGGCAGCAATAACTAAGTTAGACTGAAGACGTCGAAGAGTGGAAATTGTTGGCGTACAGGGGTAAAACATCACGTTTACCGAGTGCTGACATTAACCGAGTATTTCCGCAGGAGTTAAACTCGGTTCACTAGGCGGCGGCTGAGACGAACCGGCTGCAAATTGGCCAAGGTGTAGTTCTGGGTTCCTGGATGTTTGAAATTCTGGCTGTTTGGAGAAGTTGGTGATGGGTTTACGGCGTCAAGCGAGAGAAGCTGCTCTACAAGCATTGTTCATGTGCGATAGCTTAGGAACCTGGGATCCCGATACAGCAGGATTTTGTCTAAGCCATTTCGGCGTGCCTGAGGGCGTAAGCGAATACGCGCTTTCGCTTTGCAGCGGCGTAATCGAAAACCTTTCACAAGTTGACTCGCATATCTCTTGCGCTAGTGAGCATTGGAGCTTGGCCAGAATGGCACGAGTTGATCGCAGTTTATTGCGTCTGGCGACTTATGAAATTGCTTGGTGTGAAGATGTGCCGGTAAACGTTTCAATCGACGAGGCTATCGAGATAGCCAAGCGCTACGGAGCGGACAGTTCTCCACTTTTCGTTAACGGCGTGCTTGATCGAGTCGCAACTACCTTGCGTGACAAGCTCGAAGTAGAAGCAATTCCTTCGGAAAAGGACGAAGTCGTAGCAGCACCCGCAGCAAAAGCCGCGCTGGATACTGCAGCGACTGATTCTTCAGAATAGCCCTAGGTTTTCATCTAGGCTTACCTCGCCCCCCTCAATCTTTGCCAATTTGCCGCAAGCGGCTCAGGTGGTAAATATATTCGGATAATTTGCCTCACTATTTGTACGGGGGGATGCGTGAAGATAGTTGTCGCCGGCGCCGGCGGAGTAGGGACGTACTTAACCGAGAGACTGGTTCAAGAGAACCACGACCTGGTTGTTGTCGATCAAAATTCTGATGTCTTGGAGTCTCTTGCCTCCTTACACGATATTCAAACGGTAAAAGGCACAGTCAGTGCAATCACAACTTTGCGCGATGCCGGGCTTGAGTCAGCTGACCTCTTTATCGCCGCCACTAACTCCGACGAAGCCAACTTAATCTCATGCATGCTGGCAGACAGCATCAGTCCTAATCTGCGAATCATTGCACGCGTGAGGACCTTGCTGACCGATGATAGGGGTTTGTCGGAACGCATCAGAGAAGTTTTTGATGAGTTTATCAATCCAGACCGAGAAGTCGTCGAGGTTATGATGCGCCTGGTTGAAGTGCCGGGTGCCTGCGAAGTAAACGACTTCGTGGACGGTAAAGTACGCGTGGTGGGGACCGCTATCTCGGAAGAAACACCGATCGCTAACGTTCCGCTAAAGGATATACGCAGTGCGGAAGATGCGGCACAT